>JAYTSJ010000206.1:0-24232 GCA_043745725.1 Gammaproteobacteria bacterium | reverse complement strand
GCGCAGTATTAACTGTAAGCTGGGTTTGATCGCGCATTTTATCGGCTTCTTTTATACGATCAAAAAACCAAAACAATGTCGCCGCAATCATCACCACTAGAATAGTTGGCAGCGCAAGCATGAAAATATTTTTACGAGTACTTGTTGATGGCATAATAAAACTATTCTCTGACTGAACTAGCAATGTTTCAGTAGTGGATAAAAATAAAAAATAGCTATGAATAAGGAGCCTAATTTTAAATATTTGTTCCTTTAACGGTAGCTTCTTAATACTGCATTCAAGTATAACCACTCAAATATTGTCTTTTTATGTGTCAATTTCACAAGCAAATCACACCTGACAAATACCCCAACATATAGTTATTCGAACTATGATACATCAGTAATTTTTAACCTATAAACATGCATAATCTAGGGATTGACGCTCACTGTCCGTGTGTTGCCTAACATAATGTCGCCTAACTACACAAAATAGGGTATTTAACCAAGCCTTGAATTCTTTTGTTGTTTGAAAGCACGCTCTACGGGACCAGCCAACTTGCGCCTATTAAACTATATCTCCAAGACATTGCTTAATTAATATAAATTGGTAACTGAGTCCTCCTTGTTATTTATCTTTGCCTCATTAAATATTTTAATCGCAAGCGAGGGTTAAATTCCCCGTGGCGTGCCACGAAATAGATTTTTGAAACAAAAATATACCTCGCTGCTTGCGGCGAGATGTTTAATTTAGCAAAAAACGGACTGCGTTCGCCCTGCATTATTTGTTTGTTCTGCCCATTCATTTCACTCTATAGGTTAATAAACCTATCAGCTTTTTCGCTTCTCTGTGTGTTTGCGCACGGATAGATACCACTACTTTGCTTCAGCATCAATAAAGCCTGGTGAGCAAGATTTTATTTTATCGCTACACTGGCTAATTCGCGGTGAAAGTTTGTGCAATCGCCTGTAAAAAATTGCTTAACTACCAACCTTTATCAATTGACTACCCCTATTATTTAACTACCAACCTTGAGAAAAAATATATGAGCTTAGGAAATATTTTATTACTTGTTCTAATTCTGATGCTGGTCGGTGTTTTTCCTGCGTGGCCGCACAGCCATTCATGGGGCTATGCACCTACCGGCGGCGTAGGCTTATTATTAATTATTGTCGTTTTGTTTTTACTGTTCGGGCGTCGCTAATTCCAGCCTAGCAAGCGAAGTGGAGTATGGATGCTCACCGGTAGCTTTAAGTAGCTAATGTTTTTTTAAAAGTAGCTTAGGGGTAAACCATGAATGAGTGTAGTGATTATATAGCTGGATTTTTTACATATCATGAGCAAGCCGAAAGTGTTATTGCCAAACTTGTTGCAAATGGCTTTCAGCGCAGAAATGTGCATCTTTTGGGAAAATATGCGGCACTACCGAATGGTGTAGTTAAAGACAGCCGCGTCGCAGCATTAAACGATATCATTTTAAAAGATATCCTTATTTACGACGCTATTTTGGAAGGAAAAATTGTAGTTATAACAGAAATATCCAGCACCGATGAAACGAAGATTGCAAAAAAAATAATTCAAGCCGTCATGGGTGATTGTTACGATGTCATCTAATAGTTTTAGATACTCGTCACATGATTCCCGCAACAACCTAATTTACGCAATGTTGGCAGCTAATGCGTAACTGTATTGCCAGGTAGCTTTGCCTGAGTGGCAGCCCAGTTACTCAATTCTTCTATTAACTGATGAATATCCGACATTTCGCTAATAAAAATGTCGCGCCCCATCAGGTCGCGATATTTTTCTTCGGCAATTTTCTGCGCGACTTCAACAGCATTGGTTGCACCTTTATTTAAAGCACTTTTAAGGCCGTAACGGGCAGAGTATTCTTGATGTTGGGATAAGTGAATCATGGGTTTATCCTCCCTAAGGAAATTTCATTTTGCAGAGAAAGTTAAAAATTTCTCATATATAGATGACAATTTAGCTATGAGTGGAGAATCGTTTAGCAGAAAGACTGCGATTGATTTTTAATAAATTTACCTCTTTGCAACGAAAGAATTTCATCCAAAGCTTCGTACCAACCTTCCCACCATTGTACGAAATTGTCAATTTTATTTTCTGTACTGGTTGTTGTCAGCCAATTTAAAAAATTAACGTCCAAAGTTGGTGCATTAATTTCATTTCTTTTTGCGGTTTTGCCAAATTCTTTTGCGGTGATCATTTCTGACACTTCTCCATTTTAGGTTAAATTAAAGTAAATATAGAGCCGTCGCTTTAATCATACGCCATATAACCGCTTTTTATAGCAGTTATATGGCGCATTAAAACTTTTAAATTCAATACGTAGCTTGCGATTCGTTCGTTTATTTACGTTCGGCCAACAGCTCTGCTTTACGTGCTGCTAATTTCGTACCAAGTTCTACTAAATCTAAATTACTTGCTTTAGCTTTGGGAAATATTTCGTTCTGCTCTTCTTTAACATGATGTTTTACATATTCAGACATAACTTTAATTTTGGCATCAAACATCTCACCATCTGGCTCAACGCCTTCAACCTGGGCAATTAACTCTTTCAAGGTAGCGTGCTCAACCGTTGCCTCTGGAATTAATTCCTTATCTTTCAATGCAAGTTTAACTGCCGGATAAAAAATTTCTTCTTCAACTTGCGCATGAACACTCAGTTCTGTACAAATTCTGGCAACCAATTCTTTCTTTTTATTCACCGAACGAGCTTTTTCATATTCAGAAAATAAACCATTAACAAGCTTATGATCCGCACGTAAAAGTGCAGTTGCCTCTTTTGCTACTGGTGTGGTTGATTTCGCTTTGGGTGTTGTTGCCGGTACTGTTTTTTTCGTTGTAGTGGTCATAATTTATTTCCTGTTTTATATTAAAATCGTGGTATTGAAATAATTGCCTGGGCTTTAAAAGTTAACGCACAAATAAGGCAATTAAAATAATGATTGGAATTGGTATACCTAATAAATATAAAAGTATAGAGCGCATAATAATTCTCCTAAATGGAATGAATAAATGTTAATTACAAATCACGTTGGCGACCGCCGTATACCGCCGTTAAACTGGCAACAAAAGCACCGACAAGCAACGAAATAAACAACCACAAGGAGCCATAAGCAGACGCTTTACGCGCTTGATCTGCTGCAGCTCTTGCAGCAGTTTCTGCTTCGCGCAGTTTTGCTTGTAGAGTATTGAAGGTATCTACAACGCGCTTTTCCGCGTCTTGCTGATTTAGATTGGTGCGCTGCGCGATTACTTGTCCGGCGTAGCGAATATCTTCCGCTGGCAATTTACCTGTCGTAAGTGCATTCACAAAAATACGAGTTACTTCAGCTTTAGCAGCGGCAGTGCCAGGCGCCGGCGCATCGTTTGCTGAAGCACCACTGTCGGCATTCGACGAAGCGTTGTTCGATGCAGCGTTGGCATCTTTACGCAGCAATGTATCCATAAAATAAGTTAATGATTTATTGTCGGATTCCGCTTTGACGCCATCATTAGTTGCAGCGCCAGCAGCAGTGCCTGCAACAGCTGCTGCCGTCGCAATGCCAGCACCCGCGAGAGATGCTCCAGCTTGAGCAGCGCCACTCACTATTGATGAAATGACAGATGTTAATAAGGTAGCAGTAACCAAGGTAGCTATTGCCCAAGCTAAAAAACCGTGCGCGGTATCGCGAAAATGTACTTCGTCGACATGTGTTGCAATCCAGCGCGTGCGCAAACGACCCGCAAGGTAACCGCCAATTGCCGAAGCAATTATTGATGTAATGGTTATCCATAAAATCGTTGTTAAGCCGAACGTGGTTCCACTAACTCCTGCATGCGCCCAAGGCGATACAGCTGACAAACCTAAGCCCATACCTAACAATAATAAAATAAGCGATAAGGCAGCCGCAGCACCTGCGCCTGCAAAAATGGCACCCCAGGATACCGCACTTAAATAAGGCATCGAAGACGTTGCCGCCTCTCTGCTAAATTCAGTCGTTGTAAATTGTGCATTGCGAGTTTCCATAACAATCTCCAGTCTGTTGTAGCGTTTAATAATGCCGTTGAATAAATAGATAAATAGTACCGTCGCAGAATTACGTGGCATTCAATTTATGCTGCCTAGAATAAAAATAAATATTCCACACCTCGGTGTGTTAACACACGCTGACTTAAAAAAATTTTTCTAGACCTTAGTATCTGAAAATTAAAAGCCCCCATCAATACGGAGGCCCATTCATACCGATAAAATAGAATATTTTCTTTTTACCGATTTAACTTATCACCAGCTTAACTACGAACGAGATCTTGTTTCGTAATAGGAGTGAATATTTTTAGTTAACGATGGATCAGCAAAGTTTGGCCAATCGTCTTTATCAAACCCCGGTGCAGTTTTAAGACGCTCTTTACTAATATCGAGAATAAAACGTTTGTTTTCTGTATCTAACCTCAATGAGTTCCAGGGCACTGCAAAAAGCTTTTCGCCCATACCGAGGAAGGCTCCAAAAGACAAAACTGCATAAGCAATTTCGCCACCGGCCACATCCAACATAATTTCTTTGATGCTACCAACGTCTTCATCATCAAGATTACACACATCGTTACCAATTAGCGTATTCGCGCCCATAAGTTGTGGGCCGGGGCCAGAATGATCATTGGTTTTGTACATGCCATAAGTGTCGCGAGTTTCATAGTTCATTTTAAATCTCCTGCTCATTTAAGGTATTAGGTAAATAGAGTGCGCGGCTAAATGCCTTGCACTTTCGCAGCAAATAATATTGTTTAAAGATGTCATGATCTGTTCGACAACTCACATAAAAATATGTAATAACTATTAAATAAATTTTCACTAATTTAATATTTTTTCGAAATTTTTTAGTCATTAAAGTGAAATATAAAATTGCAGATATTTAGTAGTGGCATAAAAAAATAATTGGGAACTTATTTACAATATAGATTTTTCCGCCATTTAAAAAAGCAATGCGCGTGCAAAGTGGAAGCAGCGCTGCTGGCAGACAGGGAAGATACATGACCCCTCGCTTTGCAACGCTGGCGGGCTGTTTGGTATCTGTGTGTCAGCGTACTGAGTGGCGCCGGCAGTAAGACTAGTCTAGCTATGTTGGGTTATTTATACGGTATTGCTAGATGTTAAGTTATTGCTATGCCGCTTTCTGAAACCGTACTAGGTTGCTGGATTGACACTAGATTACTGGATTGACTGAACCGCAATAGAAATGCCGGAAATTAAAGCTGTTTCAATTAACTAACGTAAATTTTTCTGGATACCTATGGTGAGTAAAACGCTGTTAAACATCTTGCTCATTGAAGACAATGCTGATGATGCAGAGCTTGTACAGGCGGCACTTTCGAACGTAAAGGACAACCCATATTGCATACAGTGGGTGACATCGCTTGCGGAGGGTTTGGCTCGACTCAAGAGCGGGTCTGAACACGAACCTATTGATGTCATTATACTTGATTTGATGATTTCTGACTCTTCTCTCAATTGTTCTCTTAATACTACCCTTAACACTTCGTTGAATTCTGCTTCTAATTTTGTATCTCGCGGCGAAAACCGAACGAACATTACAGCACCAAATAGTGACCAGAGCCTTGCCGCATTTGATCAAGTTGTTCAAGCGGCACCCGACTCATTAATATTAGTGCTGGATAATAATGAAGAACGAGCACAACAAATTTTTGCGCGTGGTGCACATGATTTTTTTACCAAAAACCATATTGATAGTTACTGGCTGCCGCGAGCTTTACGTTATATAACAGATCATAAAAAACATGAGCTAGTGGTGTGTGCCGCCGAAAAAGAATTATTCGAGGAAAGAGAGCGGTCACGGATTACACTGAATGCAATCGGCGATGCCGTGATAAGCATTGATCTTTCAGGCAATTTAATTTATATCAATCGCGCGGCCGAAATAATGACAGGTTGGCCGCAAAATGATGCCCTTGGGCGCCCTATTGCTGAAGTTTTTAACATTATTCATAGCACAACGCGCAAAGCAGTATTTAATTCCACAACAAGCATTATTCACGAAAATGAAATAGTAACATTGGAAGCCAATCCAATATTACTGCGCTCCGATGGCACTGAATGCGTTATTGAAAACTCTATCAAAGCAATTTATAACCGCGATGGAAAAGTCACGGGCGCAGTGATTATATTTCACAATGCGGACGATTCGCGCACCACAGCATTAAAAATGACGCATTTGGCACAGCATGACTTTCTAACAGGATTACCCAACCGTTTGTTATTGACTGAGCGCTTATCACAAGCAATAGGCTTGGCATATCGCAATAACATGCAAGTTGCACTCTTATTTATTGATTTGGATTTTTTTAAACATATTAATGATTCCTTGGGCCATGCAATTGGTGATCAACTTTTACAATCGGTGGCTGAACGTTTAGTTAGCTGCGTGCGCGCGACAGATACCGTATGCCGTCAAGGTGGCGATGAGTTTGTAATCTTATTAAGTGAGATTGAACGCCCACAAGATGCAGCCCTCACGACTGAAAAATTATTTGTAGCTTTTTCGGAACCGCATCTTATTGGTGTGCATGAGCTACACATCACTTTAAGCATAGGTATTAGTGTTTATCCTGGCGACGGCAAAAATGCAGAAGCGCTGATGCAGAATGCTGATGCAGCCATGTATCATGCAAAAATAATCGGCCGGAATAATTTTCAGTTTTTTAAAATGGAAATGAATGCGCGTGCTATGCAGCGTTCATTTATTGAAGCGAGCCTGCGTCGCGCAATTAAACAACAAGAATTTATATTGCACTACCAACCTAAAATCGATATCGCCTCCGGCATTATTGTTGGCGCAGAAGCGCTGATTCGCTGGCAAAACCCCAAGTTAGGTCTCATTTATCCCGCAGAATTTTTAAGCATTGCTGAAGAGTGTGGGCTTATTATTCCCATCGGTGGCTGGGTGTTACGCGAGGCTTGCCAGCAACTTCGCACCTGGTTAAATGCGGGGCTACGAATTATGCCTATTGCCATTAATATTTCTGCTGCAGAATTAAAACATAAATACTTTCTCGACGGAATTTCTCAAGTTTTACGGGAAACTGGTTTACCACCTTACTATCTGGAGTTGGAATTTACTGAAACTATTCTTATGCGCGATGCAGAGCTCTCAGTGACGCTGCTTGAATCACTTAAAGCAATAGGAGTGCAGCTAACTATCGATGATTTCGGCACAGGTTACTCTAGTCTTAGTTATTTAAAACGCTTTCCTGTCGGCACTTTGAAAATTGACAGCTCTTTTATGCGCGACCTCGATATGCGCGATCAGGCTAGGGAAAACGACAATGCTACGATTGTCAGCGCCATCATCGCCATGGGAAAAAATCTGAAACAGCGAGTGCTTGCTGAAGGTGTAGAGACGCTGGAACAATTTGCTTTTTTGCGCAGCCATAGGTGCGATGAGGCGCAAGGTTTGTACTTAAGCTCACCAATGCCTGCAGAAGATTTTTCCAGGTTACTCGTCAGTAATGCATTGCCGGTGCTTCGCAACCATCAACGTACTGACTTTTCGTAAAGCGCACAGACTTCCCCTAAAGTGAATAGTCATGTTGTACTTCGTATCGGGTTTAAATATTACAATTTTTTGGGTTAAAATAAGGATAAGCGAGGCTAGCATTGAACTGGTAACGATAAAAGACTACAGGAGCAATCCATGCTGCTGTAGTTAAAAGTTGTCGTTAAAAAGCTTATGCAAATAATAGGAATATTTTAATCGCGACGCGCAAGTAAAAAGCCGAGCAGAAAGGTAATCGCGGCGCCTGCGCCAATGACTGTCCAAGGCTGATCATGAACATATTGATTAGTTACTTCTGCAGTTTTGCGCGCCTGTTGCGCGAGTGAACTACCCACTTCGCCAGCAGATTGTTTTGCGACTTCAATACGTTGAGCTATCCTGGTTTTTGCTTTGGCCAAATCATCACCGGTGAGTGATGCTGTTTCTTTAATTAGGTTTTCAATATCGCACACAAAACTTTTGAATTCTTGGGAAAGATCAGATGAAGCATTTTGCAGTTGATTTTTTCCGCTATTGAATTCTGATTTTACGTTGCTTGCTGAAGTTAACATGGCTGATGCCCTCATAGTTTATTGAACATTGTTTATTGAACATTAATTCTAGATTAGTGCATGAAAGGAAATCTTTACGCAAAGCCAATCTATGAGCCAACAATAAGCGCCAAACCTAACTCAGTCTGTGCGTCACCTCACTTATTTAAATCCCATATTTCGCTAGATTAACGCAGTTAATACAATGTTTTTATAAGAGCGTTAACACACCGACGATCATCAAATTTTTATTTAACGTTTGCAATGCGACATCGAACTTGGTGTCTTCTAAAAATGTGAATTGAGGAATTCTCAGGAGCCGATCATGAACAGAGATGAAAACAGTTATAGCGATTTTTGCAGTGGTAAATTAATTCGTCATGTAGGCGAGCAGCCACGAAAATCAGCGGCGCGTAAAATTGCAAAAAGTCACGCACCAAAAGATTCTATTTACGAATCGGATGAAGATAATAGGGATCGCCATAGCTACCAACGAGCATCCATTAAAAACCTTACCCGCATGCAGCTCCGCAATGGCCAGATTCGCATTTAAAAACCCTATTAACAATTATGGAACTAACGATGAAAATTTCTAAAACAATTAGTGTAATCTTAGGTGTTCTGGGAGTTCTGCTCGTAGGCTTTTTTGTTTACGGCATGCTGACAGATTGCCCTAATACTGCAGGCTATGTATCTTGTAGTAAGCCTGATTCGTCGTCACACTTGTAGCCATATACTTGTAGCCCTTGTAGTGCTTAGTTTTTTTTATTGCCTGGTTTGTTTAATTACGCGTGAGACATGTTTTTCGCACGCGATTCCAGCACTAAATAAACAACAAACGCTATTGCTAAAGGTATTAGGAAATAGATAAAGCGATAGCCAATTAAAGCGGCGAGAATACTACCGTTGGCGACTCGCTGGTCTAGCATCGCTAAAAAAACCGTTTCAATAACACCAAGGCCTCCAGGAATGTGTGTAATAATTCCGGCAATGCTACTAATTAATAAAACTCCTAATATTGTTGGGTAAGGTACCTTACCGAGAAATAGTACAAATATAATTAGTGCCATTAAACACCAGTTGGTTATGGCAAGCCCCGCTTGAGTAAGTGCAATTTCAACTGTGGGTAAAGTGACTTGCTGTTTATAAATTTTAAAACTGCGGCGCTTTGCAAAACAACATGCCAGAAAATAACCCAGCGCTCCCAACAGCAACATAAAACCTATTATTTGTAATAGGGTTTCGCCTATTTTCCAGTTATCGGGTAAGTCTAAAAACCCCAGGGAAAAAATGGTTCCTGCAACAATAAAGTAACCAAGCCAATTGGTAACCAGATTAAAACTTATAATCCGGGTTATTGTGGCTGTATTCAACCCCAAACGAGAATAAAGCCGATAGCGCGATGAGAATCCGCCCACCCATGACAAGTTAAGATTGAAAACGCTGCAGACAAAGGCTAAAGGTAAAATTTGACGTGCAGGTAACGTGTGTCGTGTATATTTTCGCGCAAGCAAATCGTAACAACAAAGCACCAGAAAACTACTTGTTGCAACCAGGAAAGCAATGCTTAAGGTACTGAGTTTATAGGCTTGTAACGCCGACTTTACTTCCACCCAATCTATTTTTTTAAATATCATAAGGAGCAGAAAAAATACTACTATAAAAAAACCAGCCATTAATATGCGTTTTCCCCACAACCATTTTCGACCTCGCCCAGGAGAGGGTGTGGCAGGCCTTGCTACAGGGTGTGCCTTAATAGTGGATTCCGATGTAGTCATTAGCTGCTTTCCTTTTCATAGTATGAATTTTTGGAAATATTTTTACTTTTTTTTTCATGGATCGCAAGATTAGTATTTGTTAATTTTGTGTCTTGCAAAGGTTTACTCGATTTAATCAATTTTATTACTGGGCTATGTGCTGGCAACCATCCCAAGGTAGCGGGAAAGCTGCGTAAGAAGTGAAAGCTAAGAAAAATTAACGGCGTTTTCCACCAGTAACCACGTGTTGCTACCTGTGTGTTAATGGGCGTGCAATGAGCCTTTGATAGCTCCTGAAAATGACCATAAAGCATTCGATTAAATTTCGCATCTAAAATCATAACATTTGCTTCAAGATTTAAAGACAAGCTCAGCGGATCAAGATTGCTTGAGCCTACAGTTGCCCATTCGTCATCTACTAATGCAACTTTTCCGTGCAATGGCCGCTGGCAATATTCATAAATTGTGACGCCTGCGCGCAATAAATAACTGTAAAGCAAACGTGTTAGCGCACTAACCCATGGCATATCCGGTTGCCCTTGTAAAATCAAAGTGACTTTTACGCCGCGCTGTGCAGCACGACGCAATTCACGCAACAATTTAAAACAAGGGAAAAAATAGGCGTTGGCAATAACGATTCTTTGTTTGGCCAATCTAATAGCGAGTAAATACTGGCGTTGAATATCTTTTGAGTGCCGTTGATTATCGCGTATGGCAAGCAACATCCGAATTTTACCGCAAGCCGGTTGGGATGGTGATTTTGCATATTTTTTATATTCAATGGAATATTTTTTACTAGCTGCACTGATTAATAATTGCAGGCAAGCGTCACGAATATCTGCCACGATTGGGCCGCGTAATTCAACAGCATAATCTTGCTTTGCTTGTGGCCCAAAATCCGCAAGATGATCGGCAGAAAAATTAATCCCGCCCACAAATGCCAACTCACCATCTATCACCACCAATTTACGATGCAGGCGGCGAAATAGATTAAGGCGTATGCCACCAAAGGTGTGTTGCGGATCAAATATATGAAGTTTTATACCTGCATTAATCAGATCGTCAACGAATTTTTTACTCAACTGGGAAGTACCATAACCGTCAACTGTAACTTCGACACGTACGCCACGCCTCGCAGCCATGATGAGTGTTAGCTGTAACGCCTTACCGACTTTATCTTCCGCCAGGATAAAAGTTTCTAACAAAATTTCCTTGCTTGCTTTGCGAATACATTCGAAAACGCGGGGGAAAAATTCTTCGCCGTTAATCAAAAGTTTTACATCGTTATTATCGCACCAGGAATCGTTCATAAATGAATCTCCACGGATAAAGGCGCATGATCAGACAAATGCGACCATGGTTGGCGTTGGAGAACCTCTGGATTGTGAGTAGTAGCGTTGCGCACGTAAACTCGATCCAAACAAAATAATGGAAAACGCGCTGGAAAACTTTTTGCAGATGTACCAAATTCATTTACAAAGGCTTCTTTAAAACCAGAGCCAGCCAGCACCGCATCAGCGCGTTTGCGCCAATCATTAAAATCGCCGGCAATAATAATAGTTTCAGTTGCAGGTAAGGCATCTACTAGCTGACATAACTGTTCCAATTGCCGCCGCCGATGGTTTTCGCGCAAGCCTAAGTGCACACAAATCGCGTGCACTTCTTTATGATCACCTGGCACTCCGGTAGGCACTCTCAGCACCGAGTGAAGTAAGCCACGCTGTTCAATTCTGCCAATCGATACATTAAGATTTTGGTAGCGAATAATGGGAAATTTAGACAGCAATGCATTGCCGTGATCACCGTGAGGATAAATAGCATTGCGCCCGTATGAATATTCTGGCCACATACTGTCAGCCAAAAATTCATATTGCGATGTGGATGGCCAGTTGGAAAAACGCGCTGCATGCTCGTGTTGGGTGCCGTGAACTTCTTGCAGAAAAACAATATCGGTAGACAAAGTGCGTACTGCTTCGCGCAACTCTGGCAAAATAAAACGCCGATTCAACGCGGTAAAACCTTTATGCATATTTAAGGTTAGTATGCGAATTTTATTATGAGGCTGCATAATTTCTACGTTGTTTTCTGTCTGCATTTTTTTTGCAAAAATAATAGGTTTGTCAGAATTGGATAGCGCACCTCTATGGATATTCATTGTGCAACCTTCGCCGCATTTTTTTTCTGCAATTCAAATAATATTAGCGAGCGCCCAGTTGCAATAAATTCCTGTGCGAATTGATAAGCATCACTAGTGTCTTGTTCCGGGCAGTTGGTGTCAAGCAAGCGAAGCCAGCCGATGCCTTGTGAAACTTCTGGCAAGGTAAAATTTACCGCACCCTGATGTGCATTGAGAATGAGCAGCAAAGTTGCGTCGTTACCACAGCGATGAATTCCGGTGGGCTGCGCGCGGCCGTCCATTATCATACCCAGACAGGATACATCAGTACTTTCCCATAACTCACTGGTCATTTCCGCTCCAGAAGGTGTAAGCCAAGTAACATCTTTCACTCCCAATTCTTCGTTGTAAACGCCCACTAAAAAACGCCCGCGGTGAAGAATAGGATAGGTATGGCGCAGGCTAATAAGCCGCCGGGTGAATTCAAGTAAACCTTTTGCTTCATCATTCAGATTCCAATCCAACCACCCAAGCTCGTTGTCCTGACAATACACATTATTATTGCCTTGTTGGCTGTTGCCAAATTCATCGCCCGCAACCAGCATGGGCGTGCCCTGTGCAAGGAGTAGAGTGCTCAAAAGATTACGCATTTGGCGCAAGCGCACCGCGGTAATTTGCGGGTCATCAGTAGGGCCTTCAGCACCGTAATTGGATGACAAATTGTTGTCCGTACCATCGCGATTTTCATCACCATTGGCTTCGTTGTGCTTATCGTTATGACTGACTAAATCGCGCAACGTAAAACCATCATGGGCGGTGATAAAGTTAACCGAGGCAAACGGCCTGCGACCGCCCCAATTAAACAAATCACCCGATCCAGTAAGACGGCTGGCGAGCTCGGGGAGCTTGCCTTGATCGCCACGCCAAAAGGCACGCACAGTATCGCGAAAGCGATCATTCCATTCGAACCAGCCCGGCGGAAAAGCACCTACCTGATAGCCGCCTGGGCCACAATCCCAAGGTTCAGCAATGAGTTTTAGCTGGCTTAAGGTTGGATCCTGCCGACAGGCTAGATGGAAGCCATGGCGCTCATTAAAACCAGTTTTTTCACGCGCGAGTATAGTTCCCAGATCAAAGCGAAAACCGTCCACCCCCATTTCACTGGTCCAATAGCGCAATGAATCCGTCACTAAACGCAGGACACAAGGATGACCGAGATCCAGCGTGTTGCCGGTTCCCGAATCATTGATGTAATAACGTTTGTTATCCGGCATTAATCGATAGTAGGTCGCGTTGTCTATGCCACGCATGGAGATGGTGGGGCCTAGTTCATTACCTTCGGCGGTATGGTTGTAAACCACATCCAGAATTAGCTCGAGCCCGGCGTCATGTAAGGCTACGGCCATTTCTTTGAATTCGCGCAGCTGGCCACTGGCAAGATATTCCGCGTGGGGCGCTAAAAAGGCGATGCTGTTATACCCCCAATAGTTGCGCAAACCTTGCTCCAGCAAGTGGTTGTCATGCACAAACGCGTGAACGGGCAATAACTCAATGCTGGTTACACCCAGCTTGCTGATGTGCTGCAATAAATCTGGATTAGTTAAGCCGGCAAAGGTTCCGCGCAAGTTCTCCGGTACCGATGGATGGCGCATGCTGATACCACGCACATGGGTTTCGTAAATAATGGTGTTATCTGCCGCAATTCGCTTCGCTTGTTTACCATTCCAGTCAAAGGCCGGGTCAATCACTTTGGCTTTAGGTACAAAGGCCGCACTATCACGCTCATCAAAACTGAGATCACCATCCAGCGAGCCTATGGTGTAACCAAATAGACTTTCTGACCAAATTAATTCACCCACCAATTGCTTGGCGTAGGGATCAATCAATAGTTTGTTATGGTTAAAGCGATGGCCAGCTTCAGGCTCGTAAGGCCCATATACGCGATAGCCGTAAACCTGGCCAGGTTGAAGATCAGGTAGGAAACCATGCCAGATTTCGTCGGTATATTCCGGCAGCTCAATTCGCTCAAGTTCAGTTTTGCCTTCACTATCGAACAGGCAGAGTTCGACTTTGGTAGCGTGTGCTGAAAATAAAGCGAAATTAACCCCTTTTCCATCCCAGGTTGCCCCTAGTGGAAAGGGATGCCCTTCACATATACGCGAGCATTGAACAATATCCTGCGCCTTTTGTTGTGCATTCATAGGTGCTTCCTCTTCAGCTTTCGCTAGACTGATTCGTTTTCGGTGGCCTTAGCCTTTTTTGGCTTTGGTTTTTTTGGGGATTTTGTGTTTTCTGTTTCTGTTGCTATTACGCCAGTGTCTATCAGTGATTTTGCTGGCTGGACAGCTGGCGAAGATTGGATAAGGCGATTAGCTTGAGTTGCATTCACGGGTTCGCTTGGGGTGTTTTGCATCGACGTCGGCGTCGACGTTAATGGCGATGGTTGTGAAGCACTGCTAGCAACCCAAACCTCGGCTAGCTTGCAAGCCATTTCCCAATGCCGGTGATGATGGCCTTCAGGTTTCCCTTCAGATTCCCAAATTTGGTAAGCAAATTCGTGCACACGTTGATCATGAGTGTTCATGGTAATGTCTCCTTAGACAAAAGATGTAGCAAAAAGAACGTTAACTGGGAGCTCGGTTAAAGCCTCCCGGAGTAAAAGGCGGCTATCCGCCAATTCAAAATATGAGGCATTAAAAGGGCTCTCAAAACGGCTATTTCTTAAAATGGAGGGCAGTACAACTTGCGTATCACCCCACGCGGCGGGCGAGATATGGGGGATCTTACTATCTGTTAGCAGGCTCGCAGCCAGACGCGGGGCTATTACAATCATGTGTTCACTACGATATTTACGCGCAAACGCAACTACGCATTCAGCCTGCTCCCCTTCAACAATAAGTGGTTGATAATCGCCATGGTGGAACAGCTCAATATGGGTGTTGCGGGCGAAGAGGGTTTGGGCAATTAACCATTGTTTGATGTGGCCATCCCGCCATTGCGTAATTAGCTCGCAGGTATTGGTTGTATTGGCTAGCGCCGTAACCCGAGTAGCAAAATCTACGGGCTGGCGATTATCGGGGTCTACAAGACTGAAATCCCAAAATTCTGCGCCTTGGTATAAATCCGGAACTCCTGGCACAGTCATTCGCAACAGGCATTGACTGAGGCTGTTTAATGCACCCGCAGGCGCAAGGGATTGCGCAGCTGCAGCTATATCCTGGCACAATTCTTTAGTGTCATTAGCAGTGAGCAAGCGAATTAAAAACCCCGCGTTAGCCGCTTCGTAATCTGTATTAGGCGCACTCCAGCTAGTGCGCAATTTTGCTTCACGTGCAGCTTTTTTTTGCCAGCACAGCAGGCGTTCAAGATAGCTAGCTATGCCCGGTTCATCTTCCGGTGCAAGAGTTAAAGGCCAACTGCCAACCAGGGTTTGATAGAGCATTAACTCGTCTTCTGCAGAAGGCGCAATGCCATCGTTTAACTCGATTCGCAGTGGTGTGGCCTGCGCTCTCCAATGTTGAATTTTTTCTGCCCACCACGCGGAACGCTCGCTGATGACTGCCAGACGTGCGCGGCTATCTTCACCGCGTTTGTGATCATGGGTAGCCGTGGCAAGTAAATTATTGGGAAAACGTGTACTGCGCTCTACTGCTTGCTGATGAAACTGTGCCGGCGGTGCGCTGAAATGTTGTGGATCAAAACCAACATCATTACGTGATAGCAGCACTGCCGAACGGTAACAGGCCGTATCTTCAACCGCTTTTGCAGCGGCGGGTGATGTCAGTTGCTGAAAACGCGCCAGCACTTTTCGCCGCAATTTACGCGTAGGCCCGGGCGGCAGTTTGTGGAGTGCCTGGCCGCCCAGCCAACGGTCAAGGTATTCCAGTAATGGCCAGTCAGTTTCCGATAGGGTTACTCGCGCTCCCGCGAGGGCTTCAGCAAAAAATATCTGGTCTTGTTGAGAGCGGCCGCAGGCACTGGCATAGGTGCGGTAAACGGGAAAATTGACTACCAGCTCGATTAGCGCACGGCGAATTGCACCGAGCGTGAGATCGCGGGTCGCAATATCAGTGCGAGCGATCAATAACAACCCTTGAGCAACCATTTCCACATCACCTGCCAAGCTGCCTGACAGCACTAATCGCCGGGCTTCTTTAGCTTCGTCGGTAAAGTCTCCTATGCGGCCGGTGGTGGTGCTCCATAAATTGACTAGTGGAAGTTCACCGCGCGGATCATGCTGCAGCAGAGAAATTTGGTTCATAAATTCGTAGCCGGTAGTGCCATCCACCTGCCAATCTGCAGGCAATTGTTCGCCAGCAGCCAATATTTTTTCCACGTAGATAGGAAAGGAATTCTTTGCTAATTCAGGCGGGCGTTGAGCAATTAGTTTGTTGACATAACGACGCAGTTTGCGGCAGTAACCGCGGGGGTTAGCCAAGCCATCGACATGGTCAATGCGCAGCCCATCAAGCAAACCTTTTTCCACCAGCGAAAAGATTTTGGCATGAGTGGCTGCAAACACTTCGGGGCGCTCTACACGCAAACCACCGAGTTCGTTGACATCAAAAAAGCGTCGCCAATTAATGTCATCTGCCGCGGTGCGCCAGCTGGCCAGTCGAAAATGCTGGAGCTCTAACAGCTCATGCAAACACTGCAATTGTTCATTGGTTTGCCAATCAGGATGTAGGTCACCGGCATGGATATTTTTATCGGCTTTTTTGTGGCGGTAAGCTTTATGGCAGGTTTGTTCGTTTAGCATTACGTCATAAAAACTGATGGCTTTGGCGATAGCTGCTGAGACAGATGGATCTTGAGCGGCACGGCTCAATTGTTGATGCAAATCCTTCGCTAGATTCCAGCCATTTTGGTCTCTTTCCAGCGCCTCGAACGGCCGCACCAAGGCGAACAAAGAATCATTTTCGCTATTCCGAAGAATATGCGCATAGCTGGGCGGAGACAGCGGGAAATGGTGATCCCCATGTTGGGTATAAAACACGCCAAGATCACGATCAAAATGCAGCGTGATTTCACCGGCGGCAAGTACGTCACCATAATCGCCGCGTAAAAAAGGCAACAATAACTGGCCTTTTAACAGTGGATCAGGGGAGTTCCATTGGATATCAAAGAATTGTGCATAGGGGCTCTTTAAACCCCAAGTTAAAACATCCTGCCACCAGGGATTGTCATTGCCGCCCACCGCCATATGGTTGGAAACCACATCCACAATCAAACCCATGCGATGTTTTCTTAGCTCGGCAACCAGCCGTTCGAGCGCTGGTTCGCCGCCTAATTCAGGGTTAATGCAATTCGGGTCGACCACATCATAACCATGCATTGAACCTGCCCGCGCCTTGAGGATTGGCGAAGCATAAATATGGCTGATACCAAGTCGACTAAAATAATCGACCAGTGGTACAGCCGCATCAAGCGTAAAATCTCGATGGAATTGCAAACGCACTGTGGCACAGACTGCAGGCATAGCGATTTGCTCACATTAAGGCTAATCAAAGATCTCCTTTGTCTCAAATATCCAGTGCGTATGTCTGTGGGTTAGCGAACAGTGGGGAGTAAGCTCAAGCAACGTTATGAATGATCTATATGTTTTCTATTTCCGTATTTTCTATTTCCGTGCTTTCTATATCCGTACTTTCTATATCCGTACTTTCTATATCCGTACTTTCGATATTCGTGCTTTCTATTTCCATGCTTTCTATATCAGTGCTTTCTTGCAGAGTGATGAAAATACTTTGTGGCGGCAATACTCCTTGTTGATATGCTGATTTAGGAACGCCATAACTAAACAACATTCTTTTGTTGTCCCAAGATGTTTGTACTGGTACTTCAATACCAGAAAGATTCAAATAAATATTTAATAAACAACCATCACCCATTTGCCACGCGGCAGTAATAGCGCGATCGGCAAGTATGGTTACACCTTTTGAATAAGTACCGACTAATCGCGGCAACAGTTCTGCACGGCGCAATAGCAATAATTGTTGATAAAAACTCCACCAATCCTGATGTTCGGGCGAGCTATGAGTGGATAGATCGAGAGTTGAATGTATAAACGTACTGTCTGCATTTGGATCGGGAATTTGCTCGCGAGCTGCAGCATTCGCAAACATTGAGAACTCGGCAAAGCCATCGCGCCTGCCAAGGCAGACTGCTTCAGCCAATTCCTTTTCATAGTCAGTAAAAAAAAGAAATGGTTGGCGAGAACCCCACTCTTCACCCATAAATAGCAGCGGGATCATGGGTGAAAGTAGCATTATCGCAACAGCTGTTTTAAGCGCCTCAGCATCGGCTAACAACGCCAGTCGCTCACCAAAAGCGCGATTGCCAATTTGATCATGGTTTTGCAAAAAAAATACAAAAGCAGTGGGTGGTAAATGCGCGCTAGGCTCGCCACGAGGGCGCCCTTTAACATTATTTTCACCTTGATAAATAAATCCGTCACTTAAACAGCGCGCAAGTTTTGCCGTGGGCGATTCAGAAAAATTTGCATAATAACTTTCTTGTTCATTGGTGAGCAGGTGATGAAATATATTATGAGCATCATCATTCCACTGTGCATCAAACCCTTTACTCAACAAGCTCGCGCTATTGTCTTCATTTTCCAGAATTAAGTGAATATGCCTGCTGGGCAACACTGCATTGCGAACTCGTGCGGCGAGTTCCACTAAAAAATCTTTTTCGCTAATCGCGTGAGCCGCATCCACACGCAAACCATCGATACGATAATCGAGTATCCACATCAGCGCATTTTCTGCGAAAAAATCACGCACTTGCTGGCACCGAAAATCAATCGCCGCTCCCCAAGGTGTTTGGATGTCGTTGCGGAAAAAACGTTTGGCATATTGTTCCAAATAATTACCAGCGGGACCGAAATGGTTGTACACCACATCCACAAATACCATCAAACCCAAATGATGAGCTGTATCTATCAAACTTTTTAATTCTTCAGGTGTGCCATAAGATGACTCGGGAGCAAATAGTAAAACCCCGTCGTAACCCCAGTTACGACTACCGGGAAATTCATTGATAGGCATTAGCTCAACAGCAGTTATGCCGAGCTCCACCAGATTCGGAAGGTATGCCTCAACTTTGGCAAAACCACCGAACAACCCCACATGAAGTTCATAAATAATAGCTTCATGCCAGGGGCGACCTTGCCAGGTTATCGTTTTCCAGGGATAAGACTGATCAACAACAATACTTTCGCTACACACATCTGCCACTTGCGCGCGCGATGCCGGATCGGGCACTCGTAACGTGTCATTGATGAGATAGCGGTAAGTTGTATCTGCTACGCAGTCAATTGTGGCCGTAAACCAACCATCGATACCAGCTTGCAAGTCATAGCGATTTTTATTATTTAAAATCACCGTAACTTTATTAGCGTCAGGCGCCCAAAGCGCAAAATGAGTGGTGCCATCTTTATTCGGGAAAGCACCATGTTGCTCGTTGGGGAGTGACATTATCGGCGGCTCCAATTTACGTCAATATTAAACCGGTGGCTGATGTTCCGGCGCATGAATTTGTTGCTCCGCTGTCGGTGCCTTGGGCGTTTCTTCATGTAAATTTGCACGTACTTGTGGCAGGCATTCCGGATGTTTCAAACTAATAAAATTAATAAGTTTTTCGCGAATAAAACACCGCAAATCCCAATTGCTTGAGGAGTCATTGCTGCTAACCAAAATGCGCAATTGTATGGCTCGTTCAGTAGCCTCAGTAACTTGCAACACACACACTTTGCCATCCCACAAATTAGGCGACAGCTTGCACAAATTATCCAGCTCTTGACGCAACGGTTCCAGGGGCATGGAGTAATCCACCCATAAAAATAACGAGCCAATTAGATTGGATGTTTTGCGCGTCCAATTTTGAAAAGGGTGTTCGATAAAATATTGCAATGGCACTATTAAACGACGGTCATCCCAGATGCGAATAACAACGTAGGTGCCGGTGATTTCTTCAATGCGACCCCATTCATTTTCGACTATAACAACATCATCCAAACTAATCGGTTGGGTAATTGCTAACTGCAAACCTGCAATGAGATTGCCGAGTACCGGTTTAGCGGCAAAGCCTACAGCCAAGCCCGCCACGCCCGCTGAAGCAAGGAGGCTTGTACCAAATTGACGGGCATTCGGGAATGTCATTAGCATCGAAGAAATACCAAATAAAATGACAAAAAAACTGAGCGTCTGCACTAATACTCTGGTTTGGGTTTGAATACGTCGCGCGGCAAGATTGTCACTCACATTGGTAGGGTGACGTTGTAAGATAACATCTTGCCCTGCTTGCACGATTTTCACGCCAAGCCATGTAGTTGCTGCGATAATAGTGAGCGTGGAGAAATGACGCGCCGCATCGATAAAGAGAAATTTATCAGACGCAGAACTCAATATAATTTGCAAACCCACTAATGGAATCAGTAAACGAAAAGGTGATTTTGTACGTTCAAGTAAATCGCGTGCAAATGAAAAGGGGCTAGCCAGATGCATCAATAATCTGGTTAGCCAAGGTGCCGTTATAGCAAGTAAAAAAACGGCTACAGCCGCACCCACCAATAATTTAAGCTCGGGAAGATATTCCGCCCAATTAATAATCATAGCTAAAAATTCCTGCATTGAACTATTCAACGAAATAAAAACTACTGTCTATCAATGCTGCAGTTTTTCGACGCTAATACTTTTGCAACGCAAGAATAAGTTCCTGTTTATTCATAGTGGAGCGACCACTAATTTTCCTGATGCGTGCGGCAGCCAATAAATCCACTCTAGTCTGAGATTCAAATGTATTAGGCTTGGCTTTTTCACGCTTGGTAGTTATCGCATGCTGAAATGAATCTTTACGCGCAGCTACTTTTTCTTCCACCGGTGTATTTTTACCCGAACTTGAACCTTCGCCGCCACCAGATTGTTTGCTAACCGTGGCCCAAGCAATGGCAGCGGCCGTTTTTTCTGGCACATCTTTTTGTTCATAGCTGGACTCTATATGCTCTGCCGTTCGTTTCTGTTTTTCAGAATATTTTGCTTTGCTGCCCTGAGACATAACTGTATCTCCAACATTATAAAGGTAATGCGTAATTAAAAAATGCATGCAAGAAGAAACAGCCTGCATGCATTTTTTATGGCTTTCTTTTTTTCTTTCTCTTCTTTTTACTATATTTTCTTGTTCCTATTTTTTCTCATAGGTTTTAGCTAATTCTTGTGCCATTTTTAAATGATGCTCTAGCTTAGGCAATGTTTCTTTTGCGAAAGCGGCTAATTCAACATCATCTGATACTACAGCTTCATTAAATAATTCAATCGCTTTTTCATGAGCGGTGATTTGATTTTCTGCAAAAGCTTCATTAAAAGACTGGCCCTTACGTTGTTTCAACATGGATGTTTTTGCTTTGCTCATTAGTTCGGCATCAGTAGAAACCTTAAGTTTTTTTTGCTGCGCAATACCCGCTAACGTTTTGTTTGCGGCTCTATGATCATCAATAATTTGTTGAGCATAGGCTTTCACATCAGCTGCAGCAGATTTTTGCAACGCTAGCTTACCCGTCTCAATTTCAGCAATACCAGCAGCTGAAGCGTCTTTAACAAAATCATCTGCGTCTACTTTATCCAACGCCATTGCAGTGCTACAGGCGCCACCGAAACTTAAAATAAATGCACCGGCTAATAAAATTTTAGTAGTCTTCATTTTTAATACCTCATTATTTGGATACGAATGACTTCATTAGAATTAGAAGCCAAATTATCGGCGCGCTATATGCAACAACCTTGACGTAAGATTGAATAACAACAATGTGGTTTTCGGTGTGTTAGCTAACCAATCTGAAAAATAATTAACACAATTTGGCTAAGCCGAAACCACCAAACCAAGAATTTTAGTAGCACGAACAATTTTCTAATCTTATGTGGATTAGCGTACAGTCTTTAATAGTTATTTGCGTTAAACATAAACTTATTTTCGCCACTACGAGTGGCTAATTAATTCGAAGGGAAAATGGTAAGTGTATGACTCAAAAAAATAGCAATGACGCTTTCCTAAACAATCCAACCTGGTACAAGGATGCGGTGATTTATCAGGTGCATGTAAAATGTTTTTTTGATGCCAATAACGATGGCGTCGGCGACTTCGCAGGCTTAATTACCAAGCTTGATTACATTGCGGAACTGGGCGTAAATGCTATTTGGTTGCTGCCTTTTTATCCTTCGCCAATGCGCGATGATGGTTATGACATTGCTGAATATCGCGATATTCATCCTGCGTATGGCACCATGGCGGATGCCCGCCGTTTTATTTCCGAGGCCCACAAACGCGGGCTGCGTGTCATCACCGAGATGGTTATTAACCACACCTCAGATCAACATCAGTGGTTCCAAAAATCCCGACATGCAAAGAAGGGCTCAAAGGCTAGAAATTTTTACGTGTGGTCCGATACCAATCAAAAATATGAAGGAACACGGATTATTTTTTCTGACACCGAAAACTCTAACTGGACTTGGGATCCAGTCGCCGGACAATATTTTTGGCATAGGTTTTACAGCAATCAACCAGATTTAAATTTTGATAATCCCGACGTGCTGAAAGAAGTTCTGAGCATCATGCGTTTCTGGTTTGATATTGGTGTCGACGGGTTGCGCCTTGATGCTATTCCTTACCTTGTAGAACGCGAAGGAACCAGCAACGAAAATTTGCCAGAAACTCATGCAGTATTGAAAAAAATTCGCGCTGAACTCGACACACATTATCCAGACCGCATGCTCTTGGCCGAGGCAAACTTGTGGCCTGAAGACATTCAACAATATTTCGGCAACGGCGATGAATGCCATATGGCATTTCATTTTCCGTTAATGCCACGCATGTATATGGCGATTGCTCAGGAAGATCGTTTTCCTATTGTCGATATCCTGCGCCAGATGCCGGAAATTCCCCAGCATTGCCAATGGGCAATTTTTTTGCGCAATCACGATGAGCTGACATTGGAAATGGTAACGGATCAGGAACGCGATTATCTTTGGGATCATTATGCGGCAGACAAGCGTGCACGAATTAATCTCGGTATTCGCCGCCGCCTTGCACCGCTAGTCGAGCGAGATCGTCGTCGCATCGAACTATTAAACAGTTTATTGCTCTCAATGCCCGGCACCCCAACGCTTTACTATGGCGACGAAATTGGCATGGGCGATAATATTTTTTTAGGTGATCGCCACGGAGTGCGAACTCCCATGCAATGGTCAGATGATCGCAACGGCGGCTTCTCACGCGCCGACCCCGCCAGCTTAATCGCACCGGCGATCATGGATCCGCTATATGGTTTTCAATCTGTAAATGTTGAAGTGCAAGCACGGGACACGCATTCATTATTAAACTGGACGCGGCGAATGTTAGCGGTGCGCAAACAACAAAAAGCTTTCGGTCGCGGCAATATAAAAATGTTAACGCCGGCTAATCGGCGCATTTTGGCTTATCTGCGTGAATACACGAGCCCTGAGGGTGTTAGCGAAATTATTTTGTGCGTAGCCAATATGTCGCGCGCAGCGCAGGCCGGTGAACTTGATCTTTCAAATTATGCTGGCAAGATTCCTGTGGAAATGATTGGTGGCACTTCTTTCCCTCCTATCACTAAATTGAATTATTTATTGACCTTACCGCCTTACGGTTTTTATTGGTTTCTATTGGCCGAAGACGCGCACATGCCCAGCTGGCATGTGCCACCTATCGAGCGCATGCCAGAGCTAACAACACTTATTATTAGGAACGGCGTAACGGATTTTTTGCAGGCACCAATGCGCACCGCACTTGAACAACAATTTCTTCCCGCTTATTTGCTGCAATGCCCGTGGGTTACTTATCCGGGTGAACCTATCGGCGATGTAACACTGGCTCACGCAATTCCATTGGGTGCGCCAGCTGATCTTTTTATTTTGCTGGAAATTGAAATTCATCGGCGAGAAATTATAGAACATTATTTTTTGCCAATGGGTTTTGTGGCGGATCATTTGGCGGGCACCGCGTCCCAGCATCTTGCGCTTGCGAGGTTACGTCAGAAACGTGTTGCTGGTTTGCTGACCGATGCGTTTACCTTGCCAGAATTTAATCGCATGATAATACGTAATTTACGTGAGCACGTAGTGCAGCCATTTGCAGGTGGTGAGCTTCGCTTTATTGCCGGCTCATTGCTCGATACTTATGAAAATAGCTATGAAAAAGATAGTTATGAAAAAAATAGCTGCGAAAAAAATAACTATGGAAAAAATAATTATGAAGAAAAA
>JAYTSJ010000205.1:0-15205 GCA_043745725.1 Gammaproteobacteria bacterium | reverse complement strand
CAAAAATTCCCTATTTACAAAAAAGATCTTCACATCCATCCCGTTTACGTGTTGAATAGCTATTCTTCAGATTTTTTTTCACAACTGACCAACTCGCCTATTTGAAAACTCAATGTAATATGACTAACTCCAATCTCGAGCCGCAACACCTTAACCATAAACTCAACCAGGAAACCGCACAAATTCACTGGAATGAATTGCAGCGTTTTTTCGCAGGCGGTCATGCGATTTCCGTACACGCTGAGCTCGACTTAACCGAGGTGGCGACTCAAATCGCGCAGGATAACGCCACGCAAATTAAATTATGGATGGATGCAGGTTTAGTGGATGTTGTAAAAGATACACAAGCACAGCAATGGTATGAGCAAAACACTTTACTTTGGGCCGTCGTAATCAAGCCTTGGGTTTTAGTGCAATACAAACCAATCATGAACGCCGGGTAATTCGTATGACCAACAAACGCGTATTAATCATTGATGATGAACCCGATATTCGTGAATTGCTTGAAATTACCTTGGGGCGGATGCAACTCACAACTGATTGCGCAGAAAACATCGCACGGGCAAAACAATTATTACAACAGAACACTTACGCTTTGTGTCTCACCGACATGCATTTACCGGATGGTAATGGCCTTAGTTTAGTTGAATTTATTCAACAACAATTTCCACGGTTGCCCGTTGCCGTTATTACCGCACACGGTAGCGTTGACGCAGCCATTGAATCCATGAAAGCAGGTGCATTTGATTTTATTTCCAAACCAGTAGATTTAACGGTGTTACGCAAACTCGTCAACACTGCCATTCAATCCAGCCAATTACCCACCACCGAAAAACTACCTGCTGAAAGTTTAATTATCGGCCAATCAAAAGCTATTCAAGATTTAACTCGCAGTATTCAAAAACTAGCTCGCTCACAAGCGCCAATTTATATTAGCGGTGAGTCTGGCTCTGGCAAAGAATTAGTAGCGCGCTCTATTCATGAACTTGGCCCGCGTGCAGGCAAACCATTTATTGCCGTAAACTGCGGCGCCATTCCACGCGAGTTAATGGAAAGCGAATTCTTCGGCCACAAAAAGGGCAGCTTTACTGGCGCGCATCAAGACAAAGCAGGGTTATTTCAAGCAGCAGAAGGCGGCACTTTATTTTTTGACGAAGTCGCAGATTTACCCTTGGACATGCAAGTAAAATTATTACGTGCAATTCAAGAAAAATCTGTTCGCCCTGTGGGTGCTGCTGAAGAGTTACTAACCGATGTACGCATACTCTGCGCCACCCACAAATCTCTTGAAACAGAAGTGAAAGAAAATCGTTTTCGCCAGGATTTATTTTATCGTTTAAATGTCATTCAACTGAACGTTCCTCCACTGCGCCAACGCCATGAAGATATTCCGTTACTTGCCAATTATTTTCTTGAGAAAATCGCCCGCGAAATTCAACTCCCCACCCCAATGCTATCAAATACTGCCTTAGTTGCGTTGAACAATTATCCATTCCCCGGCAATGTACGCGAGCTCGAAAATATTTTGGAGCGAGCGTTCACCCTCTGCGAAAATGCAGTAATTGATTCCGATGATTTACAACTACATGCAGCAGAAAAAAATACTTTTGACGCAATCCGCCACCCGGAATTTTCAGCGCAGAAAAAAAACGCCGCAATCAATACCGACAAAAATAACCGCACTGATTACCCCGCTCGCTGCGCTGAATATCCATCACTCGATGATTATTTATTAGATGTAGAAAAAGAAATTTTATGTCACACACTGGAACAAGTGCGCTGGAATAAAACATTGGCAGCAAAAAAATTAGGAATTACATTTAGATCACTGCGTTATCGATTGCAAAAATTGGGGCTGGATGATGAGTGAATGGAAAGTTACCGTGATAGGGATAATTTGACATTGGAATATGGTCGGACAATGAATGTGTCAGAACGACTAAACGAGCGATTTAACGAGCTCTAAGATAGCGAAAAATTGATCTTACTTTTGCAGAGTAAGATGAGTTCAATATGGACGATTCAAAAAATAAGCTTTCCTCAAGTAATTTTCGTCGAGCTTCTGGTAGGTTTTTGAACGGTATCGCAGGCCACAGGTGATGCTCGGCGTGGAAGTTCATATTAAATGGAGACAATATAAAACGCTCAAAAAAATTCGATATAAATGAATGGCCTCGATTGGCATTACCATCAAGACTACAGTCGGAGTGCTCTAACATTGAACGGGTGAAATTTAAACCAAACATTATGGTAGCTATCGGCAACGCCCAAAATAAAAAATAAAAAAGCAGGGACCCCGAAAAGTAAATTAAGATATAGAATATCCATAGCTGAGAGACTATTATAAAAAACAAATCACGAATAATTAATTTATTTTTTGATTCCGAACTATTTTTTATTTTATTTCTAGATTCACTTTTAAAAAGCTTTCCCAATACGGAAAATACAGCTCCGCCAAAAAAAGATAATGCAATAATTTTTACAAAATCAAAACCAGATTTGTAGCTATCCAACAGATAGTAGTGTGCATCCGGATCCTCCTTTGTCGCCAACAGACGATGATGCTGGAGGTGACTTTTTCTAAGTACCGATAGAGGTGCACCTTGAGGACCGTGCAGGAATATGTGGCAAATGCAATCATTAACTTTCTTTGATTTCGATAGTAAAAAGTGAAGGCCGTCATGACCCAAAATATTTAAGTGATATTGCATAATACCGATAACAACATAAGCGCACAAATACACATACATATTGCCGTGATAAATACATAAATACCACATAGCAAATATTATTAACCATGTTCTAAAAATGTAGGCGATAGAAGTAGTCAAAGACCTTTTTGCCAAACACCTTGGAAACTCAATGCGCCCCTGCTTAAGCAGCATGTTTTTTGGCCACAATTCGCATGTTGCTAGTTTTACCACCTATTTTAATTATCAAGAGATCAAACAACGTAAAAAAAGCAGTTAATGGCAAGTTTTTCAAGTGCATAAGTCGTGAAATTCGTTTTAGACCTATCTTAATCATTAAATGATGTAAAGATTGAGTCCAAAAAGCCGGGCTCGTAAGGTAGCAGCAAGTTATATCCTGAAATTGGCATTGCTGTAACAGCAACTCAAGATTGCTGTTACTAAAAAGATAAAAATGTCTTGGGAAATGATACCCACCCCAGGTTCCGCCTTTAAAAATTTTGGCGTCAAGGCCTTCAGTGCTAGGTGTTTCTATATAAATATGGCCGCCGGGCTTTAAAAATTTATTGCAATAACTGAGTAGTTTATCCGGCCTATCGAAATGCTCAATGACTTGATTCAATATTATAAAATCAATCTCACCTTCAAATTTTAAGGCACTATAGTCACAGCTGTAAGCCGTAACATTATTATTATTCAAATGATCGACGCAAGACTGGTTGAGCTCATTAGCGTAAAGCTGCCAAGATGGATCACCGTATTTCTGTATAAGTAAAAGCAGTGTACCGTTACCGCAACCTATATCCAGTATTTTGGATGAATTGGATAAATATTGTCTTATATGTTCTATTTTATTTTTCTGAACAAATGATCTGAAAAAATTAATAACCTTCCCCATTTTATGGAAATTATAAGGCTCATAATGAGGTGGATAGATTGTGCTCATACAATCATGTGACGGCCGTGGATCAAGGACGAAAAGAGCGCTTGGCTCACACTTAAAAAAATTAAATTCGTTTGTACATGTGCCGTACTCATAATCGATCCCAGTCGCTATTTTTGCTTTTACATGGTCAGTTACAAATATTGAGCTTGCTTCTTCAGTTAGGATTTTCATAATGCAGCCCTCAAAATAAAATTTCATTCGAACTTAAAATAACAAATTTAGTACTGCAATTTTTTATCGCGAAGGATATAAAACCCTACAAAATATGAAATTGGTGACGTGCATACCGCAGCCAATACTAAACTCGCAGGCGCTGCTATTGCATAAAATGGCAGCAATAAAATTTTCTCGTAGGTCAGCTTAGAAATTCCCCCCACAAGAAATGAAACAATTAAGCTTGCCGCCATGAAAAGTAAAAATCTCGAAGCTGTCATAATTGATGGACTTTTATGCACCCATTTTTTCTGAGAATAGTAGCTAGCAAAAACCCCACAGAAATAAATAATTCCAGAAAATACTGCATGAAAAAAAACACTACCATTAAAAACAATACGAACTATCTCTATAATAAAAATAGAGACCAAGCCTATTACTGCACTAGACAATAGAAATTTAACATAAAGCTTTTTATGTTCAAATCCAGAACTATTCAAGCAAGCTTACTCCCACATACTATAAGATTTGAAGTAAACCCTAATAATTTTATATGTATAAACTTAACGCGAAAATTAATCGGAGCTATTTCATGAAGTGCTTTTTTATCTAACAAATTGAGATTTTCAGTGCGCGATAAAAAGTCATAACCTAGCATTTTCAACAATTTCTGATGCACCCCCTGCGGAAGCCAATGCAAAAACGGAAGCAGAGTGTGAAACTCAACGGGATGCCAACGATTTGGAGTGGTAATAAAAAACCTTTTAGAAACCCGAGCAATTTCTTTCAAGAATTCAGCTTGATTCTCCCGAGACCCAACGTGCTCTATTACTGCCGAGCAAAATAATATATCGAACTGACTATCCGCAAAAGGAAGCTTTCCTGGCGCGATTTTCTGAAATCTAATTTCAGGATATAAAGTTTGTAATTTACTTACATCCTCTATACTAACGGCCAATAGATTTTTTTTGTGTGGGTACAGGCTTTCAAAAAAGTTACTTTCTTTTAAATCTATATCAGGTGTAACACCAAGATCAAGAACCATGTCATCCGCTACCGGATTTAATTCCCGCAGGAAAATACCGTACATTTTATTTCTCGCTCGCAACGAGAAGTATGTCCTAAAACTTGTTAGTGGATGATTTTTTGAAAAATAATCAAGCATAGAGAGACCTATTGATTTTTGACGCTTGCGACTATTAACCCCTTACGATGACTTATAATCCGTGGACGCGTATATAAGCACAAGAAAAATTGCTCTCACAACTCTGCCTAAAATCCATCTGCATGCACAAAACCAACAACTTTTGCATCTTTTTCTTTTAATAACACTACCCAGTCGAAAAAGTTCCGGCTTTGCATAGGAAGATAAACCAATTCTGCTTCGGCTACTCCAGCTTCCTTTGCCGCTACAGAAATTAAAGAAGTTTTTTGAGGATTTTTTAGCTTCAAATCATTTAAAGATTTTGCGCGCTTGAGAATTTCAGCTATTTTTTCGCTATAAGGTATCCAGTATTGCGGACGAGAAGATATATCCATTCCCTGCATAGCCAAATCAAATGTGCGCATAAAATCTTTGTCGTTTCCATCGGGTAGCTGAGCTGCGATAATCTTGGGGCCACTAAAAAGACTAATAGTTTTAAATTCTGGTTTAGCAAAAGGTAGCTCCTCTACTAATACATCCGCAAGAGCAATTACGCGCATCCGATCGACTTCAAAAACCAAATATACCGGTCTGGCCAGCATTACGGTATAAATCCCATAGCATAAGGCGACAAGCTGTATGACTGCCACCAACCCCAAATCAAGCACTAGTTCTTTGCGAGATTTTTTAATACTAAATAATACAAATGTTAATAGTGGCCCACAACAAACATCAACCCCCATCACTATCCAAAATAGATTGCGCCCGCCAGAAACCTCACTATACGGGTAAGGAAACCAAATACTAAAAAAAACATAAGCTGCAACACTCGCGATCAAAATGCTTAACAAGAAATGTATTAACGCAGCTTTAGCTTTTACAAAAAATTCATTCCTGCCAATTAACTTCATTTTTTTACCATTCTTTAGCTCAACGGAGGTAACTTGAGTCGCAACATTTGTCATTACTAACTCGACCTAATCACATAAGATCGTTACTTACTCGTACCATATTATTTTCACACTTTACATTTTCAACTCCTTTCGTCAGATCCGAAAATGCCCCCAAATTTACTACTCCTATTTTAGTTGCATAGCTAAGCCAAACGGAACCCGCACTAACATACATCATTGCCTCTGAACCCGAATAATCTCTCCGCCATAGGTCACCATACTTTTCCGTCACGCTTATATGTGGGCTAAAAAGATCGGGGCATTTAGATTCTATCGAATTAAACACCACATCTATTGGCTTGACATCTTGAACAAACTTTGCCAACACCTCAGGATTCTTCTTTAACCTACATGAAAATAACAATTTCGCATTTACATCTGTTTGTGCCATATTTCGCGGAATAAATACGCAATCTTTTTTATCAAGTTCATAGCCAAAACGTGAAAAACGTGAATCCATAACATACATCAATCGTGAACGCAGTTGGTATCCTTCAATAATTGGCAATCCATTGTCCTGTATTGCCCCTTTTGGCTCCAGCAGCGCTTCAGTTATGGATCTAACATTCCCCGACACCTTGTTTTCAGCATCCGTTAAATAGTTTTTCAGCGGATCACTTAGAGGTAATGATATCTGACCTGACAAAGTAGCAAAAATAGATGCTGGATGTACCTTACTAGCTAAAAATGAGTAACTGTTTATATCCAAAATTAAATAGAGCGCCGGCTGCTTTAAGAGCTGTTCGGGTACAATGTAACTAAACCATTCATTTGAAAAATTTTGTTCGCTCCACCTAAAATTACCACCAACATAAAAGCCAATTAACTGTAAAAGGACAACGCCAAGTAGAATATTTTTTGCCTGTGACTTATTAAATACTTGTAATAGACACCAAGCAACCAGCACCCCAACCATTAAAAATAATTGTACCGCGTAACGCCCATTTCCTGATGTAATTAGCCATAACGCACTAGAAACAACAAAAAAACTAACTGTAAGCGTTCCGGCAACAGACGCCCTTAGCTTCTGTCTTAAAAAAACTACAATCACCATTATCAAGATACAAGCTGCAATTATGCGAATATCCGGAGATCTTAATTCCTGATACAGCCAAGGTGTGGGCAACACGGCGCGTAATGGAAACAACAACCCATCAATAAAACTTTCCGGAACAAAACGAGTGTAGCTTATGGCTACCGAAGGATAAAATGGTGACGCAAAAATATTATTGAAAAATGGAAAAAAAGGATTTCCTGTTCGTTGATAAACTAAATAAGCCCACCACCCTTCCACCAAAAGAAATCCAAATACCCCCACAGAAACAAACACTGTAAACTGGTACCACTGTTTTCTATAAAGAGCAAAAAAAATAAAAACAATAAGCCCAGCCGTAACCGCAAAGATCATTGCCGTTAATTTTAACCCACAGGCGAGTCCAAATAACAATGCTGAAACTTTTACATTTATCTCGCTAGGTGTTTTTTTATCATCTTTACCCCAGCGAATTAAATAAACCAATCCAAACAATACAAGTGCAGCAACGTAGGCATCAATAAAACTGTTACCGACCAGCGACCAAAAAACTGTTGTTAAGAAACTTAGAATGATGGCCAAGTAATAGATTGCAGTATCAGTTTCGCGACTGATAAGCTCTCTCACCAAAAAAATGACGCCATACATACAACTGCTTTGTAAAATAGCCAAGCTAATAGAAACAACAATATCATCGAACCAGCGAGTTAATAGATAAAACGGAATATAGCCTACTGGATTGAGATAGCTTTGGGGGCCTGCAGGAAATAAATCTGTATTAATTCTGCCTTCAATCAACCCAAATGCAAGATACCCATGGTAATTAATAGTATCAAAATTTACATCTTTGCCAAAAAAAACTGCAACAACACTAAAAATCAAGGCGGGCGCCAACCAGCATATTTTTTTTGCAATCGTGTCATTAATCACAGGAGGGTTCGCATAATAAGTGGAATCATTTAGGCTACGAGAAAATCAACTCATAACACCATAAAACAACTCGATAATAAAAAGTAACTAATAAAAAATTAGTTACTCATGGAGTGAAGCATATAGAAAACACATATACCTTTCACCGGAATGTAAATTTAGTCCGAACAGCATAATACATCCTTCAATTTACACTTAGCGAGACGCTCGCGCGGAATTTACCACCATATCCAAGCCAGCCATAAGCGCGCCGCCTAACGCAACTTGCAGCCCTAGCATTATAACTAACGACGAAGGAATTACTCGGCGCATTAATTGATGCGCATCCATAGCGCCAAAGTTATTGACGCTCCAATCGGATACTGCGAAAAAGCCAATAAACACACCCAAACCTACAAGCATTAAGCCTAATACCACTGAAACTTCAAATGATAATATTCGCCTCATGATGACAGAAAATTTTGCAGGCTTCTGCAAGCCTTGGCTTTCTGCAATACGCGAAACTAAATTTGCAAAAATTATCATTTGCACACCAACTACAATTGCGGTGGATACGTAGACTAACGAGTGAATATCAAGCATTAGCACTCCTATTGCCAAAGGACCTGCTAATAGCAAAGTAAATAGTACCAAGGAAACTAGCAATAGCATTAACCCGGGATATAAAAAGAGCCAATTGGGTGAGGCTAAAAGTAAAAACTTTAAATGCCGCCAACCATCACGAAAACTTCTTAAATGCGGGGCGCGATCCCTACCATCTTTTGATAAAGTAACCGGTATTTCGGTGATTTTTAACCCACGGTTGGCTGCTTTTACAACCAGTTCGCTGGCAAATTCCATGCCGGTGCAAATCAAACCTAAAGATTGAATTTTTTCCTTGTTAAAGCCTCTTAACCCACAATGAAAGTCACCAACGGGTATTTGGCAAAATATGCGGCCTAAAAAACTTAATACAGGATTACCAAGGTATTGATGTAAAGCCGGCATGGCACCTTTTTTAATCCCTCCCTTAAAACGATTTCCCATCACTAAATCATCGCCTTCGCGAAGACGAACCAAAAACATCTCTAAAGCAGAAAAATCATAGCTATCATCAGAATCACCCATAATAATGTAACGCCCGTTGGATGCGTTAATCCCCGCAATCAAGGCGCTTCCATAACCTTTTTCCAATACTGAAATAACCCTTGCACCCAACTTGTTTGCAATAGAGCAAGAGTTATCGGTTGAGCCATTGTCCGCGATGACAACTTCACCAATAACGCCTATGCGTTTTATGCACGCAAGTGCTTTAGCAATACAAATACCAATGGTTATTTCTTCATTTAAACAGGGCATCACAACGGAAAGCTCAATATAGTTATTCGAGTGCATGTCGTTACTCAACTGATTGAACAATACTTAAGGCCTAAACCAACAACGCCCTGCAATTGCAAGGCGTTGTTTAACTTGAAACTTATGTCATCGACGAACAAGCCGTCGTTAACTTTCTACTGACCGCGGCAAGAACCTGGCAGAAACTTTAAGTTCATAGTAGTGCCTGTACCACCACATACCCACTTATAGATGGTCGCACCAGCATCAGTATTAACCAAAGCAGCAGTAGCAGTCGAATAAGGTATTAAAGTTACTGCTTGAGAGGCAGCAGTTTTAAGATCAACAGCATTAGATGAAGTCACTGTAATAACACCAGCATTATTAGTTACAACCGACGCAACATATTTAGAAGTTTGTGTGCTTGCCTCACAACCCCAGGCACCCGGACCGGGAAGAGTTGTACCGGTTGTACTTTGCACAGTTTCAGTGATGCTTGTACGGCAAGTAGATGCGGCCAAAATCACTTCAGCTACTTTTGCACGAATGGTGTAATCCTGATACGCAGGCAATGCCACTGCTGCCAAAATGCCAATGATTGCAATAACAATCATCAATTCGATTAAAGTAAAACCTTTTTGCACTATATTTTTCATGGTAAATCTCCGAGGGTTTAATTAAAGGGCTTGCTTGAAAATCTCATACATAATGTATACAGCAAGCAGCATACCAACCTTCACTTTTGTGGAATTATGCATGCCTTTTTGGGTAATTCAGAGTCCGTTCGCCAGCAGTATGGTAGCAATGCCGCGGGCTAGACATGGCCTTTAGAGTCATATCGCCAAAAATCTTCGACCCACAAATAAAGCCCACACCTAGCCCACCTCACACTTTTTATGCGATTTAAACATTGGTACTGACAAAACTCTGCAACAAGTGACGTTTTGGGGCACATAACTACGACCAGTGCGGCCGTTAGGCAAAATCTACTCAAATACATTAATCTGTCTATACTTGTAATTTGCAGCACAATAATAGAAATTACAGTGAGTTATCGTATACAGTTACGGTTTTATTTAAGATTACCTACAAATATCTATATAAATGAATTTACCTAGGCTCACACTCAATGAATAGCACCACCCATTTAAATGGTCTTGCACGACGCTTGGTGGCAGACAACTTGCTGGATCCGGAGCTGGCACGCAAAGCACTTAGTCAAGCGGCCAAAGAAAAAGTGCCTTTCGTTCAGCACCTAGTGGCCCACGCCATGCTGGATGCGCGGACTATTGCACGGGTAGCGTCGGAAGAGTTTGGCGCGCCGCTTTTTGACTTGGACTCATTAAGTAAAGAAAGTATTCCCGACAAGCTAGTCGATGAAAAACTTATCCGTAAGCACCACGCCTTGCCAATAATGAAGCGTGGCACACGCCTGTTTTTAGCTGTAGCAGACCCTACAGATTTGCATGCACTTGATGAAATTAAATTTAATACAGGCTTAAATACTGACGCCATATTAGTAGAAGCAGACAAACTTGCAACGGCGATAGATAAATTCTTAACCTCTCAAGATAACCTGAGTAACACCTTGGGCGACTTTGATGATTCTGATTTGGATGGGGAAATACAGACTGTTGATCCAAATGCAAAAGCAGACGATGGTGGTGCTGAGGCAGATGAAGCTCCTATTGTTAAGTATATTAACAAGGTGTTGTTAGATGCGATTAGAGGCGGCGCATCGGACATCCACTTTGAACCTTATGAAAAATCTTACCGCGTGAGATTTCGTACTGATGGAATCTTACAAGAAGTCGCTAGGCCACCCGTCAATCTTGCCGGGCGTATGGCGGCACGCTTAAAAGTTATGTCGCAGATGGATATTTCTGAGCGCCGCTTGCCACAAGATGGCCGCATTAAGCTTAAAGTTTCTAAAACACGCGCTATCGACTTTCGGGTAAACACCCTGCCAACTTTATTTGGCGAAAAAGTGGTACTGCGTATTTTGGACCCCGCTGCAGCCAAGCTCGGGATTGATGCCTTAGGCTACGAGGATTACCAAAAGAAACTTTATATGGATGCCTTAGCACAATCGCAAGGGATGATTTTAGTGACTGGCCCAACAGGTAGCGGTAAAACTGTTTCTCTCTATACTGGATTGAATATTCTCAACACCCCCGAACTCAATATCTCTACCGCAGAAGATCCAGTCGAAATAAATCTTGAAGGCGTAAACCAGGTGCAGATGCACACTAGAATCGGCCTGACCTTTGCTGAAGCCTTGCGCTCCTTCTTACGACAAGATCCGGATATCATCATGGTGGGCGAGATTCGCGACTTGGAGACGGCAGAAATTGCCATTAAGGCAGCACAAACCGGCCACTTGGTTTTATCGACACTCCACACCAATAGCGCACCAGAAACCTTAACTCGTTTAATGAATATGGGTGTGCCGGCCTTCAATATTGCCACCAGCGTAAGCTTAATTATTGCTCAACGTTTGGCGCGCCGTTTGTGTTCGCAATGTAAAAAGCCGGCTACGGATATACCAGCTGCTATTCTAACCGAAGAAGGTTTTGACGATATTGGGATTCCCCGTGCTGAATTCCAGCTATTTCATCCCGTTGGTTGTGCTGTATGTAATGGCGGGTATAAAGGTCGCTTGGGTGTTTATGAAGTGGTTCGCATCACTCCGGCAATTGCCAACCTTATAATGGAAGGCGGTAACTCCTTACAAATTGCCCGTGCCGCTCAAGAAGCAGGTTTTAATAACTTACGTATTTCCGCATTGCGCAAAGTTGCAATGGGGTTAACCAGCCTCGAAGAGGCTAATCGTGTCACCAAGGATTAACCTATGGCTACCGTAACAGCTCAAAAAGCAAAATTATCCTCTGGGATCAAAGCAAAACCCAGCGTTGTTTCCCATACATATGCCTATAAAGGCGTCGACAAAAGAGGAGCAAAAATTGCGGGTGAGATTAATAGCACCAGCCCAGCATTGGCTAAAGCACAATTATTAAAGCAAGGTATTTCGGTTAAAACCGTCAGCAAAAAATCCAAACCATTTTTCGGTGAAGGCGGCAAAGCAATTAAACCTGCTGATATTGCCGTATTTTCTCGCCAAATGGCGACCATGATGAAAGCCGGCGTACCTCTTGTGCAAGCATTCGATATTGTGGCTGATGGGCTGGAAAATCCTAGTTTGCGCAAACTAGTGTTAAGCATTCGCGATAGCGTTTCCGCCGGCGGTGGCTTTGCTCCCTCGCTACGTCAACATCCAAAATATTTTGATGATCTTTTTTGTAGCCTAGTTGATGCAGGAGAGCAAGCAGGTGCATTGGAAACCATGCTGGAACGGATTGCCACCTACAAAGAAAAAACCGAACAACTAAAAGGAAAAATTAAAAAAGCTTTAACTTATCCTATTGCTGTAGTGGTGGTGGCCATAATAGTGACGGGCATCCTATTGGTGAAAGTGGTACCTCAATTCGCGGAAACATTTAGCAACTTTGGCGCAAAACTTCCTGCGTTTACATTATTTGTATTAGGTCTTTCAGACTTGGCAGTAAAGTGGTGGTACGTTTTTTTAATGGGTATGGCTGGCGCTGTTTTTGCATTTAAAGTGGCAATTCAACGCTCTAGCGCTTTCGCCTACTTAGTAGACAAATACATGCTTAAAATACCTATTGTTGGGCAAATATTATACCTATCTGTGATGGCTCGATTTGCGCGCACCCTTTCAACTACATTTGCAGCAGGTGTACCTTTAATTGACGCACTAACATCCGTGTCTGGTGCGGCAGGTAACCGTATTTATGCCGAAGCAATTATTAGAGTTCGCGAAGATGTTTCTACGGGTATTCAATTAAATGCTGCACTTAAGGCACGCAATATTTTCCCCACACTCTTAATTCAAATGGCAGCCATTGGCGAAGAATCTGGTGCTCTGGATGCAATGCTGGATAAAGTAGCTAACTATTACGAAGACGCTGTAGACAATATGGTTGACACGCTTACTTCATTACTTGAGCCAATTATTATGTCTGTCCTAGGCGTGCTTGTAGGCGGCTTAATGATTGCAATGTATCTCCCCATATTTCAACTTGGCGCGGTGGTATAACCGTGACAGATTTATTTTTAATGATAAAGCTTTTCCCTGCCGTTGGTTTAATCCTGGCAGGATTTTTAGGTTTGTTAGTAGGTAGCTTTTTAAATGTTGTGATTTATCGTTTACCTAAAATGCTTGAGCGCGAATGGCGTGGGCAATGTATAGAATTTTTAGGTGCGGATAATATTATCGCAGATTCTTCGCAACCAGAAAAAACAGTACCTTTTAATTTGTTTACGCCAAACTCGACTTGCCCTAACTGTGGCCACAAAATTAAACCTTGGGAAAACTTCCCAGTAGTCAGCTATTTATGTTTGCGTGGCAAATGTTCTGCTTGTAAAAATCACATTTCATTACGCTATCCCATTATAGAAATAGTCACTAGCATCCTTTCTGTTGTAGCAATTTATACTTTTGGCCCAACCACCATCGGCCTTGCTTGTTTAGTGTTTACGTGGTGTTTAATTGCGTTAACAATGATTGATGTGGATACTCAATTACTACCCGACAATATAACTCTGCCGCTTTTATGGTTAGGTTTAATTGCTAATTATTTTGGTTTATTTACCTCGCTTGATAGCGCACTCTGGGGCGCAGTTGCTGGCTATATCTCACTATGGTCGATCTATTGGTTATTCAAACTATTAACCAAAAAAGAAGGCATGGGTTACGGCGATTTTAAATTGCTTGGCGCTTTGGGTGCCTGGCTTGGCTGGCAAATGCTCTTGCAAATTATTTTATTATCATCGCTCGTTGGTGCCGTTATTGGTATTAGCATGATTGTCATTCGCGGCCGCGATAAAAATATTCCCATCCCTTTCGGCCCCTATCTCGCTATTGCTGGCTGGATTGCATTAATGTGGGGACACGATATCAATCACGCTTATTTGATGTACGCTATCCCCACCAAATAATAGGGATGACTTAACATGATTATAGGTTTGACCGGCGGAATCGGTAGTGGAAAATCTGAAGTATCGCGTCGATTTCAAGCGCTCGGCATCACCGTAATAGATGCCGATGATATAGCTCGACAAGTCGTTGAGCCCAACCAACCCGCGCTGCAACATATAGCTACGCATTTTGGTAAAAACATTCTTAATGCAAATGGCACGTTGAATCGTGCACAATTGCGCCAAATTATTTTCTCGAATGCTTTAGAAAAAATCTGGTTAGAAAATTTGCTTCACCCAATTATCCGCGAAGAAACAATTCAGCAACTTCACTCTGCCAAAAGTACGTATGTCATTTTAGCGTCACCATTACTATTAGAAACCACACAATATCAAATGGTTGAGCGCATTCTGGCAATAGATGCCAGCGAAGAGTTACAACTTACTCGTGCAAGTGAACGCGACCAAAGTAGTCGCGAACAAATAAAAAAAATTATGACGGCACAAATGTCACGCGTTGATCGCTGCGCAAAAGCCGATGATATTATTCAAAACCACAGTGATCTCGCAGAATTAGATGAACAAGTTAAAAAATTACACACTCACTATTTAACACTTTCACAACAAATGGCAAAACATGACTGATATTTTAACTAGCACAGAAGCACCCATTAAACTCAACTGCCCTACCTGTAAAAAAGTTGTATTGTGGAATGATGAATTTCCCCACCGCCCCTTTTGCTGCGACCGTTGTCGTTTAATTGACTTAGGTGAGTGGGCGAGCGAAAGTCACCGCATTGCTGGTGAATCGCTGAATATAAATTTAGAAGAAAATTCTGAAGATTAAGGGCCAAAATAGATGCAATACGGGCCCTCGAGTATTGACGAAAACACCGAACCTAAAAAGTGTTGCAGAAATAGAGTAAGCGAAGCGCGAACCACACACTACCAGACTCGCCCCTATTGATTTAGTGTACAGCCTCCAACAAACGGAGGCCTTATGATTAAACACACGTCAGAGCAATGGCGCCAATTATTTGCACA
>JAYTSJ010000204.1:0-20403 GCA_043745725.1 Gammaproteobacteria bacterium | reverse complement strand
TTTTAACGATCAACCAGCCAACAGAAGCTTATGCTTTAGCTTTTGACTCAGCACTTCGCCTTTATTCAATGTCTTATCTAGGCGAGGCTCTGGATTACGTGTATCCCCCTAATGCCAGTGGAAATGCGACTCCCTTATTGAGCGCTACTGGGATGGAAAATGATGCCAACGGTATCGCTGTCGATTCAAAGGGGTACACCTATCGGGTAGCTGGAAGTAATGCGGGAGGTACTTTCCTTAGTATTGTTCCTCCCAATGCCACTCGCGCCTCTTCGTGGATCCAGTTAAAGTCCTACGCCTATGGAATTACTGTCGATAACGAAGATAACGTCATAGTTGCTACCTATAGCCGTTTAGCACCGGATTTTAATTTTTTACCTGATGATATAAGTGCTGCCCTGGAGATCTATGCCCCGCAGCTTGCTGGTGGCGCACCTATTCGCGTTATCACTGGCGCCAATACTCACTTGTTTAGCCCAGGCGGGCCCGATGCGGGTTTCAGAGTAAGCTATTCAAAACTGACTGGACGGCTCTACGCAGGTATTTCGAGTGTTTCATCTACGGAATCAAAAGTATTTGTATTCGATAGCCACGCGAACGGTAATGTCGCCCCATTGCGAATCATTTCGGGTGCTGCAACTGGCTTAGGCTCTAGTGTTCGTGGTGTCGCAGCCAACCCGGTCACCGGTGAAATTTTCGTACTTTCCGATGGTAATGTGACTGTCTATCCTCAGTTAGCTGACGGCAATGCAGTACCTCTCAGAACACTCACGGGTTTTGGTAGCAGCACAGATATGGCTTTCAGCCCACCGCCCAGTGTTTCTATTAACGCCGGTGGCGCAGTATCGAGTAACTTTATTGCCGATAGTAATTTTACGGGCGGCGGCGCCGTCTCCTGGACGAATGCTGTAGATACTTCATCGCTGGTTGGTACAATCCCACCACAAAATGTTTTGCAGAGTGATCGTGAAGGTAACTTCTCCTATAAGCTCACCGGCTTTATACCCAATAGTCTGCACACAATTACGGCGTACTTTGTAGAAAATTATTTTTCTGCGCCGAATAAACGTGTTTTTAGTCTTTATGCGAATGGCACCCCATTTTTTGTAAACCTGGATATATATGCCGCAACTGGCGCGAAGTTTATAGCTATTCAGCGTGCGCTAACTTTGAATGCCAACACGAGCGGAGAAATAGTCATTCAGTCAACAGCCAGTAAAGATCAAGCAAAAATTGGCGCAATCGTGGTGAATTAATTCGACAAAAACTTGAAGTATTTCAAGAGGAGCTTTCGGGCTCCTCTGTTTTAACATTATTCCGTTGCAACATTCCCGCTATGACAATTTTTTATAGCTCACGTTGCGCTCTATCGACCCATTTAATGACTGCGACAGCCACTAAAAATAATCCGCAAACTGCCAAGGCAGACAACACCTCGTATAAATCTGGTGAAAAAATAACAAAGTAACCCTGATTTTTAATTAATGCAGAAAAGCTGGAAACTGCAAAAGGCATCCAATACAAACGAAATGTTTGCCACGGATCAGTCTTGCCACCACTCGCAACACTCAACATCAACGCCGAACCAATCACCACACAAATGCCCAACGAGTTTATCCATAACTTTGGCGATGAATCAAAATGGTAAAATAAGGTTACAAAATACCAAAGCAAATAACACCAGAGTACTAACCTACCGGGTTTTATAGCCACAAAATAATGATAGATATTTGACATAGATTATTACACTAACAAAAAAGATTACAGTAAGAGTGCTCGTTACATTAAAAGCCATTGCACAATAAGTGCCAAAATGAAATCCACAGGGTAGAAATCATTACGCCTTAACTGCCAAAATATGAATATAGCGCCCTAATGATAAAAAAGGTTCCTGTTTTGAGTATTGAAGTTCAAGCGCAATAATATTTTCTGGTTCCCGTTCCCGATTTTCCGCATCAAAGATATAATCATGAAATACGCGAATACCACTGCGGCTTAACAATTTCAGCGGCAAGCTTGCTAACCAGGTGTCGACCATTTCTGGCGCTAGCGGGTTAATTGGCGTTAGGCTACCACGCGCACCACCATAATCTTGTGCAATAATTTTTTTGAAATTTGTGCGCAATAAATTTTTATAAATCAATGAATTCAAATTATAAAAAGTAAACGATAAGTATCCCTGAGGTTTTAAATAGTCTAATAAACACGGTAATAAACTCTGCGGCTCCACCATCCATTCAACTACCGCATGACACAATACCAAATCAAAGCCTGCTTTAGCACTTAATGAATGCGCTGTTAAATCTTGAATCGCACCATCTAAATCTTGAATCGCACAATGTAGTAAGGTAACGCGATCTTGTAGTCCCTCTTGCGCCACTACCTCTTCCGCTAGCTTAAGCATTTCTGCCGAGATATCGCAAATAACAACATCATGGCCAGCCCGTGCAAATAACAATGAAAACTGCCCTTGCCCGCCGCCCGCGTCCAAAATACGTAATCGTTTCGCGGTAGATGCGGAGCTAAATGGGGCACAGGGAATATATTCACAAAAATCGCGCTGCAATACGGCCAAACGAATTTCACCTTTTAAGCCACCATAAATATTTTTTTTAAAACGCGCGGCAAGTTCGTCAAAATTTCTATCTTGATTGAGGGGTTGTTTGGCCATTTTTATTCTGCATCCGCATTGCTAATAAAACTGTTCTTAGTAAAACGCTGTTGATTAATTTCGAATTTCTCTTGAACCGCCACCGCAATGTCGATGCCGAGCTGCTCACACAATTCACTCAAGTACATAATGACATCGGCCACTTCATGGGCAACTTGTCTATTTTTCGCTATAGATAATTTTTGTGATTCTGTTGGTGTTAGCCATTGAAACTCGGCCAATAATTCACCCGATTCTACCGCAATCGCAGCGGCCAAATTTTTCGGGGTATGATATGCTTGCCAGTCTTTTGCAGCAGCAATTGCACGAAATTGGCGATTAATCTGGCTGATATTAATCAATTTATCGTCAATGCCTTTTTCTGAAAAATTTATTTCTGACATGGCCACGCCTCTGATAAAAAAGTTCCGAAAATCTGATAAAAAACTTTATGAAGAATCTTGTGAATGGTTATTGTGATGAGTTATTGTGAATAAAAAAATGTGGTTCGTGTATATGATTCGCACCAGCGACGCACAATTGTACACTGGTATTACTACCGATATGCAAAGGCGCTGGCAAGAACACCTTAGCGGTAAAGGCGGTGCCCGTTATTTTCGTGCTCGCAAACCCCAAGCTATTTGTTTTTTAGAAGAGCACCCCGACCGCAGTAGCGCCAGTAAACGAGAAGCTGCCATTAAAAAAATATCCAAAACCGAAAAAGAATTACTCGTTTTAACTCAATCATTGGCGGCTGGTTTTGTGCTTAAAAGCGACTAAAATATCAAGATGACAACACCAGAATCTCAGCTAACAAAACGACCATCATGCGCGCGCTGCTTGCGCCCTTTAAGTACCTGCCTCTGCAAACATATTCACACGGTAAATAATCTCGTCGAACTCATTATTTTGCAACACCCTTTGGAGGTGAATGAGGCCAAAAATACCGCGCGCCTTTTGCACCTTTGCTTGAATAATAGCCAGCTTCACATAGGTGAACGATTTGACGATGATTTTTTTGCGCGCTTTAACCTAGCCGCAACCAATACAACTAACACTGAACGCTATGATGTATTACTTTATCCGGAAACACCTGAAGAAAAATCATTGGGTATTGCATCACCTCCCACATTAGATGTTGAGCGACTAAACCTTGAAGCCCTAAATCTTGAAGCAATAAATCTTGAAGCAATAAATCTTCGCGAACTCAATAATGGAAACCTGGCGACTGGATATAATCTGAACAAAAATAGCCGTATTCGCTTGTGGGTGCTAGATGCAACCTGGCGTAAAAGCCGCAAAATGCTTTACCTGAACCAGGTCCTGCAAACCATGCCACGCTTGAAACTTCATAGTTGTGCACCCACTATATATACCATTCGCAAGGCTCATAGTGAAAATCAGCTTTCCACCTTGGAAGCAAGTTGCTACGCTTTACAGCAGCTCGAACAGAACATCATTGATTACACGCCGTTACTACAAGCTTTTACAGATTTTGTTGCACAACAAAAAACGTTTCTTCCAACTTCACATTCATGAATGGAAATATTATGACCCACCCCGCTTTTGAATTTATTCGCAGCCAAACTATTGATGCATTAAAAATACGTGTTGAAGAATATCGCCATAAAGTAACCGGCGCGCAGCACATTCATTTAGCAGCGGATAATCAAGAGAATGTATTTTTAGTCGCCTTGCGCACAGTACCGCACGACTCAACGGGCGTGGCACATATTTTAGAACACACGGCATTATGCGGCAGCGAAAAATACCCGGTACGCGACCCCTTTTTTATGATGGTGCGCCGTTCACTCAATACTTTTATGAATGCGTTTACCAGTTCAGATTGGACTGCCTACCCCTTCGCTAGCCAAAATCTCAAAGACTTTAATAATTTGTTGGATGTTTATTTAGACGCAGTTTTTTTCTCGCGTTTAGATGAACTTGATTTTGCACAAGAAGGCCATCGCGTAGAGTTTGCCGAAGCCGACAATGCAAATTCGGATTTAGTCTTTAAAGGCGTTGTATTTAATGAAATGAAAGGAGCCATGAGCTCTGTGCCATCGCAAATATGGCAAAGCCTGTGTAAATATTTGTACCCCACAACCACGTATCATTACAACAGCGGCGGCGAACCCGAACATATTCCTGACTTAACTTACGCAGAGCTGAAAGATTTTTATCGCGTTCACTATCACCCTAGCAATGCCATTTTTATGACTTATGGTGATATTCCCGCCATTACTCATCAAGAAAAATTTGAAGCGAAAGCGCTTTCACGTTTTACAAAATTAGATGCGGTGATTAGTGTTGCTGATGAAAAACGCTTCCATGCACCCATTACCGTAGAAGAATTTTATCCCGCTGAAGACGATGAAGATATCGAGCAAAAAAATCATGTTGTAATGGCATGGCTACTCGGCAAAACCACCGATCTTGAACAAAGCCTTGAAGCACAATTACTCTCTAACATTTTACTGGATAACAGTGCATCGCCTTTACAACAAGTGTTAGAAACCACTGATTTGGGTCAATCGCCATCGCCATTATGTGGCATGGATGACTCCTCACGCGAAATGGCGTTTGTCTGCGGGCTAGAAGGTTGTGCGCTGGAAAATGCGGATAAAATTGAAGCGTTAATTTTGTCGACATTGCAAAAAATTGCCGATGATGGTGTGCCATTGTCTGAGCTGGAAGCTGCACTGCATCAATTAGAATTGCACCAACGCGAAGTCGGTGGCGACGGTTACCCTTATGGTTTGCAATTAATTTTAACCGGACTCACTTCAGCAACTCATCGTGGTGACCCAATTGCATTATTGGATATGGAGGCCGCACTAACGGGCCTACGTAAAAAAATTCAACAACCTGAATTTATTAAATCCTTAGTAAAAACCTGGCTGTTGGAAAATAATCATCGCGTCCGCTTAACCATGAAACCCGATGCACATTTAAACCAACGCATTAAACAAGCTGAAATTGCACGCTTGTCAGCAATGAAAGCCAATTTAAGTGACGCAGAAAAACAAACTATTATTCAACGCACTCATGCGTTACAAGCACGTCAGTTACAACAAGATGATGAAACTATTTTGCCGAAAGTTGGCCTGGAAGATATTCCCGAACATTTGCATTACACCGGCGGTAGCAATGAAACATTTAACGGTCATGACCTGCGTGTTTATAGCGCGGGAACCAATGGCCTTGTGTACCAACAAATTACCTGCAAAATGCCAGCATTAACGCCCGAACTACAAACTGTTTTATCCCTCTATTGCTCATGCATTACCGAGCTCGCCTTGGGGGATAAGGATTATTTAGCAGTACAACGTTGGCAAGCAGAAGTTGTTGGTTCAATTCGCGCGTTTAGCAGCATTCGCGGCGATGGCAATGATGTACAAAAGATTAGTGCTTACATCACTTTTTCCGCAAAAGCGTTGAGCCGCAATCAAGCGGCAATGAGTGAATTATTGCAAACCACATTACAACAAGTGCGTTTCGATGAATTAGATCGCTTGCGTGAACTGGTTGCGCAAAAGCGCGCGCGCGCCGAACAAAGTATTACTGGCAACGGCCACAGCCTGGCGATGACCGCGGCAAGTGCGGGCATGAGCCCTGCAGCAAAACTTTCACAACAGCTGGGCGGCTTAGCCGGTATTGCTGCGCTTAAAGATTTAGATAATCAAATAGCCGAAGAACATAAACTCAAAGAGCTCGCAGCGCAGCTCGCACACATTCATCAATTGGTTTTACTAGCACCCAAACAATTTTTAATAGTGGGTGAAGATGAACAGTTAGAAAAATATCGCCAAACCTTAAGCAATATATGGCCAGCGGTAAAAACGAATACTAATTTTGTTGCCTTAACCTTACCCCCGGTAAACGAACAAATTAAAGAAGCATGGCTGACCAATACTCAAGTTAATTTTTGCGCTAAAGCTTATGCCACCGTGCCGGCCGATCATCCGGATGCCGCCCCTTTAACCGTGCTGGGTGGATTTTTACGCAACGGTTATTTACACCGCGTTATTCGGGAACAAGGCGGTGCTTATGGTGGCGGCGCTAGTCAGGACAGCAGCATTGCAGCATTCCGTTTTTACTCGTATCGCGACCCACGCTTAAGTGAAACTTTAACAGATTTTGATGCAGCACTAATCTGGCTAAAAGAAACTCAACATACTGAACAAGCATTGGAAGAAGCGATTCTTGGTGTGGTAAGTAGCATTGACAAACCAAGCTCGCCAGCAGGTGAGGCAAAATCTACCTACCACGCTGAACTATTTGGTCGTACTCGAGAAAAACGCGAGTTATTTCGCAACCGGGTTGTAAAAACAACCCTGATGGATTTGCTGCGCGTAACCTCAACTTACTTACGCCCAGAACTTGCCAGTATTGCAGTGGTCAGTAATGCCAGCCAACGCGAAAAATTAGAAGCATTGCAGTTAACAATTTGCAGCCTATAAATTTCAAATACCACATATTTATTATGTCAGCTCAAGCATTTATGCACTTTATTGAGCATACACACAAATAGGAGCCATCCAATATTGGAAATACCTGAAGTTATAAGCCATGATGTATTAATAAACTACTTGAAATGGCCTGAACCTCAGCAATGACGTTACTCACCCCCCTCGAATTTAGTGCCGCAACACACCCGGGCCTAAAGCGCGACAATAATGAGGACTGTTTCCTCAGTGACCCCGAATCCGGCCTATGGCTGGTAGCGGACGGTATGGGCGGCCATGAAGCAGGCGAAGTGGCAAGCGCAATAGTACGCGACACTATTGCCGAGCTTGTGCACCAAACTGCAAATTTTTCGTTAAGTGAAGCCATTCAAACTTCTCACCAAACTATATTAACCTCTGCGGAAAATGGTATAGGTGCCATTGGCATGGGCTCAACGGTTGTTGCGCTCTTTAGCCGTAATAGAAATTATCAAATTGCATGGGTGGGTGATAGCCGTGGTTATTTGTGGACACCCACAGCCAAGGGTGGAGCGCTAACACGCTTAACAATTGATCATTCCTATGTGCAGATGTTGTTTGTTGCCGGCTCAATAACCGCCGAAGAAGTTGAATCTCACCCTGATAAAAATATCATCACGCAATGTCTTGGCATGCAAGAACTTACACATGTAAATGTGGATACTGCACAAGGACAATGGCAAAAAAATCAATGGATTTTATTGTGTAGTGATGGCTTAACAGATGAATTAAGTGACAAAATAATTGCTCAAATTTTAGTAGAAAATAATAACAGCCAAACCGCTGTAGATCAATTATTAAACAAGGCGCTTCGCAGTGGCGGGCACGACAACATTACCGTACAGATTATTGAATCGCCCATTCATGGACAAAAACTTTTCATTACCAATCTTTGGAACTGGATTCCACAAATTTCCAGTAACCGAAAAACTGATACAATTCTCCTCGTGGCAGCAATTACCTCACTGATCATTGTGTTGGTTGTACTTCTAAATTAATCAATCACATTCAATAAATGTTTCAAGTATGACTATTTTAAAACCATGGCAATAAAAATATCCGGTTATCGTATTATCCGCAAAATTAATCATGGCGGAATGTCGACTGTTTATCTCGCAATACAAATTAGCGTGGGGCGCGTTGTTGCCCTAAAAGTAATGAACCCTGGGCTAACCAACGACCCAACCTTTAACGAAAGATTTCAACGTGAAGCAACTATTGTTGGACAATTATCGCATCCCAATATCATTGCAATTTACGATATTGGCCGCGAAGATAATTTAAATTATATCGCGATGGATTATTTGCCGGGCGGTTCAGTACACGACAAAATGATCGAAGGTTTAACCGGCGGAGAAGCACTACGAGTAACCAAAGATATTGCTAACGCACTCGATCATGCCCATGAGAGAGGTTATATTCATCGCGATATCAAACCAGAAAATATTTTATTTCGTTTAGATAGTTCTGCCGTTCTCACTGATTTTGGCGTTGCTAAAAATATAGTGGGAGTGTCGCGGATGACGCATGTCGGTAGCGTTGTCGGTACACCGCAATATATGAGCCCGGAACAGGCGCGTGGCCAAACGGTGGATGCACGTTCAGACTTATATAGTTTGGGTGTTCTCTTTTATGAAATGCTCACGGGCAGCTTACCTTACCCCGGCGAAGATTCAGTTACCATTGTACTTAAACATATCAGTGCAGCTATTCCAAAATTACCGCGCCAATATCATGCTTATCAAAAAATCCTCAATAAACTTTTAGCGAAAGATCCAGCGCAACGCTTTCAACGCGGACGCGAGATTACCGAAGCCATTGAGCAAATAGAAGCTGGTAGGCGAGCGCGTCTCAATAACGTTACTACCGTTGAAAAACTATCGTTAATAGCGCAGATCTCTGAATTTCTTAACGCCACGATCGATGCAATCTATTGGCATTGGCAAAATATAAAAAACCTGCGTTGGTCAAAAGAAAAAGGGCTGTATTCGCTAAATCCTCACCTGACATTAACAACACGCACCACCATTTCACCTACAATGGTGTCGCCACGAACTCAATATGAAGATCATTTTCAGGCAGCTGAAAACCGCAATAAAAAATCAATGGGCAAATGGTTAAGCATAGGAATATCTTGTTTAATACTGTGGGGCACTTTTAGTTTTGTTGTGCAAAATAAATTCTCAGATAAAATACATACATTACCTACTTTTTTACAAAACTCTACTGCTGCCACCCTTAACCTTTTTACACCAAAACATAAAGCGTTAACGCCGACTACAGATACCTACTCCGCGGAAAAAAGCAGTACGCAAAGCGTGGCGAACATTAATATTGTTGCGCAACCAAGTTCCACATCCATTGCTGCTCAATCGAGTGGACTAGTTAAAACCTCAAGCGCCGCTTCATCTTTATCAGAACCCGAAATCCCAACCTATGCATTAACAATTCCAACCTATGCATTAACAATTAATGTACAGCCCGAAAAAGCACAAATTAAATTATTAAATGTACCGGACAAATACAAAGATGGCATTGAGTTAATAGCAGGTCGCTACCATGTAGAACTCAGTAAACCAGGATACGTAACAAAAACAGAATGGATTGAAATTAAAAATCAGGCAAAAGAATTTAATTATATTTTAACCGAAGCACCTGTTGAAAAATTTAAAGAAATAAAACCAACCTTGGCGATAACTGAACCAAAAGGAAAATTTACTCCGGAATTTGTTCGCATCCCTGCAGGTAATTTTCTGATGGGCGATGATATTAGTTCACGCAGCGCGCCACAGCATCAAGTGAACATTACCAAACCATTTGCCATCAGTAAATATGAAGTGACGTTTAGTGAGTATGACATATTTGTACAAGCCACTAGTCGCCCCCAACCGGGCGATAATAGTTGGGGTAGAGATATGCAACCTATCATTAATGTTAGCTGGGATGATGCGCAAGCCTATACGCAATGGCTGAGCAAAACCACAGGCAAAAAATATCGCCTGCCAACCGAAGCTGAGTGGGAATATGTTGCAAGAGCGGGCACCAAAACACGTTTTTGGTGGGGCGATAACGAACAAGACGCTAAAGGTCACGCCAACTGCAGACGTGGCTGCTACAGTAGTTATTCTGGATTATTTGGCAGTAGAACTGCACCGGTAGGCACCTACCTTGCCAATGCCTTTGGTGTTTATGATACCGCTGGCAATGTGGCCGAATGGGTGCAAGATTGTTATCAAGACTATTACGATAAAACTGCAACTACTACAGCAGCTCATGAAGAAAAAGATTGCCAAAAAAGGGTTGTTCGTGGGGGTTCCACGAAAGATAACGCACCTTCATTGGCATCCGCTGCACGCGATAATTATCCACCCACAACCTATGATGCAACTGTGGGATTTCGAGTAGTGATGGATTATTAAAAAGAAAATGACTATTGAATATTTTTTGAAGCAGCGCCTTAATATTTTTCGAAGCAACGCCATCTCCACTAAGTGAAGATGGCGTGGTACAAATTAATTCTTCTGCATCACCGCTACAAACATGGTATCTGAATCTTGTAATGGCGCACCTAACATAGTTTGTGATTGCAAAGTAAAATCTGCATGATTTTCTAAAAACCATTTTACTTGCGCTTCGTTTTCACTCACTTGCCAGCTACAGGTTGCGTAAACCAAATGGCCTTTCGCGCGAACTGCCGGTACGGCATTGGTTAAAATTTGTTGTTGTAGTGCAACTAATTCAGCCGTATCTTTTTCATTAAAGCGCCAGCGTGCATCCTGGTTGCGGCGCCAGGTTCCGGCAGAGCTGCAAGGTGCATCTACCAATACCCAATCAAAACCTTGTTGTTGTGCAATCTCTTTCGGCAAACGCAAAGGTTCGTTGCCTGCCCACTCAAAAGCGCGTACATTAAAAATTTCAGCACGTTTGGTGCGGCGTTTTAATTCTTCTAATTTATAGCCGTGTAAATCCGTTGCAACTACCACGCCTTTATTATTCATGCTCGATGCAATTGCGACAGTTTTACCGCCTGCCCCTGCACAGCAGTCCCACACTTTTTCACCGGTCTTAACATTAACCGCTTCAGCAATTTGTTGACTCGCCAAATCCTGTACTTCAATGCAGCCTTCCTGAAATATTTTAGTGGCGCTAACACCCTTGCCGCCTTGCGCTGAAATTTTTCCGTCGTCAGTGATGCTTACATTTACACCTTGATGCACCAAATCGTTGTAAGCATCGCGAATAGGTTTATCGCGTTGCACGCGCAACCAAATCGGTGGCGATTGATTTTGTAGCATAATAAAATTCTGCAGTTGCTCTGCGGACCAACCACTTAGGGTGGCACGCTCTTGCAATAATGGATACCACATTGGGCGTAAGCCATTCCACAATAAAAACTCTGGTGCCTTATCGGGTTGATTCATTTGTGCTGCAAATTGTTTAAAAAATTGCGCACGCGGCTCTGCATCGCGCAATTTACGCGGCAACACTTGATTGGCACCTTTTAAACGCAACTCAACCCAAAACCAGAAATTAGCCACAGGAATTTTTTTAACTTCCTCGAATTTCCACTGCGCATCCCAAGCTTGCACATCTAACAATGTTTCACCTTCAAGAGCTGCTTCAGTTATTTGATAGGCATGCTCAAGCGCGCAAGCAAATTGTAAATAACGCACACCCGCAAACAGCGCAGCAGAAAGCCCCATCTGTTGTTTAAAAGATTGGTCGACTTTACGCACATGTTTGGCATGCTGAATTTTGTTGCGGCCTTTCAACCAGCGATCCAATGCCGGCAGTTGCTTTTCTGATAGCAGGTCACGCCATGCGGAAAATAATTGCTGGCTAAATTCATCGTTAGTAAAAAATCCGGGGGTAGCTGCGAGGGCATTTGTGGAGATAGTATCGTTCATTGAATAGCTCTTACATGAATAAATAGAGTGCCTAACAAGAATATTCTCTCATGCAAGACACGCCGTAAATACATCCTTGTAGGCTCGAATCGACATCCATGTCTCATACGGTCTTGCACAAGAGAATATTCTTTCTTGCTGTTCTGTCAGATAAATATAAATCAATGCAGCAGTCGCTGCTGGAGCCATATAATAACAGGATAAGCCGCTGGCCAAATCCAGAAAAAACGATTTAGGCCAAATAAACAGGCATTTGCCAAATGAAAGAGTGCCGCAATCGATAATGTGATGATCAAAGCGCTATACCACAGCAAGGACAGCGGAAAAACCAGCTCAAATAAAATAACCGACCAGGACATCCACCAGAGCAAACGCGGCGATTGTGCCCACCCTCGCAGATGCTCACTTACCGGGTAAGCCGTAAGTGCAAACACATCACGTAATGCCTGCCCACTCCGCCAATCGGGATTAATCACTTTAATATAACCGGACTGGAAATAAGAAAAAATGAGCTGAAAAGCCAAATAACCCAAAGCCATTTCTTGCCAAAATTTATTAGGTGCTATGTGCGACAAAAATAAACACAAAAGCACTAACATACTCATACTATCGCTACCGCCATTATAGGGGCCTTGAAAACGGTGTAATAATATAAGCGCAATAATGAATAACCCTGCCTCCACAAAAACCGGCTGAAAACCAATCAATAAAACCACCGATAAAACGGCACGAATAATTCCCAAGGTTTTTTCGGGCTGCAAACCGCGGACAAATTCCAGACTCTGCTGCAAATAAGCAAACGCCATTATTATTTCTGCGCAATGCACTGCTTGCTCGATGCTCATAAAGCATTACCTAAGAGAGCAACAGGTTTGGAAACAAATACCACTGGTTGCATTATTTTATTTCCATCACGAATAACTGTGCAAATACGAAACAACAAAAATGCCGCATTGTGTTCTGGTATAACTTCACCACGACTAACCGCCGCTAAAACCCTACGCATAATTTCTTGTTCGCGCATGGGCACGCGCATCGGAGAAGACTCATCAAATAAATGTTCAGCACAAGTATTTATATACAGAGTTTCATTCCATTGCGGATTCCACAACAAACGACGCAAACCTGCAACAAAAGATACACGCTCAGGGCGCGGGCGGAATTCTTGCCATAGTTGCGGGTTATCTGATTCGTTTTGCAAAAATGCGAATTGAATACGCGGTGAAGCACCGATGCTGCTGAAGAATCGCCACGAGGGGAAAATTACGGGAAGGATTAGTTTTAGCATTTTATTTTTTCGTAGAGACATTTTATTTTTCGTAGAGACACTTTATTTTTCGTAAAGAAAATCGCAACAAAACGATAATCTATTATTTTTAAACAAATTTAAATGGCACCTACAACGCATTAACCTACAACGCCTTCACTTTCAACTTTTCAATCTGATCTCTCAATCTTGCCGCCACTTCAAATTCTAAATCTTTCGCTGCGTTAAACATTTGTTTCTCCAGCAACTCAATCGATTTCCATAAATTTTTCGGATCCACTTCAACCGTGTATTTACCCAATTTTTCGGCAACGGCAGCACGATTACGCGAAGCACGGCCACCAGAGCCTGGGGTTTGGTTACCTTCCATAATATCGGTGATGCTTTTGCGAATGCCTTTGGGTGTGATGCCGTGTTTTAAGTTGTGGGCGACTTGTTTTTCGCGGCGGCGATCGGTTTCTTCGATGGCGCGTTGCATGGAGCCGGTAATTCTGTCGGCATATAAAATGGCTTTGCCGTTAATATTTCGGGCGGCGCGGCCAATGGTTTGAATCAGTGAACGGTCTGAACGCAAGAAGCCTTCTTTGTCTGCATCCATAATACAAACGAGGGAAACTTCAGGCATATCCAAACCTTCGCGCAATAAGTTGATGCCGACCAGTACATCAAATTCACCTAAACGGAAATCGCGAATAATTTCTACACGCTCTACCGTATCAATATCCGAATGCAAATAGCGCACACGAACGCCATGCTCGGCTAAATAATCTGTTAAATCTTCCGCCATGCGTTTGGTGAGCACCGTGATTAACACGCGTTCATCTTTAGCTACGCGCAAGGCAATTTCTGAAAGCGCATCATCTACTTGTTTGCCGGCGGGGCGAATTTCTATTTCAGGGTCAATTAATCCTGTCGGTCGCACAATTTGTTCGACCACCTGCCCTGCATGTTCTTTTTCATAATTGCCAGGCGTTGCTGAAACAAAAATCATTTGCGGAGCAAGTCTTTCCCATTCATCAAAACGCATGGGGCGATTATCTAATGCAGAGGGCAAACGAAAACCATATTGCACGAGAGTTTCTTTGCGCGAGCGGTCGCCTTTATACATGGCGCCAATTTGTGAAACCGTAACGTGGGATTCGTCGATAACCAACAGCGCTTCAGCAGGTAAATAATCAAACAAAGTGGGTGGTGGTTCGCCAGCGTTGCGCCCGGACAAATAACGCGAATAGTTTTCGATACCATTGCAATAGCCTAGCTCTTGCATCATTTCCAAATCGTAACGCGTGCGCTCTTCCAAGCGTTGTGTTTCAACTAATTTATTATTTTCACGTAAAAAAACCAAACGTTCTTTTAATTCTTCTTTGATGTGATCAATCGCATCCACAATTTTTTCGCGCGGCGTTACGTAATGGGATTTTGGATAAACTGTAAAACGCGGAACCTTACGCAATACTTCGCCCGTGAGCGGATCAAAAATTGAAAGCTTTTCAATTTCATCGTCAAATAATTCCACACGAAGTGCTTCACAATCTGAATCAGCGGGATAAATATCAATCACATCACCGCGCACGCGATAATTAGCGCGATAAAAATCTACATCGTTGCGGGTGTATTGCAATTCGGCAAGACGGCGTAAAATTGCGCGTTGATCTATTTTGTCGCCACGAACCAAGTGCAGCAGCATTTTCATGTAAGACTCAGGGTCACCCAAACCATAAATTGCGGATACAGTTGCCACTACAATGGCATCTTTACGTTCCAACAAGGCTTTAGTCGCCGACAAACGCATCTGTTCGATGTGCTCGTTTATCGACGCATCTTTTTCAATAAAAGTATTGGAAGAAGGCACATAGGCTTCGGGTTGGTAGTAGTCGTAATAGGAAACGAAATACTCCACCGCATTGTTAGGAAAAAATTCTTTAAATTCGCCGTAAAGCTGCGCCGCCAGGGTTTTGTTATGCACCATAACCAGCGTGGGGCGTTGGACATGGGCAATCACGTTGGCGATAGTAAAAGTTTTACCGGAACCGGTAACACCCAATAAAGTTTGATGTGCCAAACCAGCTTCAATACCTTCGATTAAACCGGCAATGGCCGCCGGTTGGTCGCCAGCGGGCTCAAAATCACTTTTAATTACAAATTTAGTCGACATAAAGAGAGATACGGGCTCATTAACAGTTGCGTTGAAATTAAATAGACTGAGATAAAAATTAGTCTGAAATTAAAGCTAGATTCAAATTAATAGTTAGCTGGAATTGTATAGGAATCAGAGTTTACGAACATGAATAAAAAGTACAAAGTTCATGCAATAGCTTAACCCCGCTGGCTGACATAGGCTGTCAGCAGAGAATACAGAACTGCACATTAAATTTGCTGTGATTTACGCCATTGCTGAAGTATTGCCAACCCCTCATTCCACTCACCAAAACCGGCACTGGTATTAATATGGCCTTGGGCGCCGATAAACTCTAATTCACTGCCCCAGTTTTTCGCAAAGAACTCGGTGCGTCTAACGTTGCAATAAGGATCATTAGTACTAGCAATCATTTTGCTTGGAAAGGGTAAGGGTGTTAAAGGATATTTAGAGTAGCCACGGATAGAAGGAGGAACATTTGAGTTTAATGGATCGGGTACTGCAACCATAAATGCACCAGAAATTTTGGCTATATTCTGTGTATGATTTTCAGATTTATCATGCTCTACCCACTCCACCACGGTTAAACAACCCAAGCTGTGGCTTATAAAAATAATAGGTTCATTAATGTTTTGCACACAGGATTGTAAGCAGGCGACCCACGCGGTGCATTCAGGTTCATTCCAATGTTCCTGCTCTAGCCAATAGCTATTAGGGAGTTTTTTGAACCATTGGTTTTGCCAGTGTTCGCCAATTGAATTACCAAAACCAGGAAGAAAAACATATGCCGTCATTAGATGCTGCCTTTTAAAACTAACTTACTCACAAAAAACCTGCTCATCAATAAATTCGTCATTTGCATCGACTAATAGCTTAATGCCAATCAACCTAAATAGTACAGAACATAAATTTTCATCCGTCTAATTTACACATAACAAAAATTTTATTTAAATTAAAAATTTATACGATGCTGCAAAACACTTCTTACGCTAACAATTTAACAAATTTTTGGCAAATGCTCTTTTAAGATTTCTGCTAATTTTCGCGTTGCCGGCCCGGCAAAATCTTTATCTGCAAAAGTTAAATAGGTTGGTATTTCGCGCACTGCACCAACCTCTATTGGCAAATATTTTAAGCTGCCAGCGGCTATGGCTTCCTCGGTATAGGCGTCCGGCAACCAGGCATAGCCAAGCCCCATACGAATAGCGTCAAGCGAGGTATTGATATGACTGACCGTCCAACGCTGTTCAGCTTCTTGCCAGCCTTCAGTACGACGGCGATATTGACCCGAATCCCGCACAATAATTTGGCGATGTTCGCGCATATCTTCAAAGGTAACAGGCCTACCTAAAAGTTGTAGGGGGTGGTTGGGGCTAGATACGCCATGCATGGTAACTGTCATGAGCTTTTCACCCGTAAAACCGGTAGGGACGCGTCCGCCAATAGCCAAATCAACTTGACGCTGCAACAGAGCATCTTCAGTACCGCTTAAGACTGACTCAAAAATTTCTACTCGAGTATCAGGAAAATCCTGTGCAAAGATCGCCAAACATTGCAGTACTTTTGTCGGTGGAATAATTAAATCAGCCGCAATTTTTACCAGCGGCTCAACATGCACTGCCAGGCATCCCGCCGACTTTTCCAAACGGTCGGCTTGATCCAGGAGCAATTTTGCGCGGCGATACAGCAACTCTCCCACCGGTGTTGCCACAGCTTTACGGCCCTGGAGATTAAACACTTTTACATCCAACGCCTGCTCCAGCTGGGAAATTGCATAGGAAACAGCCGACTGGCTTTTATCCAATTGCTCGGCAGCCTTGGCATAGCCGCCCGAATCAATCACTGCCAACAACGAGCGCCATTGTTCCAGAGTGACTTTGTTAGGTGTAACAGTTGTACTATTGGGTGTATCCATGGGCAATCAATCCAATTATTCGATTAAACTCTGCTAAATATCGCTATTTATTATTCGTTCGTCAAATCATTTAATAGCTACATGGCGATTAAGCCTAATTAATCTGATAACCGACCGAGGATTTAAGCATGAGCACTCTCTTACAAATTAACAGCAGCATTTTTGGCGACAACGGCAACTCAAGCACCTTAAGCAACGAATTTGCAAAAAATTGGTTAGCGCAACATCCAGAGGGCAAAATAGTCGTTCGCGATTTGGCAAAAGATCCAGTGCCTCACTTGGATGGAGCACGCGCATCAGCCATGTTTACGCCTGCAGAGCAACGCACGGCTGAGCAGCAAGCCTTTGTTGATTTTTCAGACAGCTTGATTGCCGAACTAAAAAATGCGGATGCGGTTGTAATTGGCGTGCCTTTATACAACTTTGGGATACCTTCAACACTCAAATCTTATTTTGACCAACTGGCACGTGCCGGTGTGACTTTTAAATACACAGAAACAGGCCCAGTCGGTTTGTTTGAAGATAAACCTGTGCATCTTATTGCTGCTCGCGGTGGCTTCCACAAAGGTACTGCATCAGATTCACAAACCGCCTATTTAAATAGCTTTTTAAATTTCCTCGGTTTTAAATCTTTGCATTACATTTATGCAGAAGGAATGAATATTGCGAACGCGAAAGATAAATCGCTGACTCATGCACGTGAACAAATTGAGCAATCTGTCGCAGCTTAAACGCGTTATTATGTCATGGACCAATATCCGTTAATAAATGGAGATGACCATATGACTGAAACAAATACATTGCTAACCACAAAGAAAGAGTTGTGCGATAGAACCTGTGTCGCCTGTCGCGCTGATGCACCTAAAGTCACTACAGACGAACTAACCACAGCGCTTAAGCAATTACCCGAATGGACATTTGTACAAGTCGATGCGGTTGATCAACTAAAGCGTGTTTATAAATTTAAAAACTTTATCGACGCGCTTAAGTTTACTCAAGCCGTAGGTTCTCTCGCAGAGGAACACAATCACCACCCTGCTCTTTTAACAGAATGGGGAAAAGTTACCGTGAACTGGTGGACGCACAAAATTAAAGGCATCCATGAAAATGATTTAATCATGGCGGCAAAAACGGAACAACTTTTCGAAAACGTGAAAAATTAAATCTCAGCTATTCATTAAATCTCAACTATTCATTAAATCTCAATTATTGAGGTACACAAAATGCAAAAGCAACTGCAATCCATCATTCAAGGCCAAGCCACTAGCGATGGCGCGGGTGTAAAAATTAAACGCAGCTTAGGCCAATCACAACGCGTGCGCTTTGATCCATTTTTAATGTTGGATGAATTTGGTTCAGCAAGTGCTACGGATTACATTGCCGGTTTCCCATCGCATCCACATCGCGGCTTTGAAACTGTTACCTATATGCTTGAAGGCCACATGCTGCATGAAGATCATATGGGCAATAAAGGTCATTTAAAAAATGGTGATGTGCAATGGATGACGACTGCGCGCGGTATTATTCACTCAGAAATGCCACAGCAAGAAGAAGGTGTAATGCGAGGCTTTCAGCTCTGGTTAAATTTACCAGCGGCTGAAAAAATGAAACCTGCCGCTTATAAAGATATTCCCAGCAGTGAAATTCCTGTTGCTAATTTAAGTCACGGCGGTTGCATAAAAGTTATTGCTAATACAGCAATTATTGATGGTAAAAAAGTCAGTGGACCAATACAAGGTCTCACCACTGATCCCATTTATTGGGATGTGCATTTGCCGTTAAATGCTGCGTTTAGCCATGCAATTCCTGCAACACATAATACGTTTATTTATGTGTATGAGGGCGAAGTTGCTATAGGCGACGCGCCCCTTGAGGAAAAAGCGAGCGCAGAACAGCGTAAACTAACAGCAGGCAACGCAGGCTTATTGGGTGCAGGCGATGAAATAAATGTTGTAGCACTTGCGCAAGATACACGTTTTATTCTAGTGGCGGGTATTCCACTTAACGAACCGATTGCACAATACGGCCCTTTTGTAATGAATACACAGGAAGAAATTGAACAAGCGATTCAAGATTATCGCAATGGTGCGTTAACGGATTAGAGGCGGAATTTTTATGCGCATCACCGCCTCGGTGCATAGGCTTGAATATAACTTTTTAACAATTTCTCATTAGCTGTTACAAAATCAATATCGGCTGGCGAAACTGCAACTACAGCAGGATCAGATTTTTCTCGCAAAGTTTTTTGTTCATCAACAGATAAATGAACCATTTTACTGGCGAGAAAATAAGCGGCAATGGCATTGCCTAACTTTGTGCTTAGGCGACGATATTCGCCAACGGATTTCCAGCCATGTTGATAAGTAATTGCCTTTGCTGTTTCCAGCATTTGCTTCTGCTGCAAGAAAGTATCAATTTTTTGATCTTGTTCCACTGCGGATAGTACATCAAATGTATTTAATTCTTCTTCAGTTTTAAACATGGCATCTACGGTTTGAATAACCGTTGTAAAATCACGATTGGAATCCATCCAACGCTGAACAGACTGTACGTTCAGCGTCGAATTATTGGGTAGCAATTGCGCCTGTGCCCAACCGCACCATATTAACGTTGAAATAATTACGGCTTTTTTAAAAAAATTCATCAAATAGCTCACTTATTTTATATTAACTATTTTTTCACTTCGCCACGCTGAGCGTAAGGCTTACGGCTAAAGCCCATACCCAATAAAAAAATAGTACAACGAATGGTGTTAGCATTCCGAGCGATAAACCAGCGACACCTTTACCTTCATAAAATGGATAAAGTACAAATAATTGCACGCCAGTAGGAATTAAGCACAAAACAAAACTGCGCATAAAAATGCTGCTCGCTAATACTGGCAATAAAAACACAAAGCCCCACAAGCCACCCCACACAATTCGCGGATAAACCCAGTAAGGTGAAAGCGACCCACTCAGTTGTACATTGAGTGCATGAATCAAGCCATAACGAGTAGCAAGATGCATGGCGATAACTTGCACCAAGGCACCCAAACAAC
>JAYTSJ010000203.1:0-8356 GCA_043745725.1 Gammaproteobacteria bacterium | reverse complement strand
CCAGACGACAACGGGTAGGATAGTTGTCGATATCTAAGCACTAATAAACCATAGGGGTCAGTCATGCATAACAAACTTAGTTCTGCCATTAAAGTGGCAAATCAAAAGTCACTATTGAGTAAAACCGCACTATTAACCAGTTCAGCTGCTTTCGCGCTGCTGGGATTCGCTGCTCAAGTAAGCGCACAAGCACCTGCTGCTGAAGCAGAAGAAATTGTGGTTACAGGCATTCGCGGCGCATTGAAAAATGCAATTGATATTAAGCGTAATGCTACTAGCGCTGTAGATGCAGTATCTGCTGAAGATGTAGGTAAGTTTCCGGATAAAAACGTTGCTGAATCTTTAGGTCGTATTCCAGGTGTTACCGTTGCTGGTCAGTTCGGTGAGGGTGATTCTGTTTCAATTCGTGGTGCAAGTAATCAATTTACATTGACCACATTGAATGGTGAAAACGTTTCTTCTACTGGCTGGTACTCACAACAAGCTATTGACCGTTCATTTAACTACTCTATGTTGCCATCAGAGCTGATCGCTGGTATGGAAGTACATAAATCATCACAAGCTGATTTGGTTGAAGGCGGTGTAGGTGGTACGGTAAATGTTAAAACTCGTAAGCCATTAGATTTGGATGCAAACGCAGTCTTTATAGGTTTGAAAGGAACCTACTCTACTGGATCAGCAAAAACAGACCCAGAAGCATCTGGTTTGTATAGTTTCAAAAATGATTCTGAATCTTTTGGTATTTTGATTGCTGCTGCAAAATCTGATTATTCATTGGTTCGTCGTGGTTTTGAAGGTTTACCAAGCTGGGGTGGTCGTGTTTCTGTAGACAACTTCAATCAAAAGAAAGAGCGCACTGCGTTTGACATCACTGCTCAATTTAAGCCAACTGATGCACTGGAATTTGGTGCAACTTATTTGGATTTAAAATTAAAAGCTGATGGTACTAATACTGCGGCTTGGATTCCCGCTACAAACTGTGAGCTTAACGCACAAGGTACTCCAATTTATTGTAATTCTACTGGTGGTGCTGCAGGTCAAACTTTCTGGGATGTACGTCCTCGTTTAGCGACTATGACTTCCAAAACAGCAGATGTTTGGGGCACTTTTACTGGCGAGGGTGTTAAAGCCGAGCTGCGTGCTGGCCAATCTAAAGCTGCTGGCGGTACTGACTTCGAAACCAACGTTGCTTATTTAAATACTAGTTCTAATACTAATGGTGTTATTAATGCCAGAGGCGATGTTGTTAAGTTTGTCGGCGATTATAATATGTCGGTTGCACAGTTGCCTACTAAATCTGCTTTAGCAAATGGCAGTACAAATACTCCCGGCAATGGTTATGCAGGTTGGGAAGGTTTGCAAACTGGCGCTAATATTCGTTCACCAAGCGATGATAAAGAAAATTACTTCCAAGGCGATCTTACGTTTGACGTGAATGCTGGTGCAATCAAATCTATTAAAGCTGGTGCGCGTTTTACCAACCATGATGTTAGCACCACGCAAGATAAAGCGCTTTTCTTTGATAAGGGCTTTGTTCCAACTGTTGCGACACCGGTCGATCCCAAGGCTTTTAATGGTGGTATGGAGTCAACACTTCATAATGCTTCTGAATATGCTAATGGTACCCTTACAGCTGGCAATGGCCAATACATCACGATACCTGCGCCAAACTCAGCGGCTATGATTAAGTATGCTAAATCAAAAATTGTTTCATGGGCAGAAGATCGTTCTTCTTACGCTACTATTAACGAGAAGAATACTTCCGTATATGTAATGGCTAACTATGAAGCGGAAGCGGTTCGCGGTAACTTCGGTTTCCGTTATGTATCTACCGATGCAAGCAGTGATTATTATGCACCTAAACTCTATGCTGCAGATCCATCTGGTTTGGCTACTAACAAAAATTACGCAAGCACGTTATCTACAGATGAAGCAAGTTATCACGATGTATTGCCAAGCTTTAACGTAGCGTTTGATTTGGCTGACGACCTTATTTTGCGTGCGTCTGCAGCTAAAGTAATTACTCGTGCGAATTACAACGATATGTTTGCTAGAACATCGATTGCTGGTTATCAAGACAATGTTCCAAACAACAACAGCACCACTAAAGGTAGTATTGGTCTGTTGCCTTTCACCTCTAATCAGGCGGATGTGGGTGTTGAATGGTATTTCTCTGAAGGCAGCATTGCATCTCTTGCTTACTTCACCAAATCTATTGCTAACTTCACAACTGCTTCTACTGTAAGTGGTGTAAGTATTGGTGTGAATGACCCAGACAACTCAGTTGCTAATGCTGATAAGTGGACTGTAAATAGCAAGAAAAATGGTAATCAAGGTAGCATTGACGGCATTGAATTCCAATTGCAACACACTTGGGATAGTGGTTTTGGCGGTGTGTTTAACTACACCTATGCTGACGCTTCAGCTGATGCATCAAACTATGCAGATCATAATGGTGTGTTGTCTGACAGCTCTAAAAATAGTATCAACCTTGTAGGTTTCTATGAGAATGATACGTTTAGTGCTCGTGCAGCATACAACTGGCGTTCAGCTTACATGATTCGTGAAACCGGCTTCTATAGCAACCGTGAAGCGCAAGCCTTCGGTACCTTGGACGCCAGCTTCTCTTATAAAGTAACTGATTGGGCTACATTGACTTTTGATGCTACTAACTTGTTGAAAGAAGATAGCGTTCAAGTAGGTCGTGACAGAGGTGTAACCTCAGTAACTGATCGTACTGCTTATGGTTACCCAGAAGCTAGTTACGAAGGTGAGTCACGTTATACTGTAGGTGTTAACTTCAAGTTCTAACTCTTAGCTGAGTTTAAAGCTTGTAAAAAACCCGGCGAAAGCCGGGTTTTTTTTAAATAAGATATCGGAGGTTATTGTGAAAATTCGTAATATTGCAATCGTAGGTGGCGGTACGGCTGGCTGGCTGGCTGCAAATCATTTGGGACGTGAATTATTGGGGGATCCCCAAATTCAGATTACGGTGATTGAGTCTCCCGATGTGCCTATTATTGGTGTTGGCGAAGGCACTGTGCCATCGATTCGCAATAGTTTGCAGAGTTTTGGTATTAGCGAATTGGAATTTATTAGCGCTTGTGATGTTACTTTTAAACAAGGAATAAAATTTGTTGAGTGGTTGAATCCTAGTGTGCATGGAGCAGGTCATTATTATTACCATCCTTTCGATATTCCTTACCCTTTTGGCATGGATATAGTTCCCTATTGGTTGACGGAAACCCCACGCCAGTCTTTTGCATACACGGTATCGGCGCAGGCAGCATTATGTGATGCGTCTTTGTCGCCGAAAAGTTTGAGTTCATCCGAATATCAAGGTGAAGCCAATTACGCCTATCATTTAAACGCGCTCAAATTTTCAAAGTTGTTAGCAAAAAATGCTACTGAGCGTTTTAGTGTGATGCATCAGCTTGCCACTATAGTTGGTGTCAAAAAAACAGAAGATGGATCTATTCGCGCACTGATTAGCAATAGTGGTGACGAACTTGAATTTGATTTTTATATAGATTGCAGTGGCTTCGCATCAATTTTATTAAGCAAAGAATTGAATGTGCCTTTTGTAGATAAGTCTCATCAGTTGCTTACGGATGTTGCACTGACTATACAAGTACCAACGGATGCGAATAGTGAAATTCCTTCGTTTACAATCGCGACCGCACATAAAGCTGGTTGGATTTGGGATATAGCGCTGACAAATAGGCGTGGCACAGGATTTGTGTATTCTAGTGCGCATATGTCTGAAAGCGAAGCCATAGAAAATTTTTCCCACTATTTAGGTTTGGATGCGGAAAAATTTTCTCCCAGAAAGATTCTCATGAAAATAGGTTACCGCGAAAAGTTTTGGTATAAAAACTGTGTTGCAATCGGTTTGGCGCAGGGCTTTGTCGAGCCATTGGAGGCCACCTCAATACTCCTTACGGATTTTGCCGCCCAATATCTCGCTAGAAATTTCCCTAAAAATACAGATGATATAGGGGTTCTTTCAAAGCGTTATAATCAGGTACTTAGTTATAGTTGGGAGAGAGTAATTGATTTTGTTAAATTGCATTACTGCCTATCGGATCGTACCGATTCAAGCTTCTGGTTGGATAACCAAAAACGGGAAACCCTATCCGAGACCTTGCAAGAACGTTTAGATATCTGGAAAAGTTTCTATCCAAAAAATCTTGATTTTTTCAGCAAGTTTGAAATTTTTGATGCTGAAAATTACCTCTATGTTCTTTATGGGATGCGATTTCCTACTGCGTCGGAAAGTATTTTGCCTGCGCAAATTACTCAGAGCCAGGAGATCGCGGATGCGTTACAAAAACAGACGAAAAAACTATGTAAAGAATTGCCTGGTCATCGAGAGATGTTAGAGAAAATAATTCAGCAATACTTCAAAAAATAATATATGCGGCGAGTAAATTGTAAGGATTTATTCATTACGCTTAGTTGCAGTTATGTTCGATGTTTAGGTAAAGCTATTGAGATTTTGTAATGGCTTAACTGGAGATGTATATGAAAGAAATAAAACAAGTGCTGGTTGTGGGGGGCGGTACATCCGGGTGGTTATCCGCTGCAATTCTTGCGCGAAAATTGAGTTCCCAGCATGCCGATCATATACAAGTAACGTTGGTTGAAAGTCCGGATATTCCTACGATTGGTGTTGGAGAAGGAACCTTCCCTACCATGGTCGACACGCTAAAATATATTGGTATTAGCGAAAATGAATTTATGCGCAGATGCACAGCAACTTTTAAACAAGCTATCAAGTTTGTTAATTGGGAGCATGCACCTGTTAATGGAAAAGACAACTCCTTTTATCATTTGTTTGACGCGCCATTCAAACTGACAAATTTTGATTTGCCCGAGGCTTGGTTGCGCGGCTACAAATCGCCCTCTAGTTACGCTCATGCGGTTGCCGGGCAGGCTGCTGTTTGCGATGCAGGGCTAGGCCCCAAAAAATTTACTACTGCTCCTTTTGTCGGTTTAACGAAATATGCTTATCATTTGGATGCAGGAAAATTTGTTGAATTACTTTCTGAGCATTGCGTTAATAGTTTAGGTGTGCGGCATTTAAAAGCGAATGTCGATTCCGTTAGGCTTAGTGATGCAGGATTTATAGCTGCAGTTTCTACTCGCGAACTTGGTGAAATAGAAGCAGATTTTTTTGTGGACTGTACAGGTTTTTCATCCCTGCTATTAGGGGGGGCATTAGGTGTTCCTTTTCTTGATAAGAGTAAAATACTTTTTGTTGATCATGCGGTTACCCTGCAGGTGCCTTATTCTACGGAGGATCATCCGATTGCCTGCCATACCATATCGACAGCGCATGAGGCGGGTTGGACTTGGGATATAGGTTTAAGTGGGCGGCGTGGTATTGGGTATGTCTATTCGAGTGCGCATACAGATCACGAAAGGGCAGAGAGAGTGTTGCGTAATTATATTGGTTTGGAGGCTGAACCATTAACTTCACGAAAATTGAAAATGCAGGTGGGGTATCGTGAAAGTATGTGGAAAAAAAATTGTGTTGGAATTGGTTTTTCCGGAGGATTCATGGAGACTTTGGAGGCGACGGCTATAGCTATGGTTGAGTCGTCAGCGCTAATATTAGCTGGACAATTTCCGCGTACATTCGATGCAATTCCCGGGTTGGCTGCCAAATTTAATCATGCATTTACATTCCGCTGGGAAAAAATTGTTGATTTCATCAAACTGCATTATTTTTTATCTAAGCGGCGCGATAGTAGTTTTTGGATTGATAATACTGATGAATCATCGGCACCAGAAAGCTTGATGGAAAAATTATCCTTGTGGGAAAATTTTATGCCGGTTGAAAATGACTTTCCAAATCGCTTTGAGTTTTTTTCGTTAGCAAGCTACCAGTACATATTGTACGGTATGAATTTTAGATCCAAATTACCCTCTGACTCTGTTGCTGCTGAAACAGCATTGGTTGCTCAAAAAGCATTTTCGTTGCTAGATGAGAAAATCAAACTTGCGTTAGGTGAATTACCTAGTCATCGCCAACTTATCAAGGAAATGTATAAAAACAGCTAAAGATGTATATCAGGTAAGTGTGCATGGATTTGAGAAGCTTTTCTGGGGGGTGTTTGGAAAAAATGCATTTCTGGGGGATGGCTTGTGGCATAGCCGTATGGCTGGTGGTGTTATCGGATATCAAACTTAAGGCAGCGCAATTACTTGCTATAAAAATAATGAAAGTGGGCAGCACAATTTCTTTGACAACGTTGTCTCAAGTGAGTACTCTGTAGCCTGTTAGTTGTTGTTGAGTAAGTCCTCCTCGTTGGCGTCGCAAGGCGCCAACTTTTTTTCAGTAAAACGTCAAAATCGGCTAACATACCGGCTAACATACAGTGAAAATCTGAATCACTAACCTAAATTCTTAATGATGTGCCAGCGTTAAATTTGCTTGTGCGCCAAAACAAACTAATCGTATTCTGTTGTGACGAGGTAAGCATGGGAAGTATGTCAAACCACAATTCTGACCAACTTTTTATCGGTATTGATGGCGGTGGCACCAAGTGTCGTGCACGTTTAGTGTCGATAAATGAGAAATTGTTGGGTGTTGGTATAGGCGGTCCGTCGAATCCTTTGCATGGCCAAGCACAAACTAAAGCGTCTATTTTACAGGCCGTTGAAATGGCGCTAACTGAGGCGGGTTTACCCAATTCAGAAGCGAGTAATTTAATAGTTGGTATTGGTTTAGCTGGGGTAAATTTACCAAGTTTGTTTGATGTGATGAACAATTGGCATCATCCGTTTAAACAAATGCATTTAACTACGGATTTACATATTGCTTGCTTAGGTGCACACAATCGCGACCAAGGTGCAGTAATGATTGCTGGTACTGGCTCCTGCGGCTATTCCTATGTAAAAAACAAGGCGACAATTATTGGTGCCCATGGTTTTCCGTTTGGCGATAAAGGTAGCGGTGCCTGGATGGGGTTGGAGGCAATAAAGGCGGTGTTGCTGGCCTCTGATAATCTCGGACCTTATAGTCTGTTGAGTGATTTAATTGGTAATCATTTGCAGGCCAAAGGTGTAATGATCGTGGATCGTATGGGAGCTGCTAAAGCGAGCGATTATGCCCAGCTGGCAAGATTTGTATTGGATGCTGCCGATGCCAAGGATGAAGTGGCCGAAAAAATTGTCCGTGAGGGCGCAAATTATATGAGTGCTGTTGCAGAAAAGTTGTGGGAAACAGAGCCCAGCCGTATGTCGCTGATTGGCGGTTTGTCAGAGCGTTTAACTCCATGGTTAAAACCTAGTGTGGCAGCGAGTTTATCTGCACCTATTAATCAGCCAGAATTCGGTGCTATTTATTACGCTAAACAACAAGAAAAATTATTGGTGTGTTAAGGCAATGTTTGCTATCGCGCAATAAGCAGATTTAACCCCGCCATATTAGTAATGCATCCTATAAAAACTAAATATTCTAGATAAAAATAAGGTGACAATGATGAATGCCATTAGTAATCACGAAAAGACAGTGGAATCAACAAAAAGTGTAGTAGTGGCAATGTTGTTTGTCGGCCTCTTATTTTTCATATTGGGTTTTGTAACTTGGTTAAATGGTTCACTAATCCCATTTCTTAAAATTGTATGTAACCTAAATAATTTTCAAGCGCTTTGGGTAACCTTTGCATTCTATATCGCATACACCGTTATGGCCTTACCTTCGGCGGCTATATTGAGCCGAGTGGGTTACAAAAATGGTATGTCATTAGGCTTGGGTATTATGGCGGTTGGCGCTTTGCTGTTTATTCCAGCCGCCAGAACAACTTATTATGGTTTGTTTTTATTTGCATTGTTCACACTTGCTACAGGCATGACTCTGATGCAAACCGCTATTAACCCCTACATTGTGTGTATTGGTTCGCGTGAAAGTGCGGCAATGCGCATCAGCATTATGGGATTATTTAATAAGGGCGCTGGTGTGGTTGTGCCTTTAGTATTTTCTGCCTTGATGTTGTCTGGTATGGGTAGTTATTCAGATACCGCACTTGCTGCTCTTGACCAGGTAGGAAGAGATGCTTTGCGTTCTGAGTTGTCTTTGCGTTTGGTATTTCCCTACACCATTATGGCGGGAGGATTGCTAGCAATCATGATGATTGTGAACTTTTCTTCATTGCAGGATATTTCTGTTGGTAAAGATGAGGACGATAAGTCCGTTAAAAGATTTGGCGTTTTACAATTTCCGCAATTGGTGTTGGGCGCTCTGGCTTTATTTACATATGTTGGTGTGGAAGTAATTGCTGGTGATACGATTGGGCTTTATGGGCGTAATCTGGGCGTTCAAAATTTTGGTGTGTTAACTTCTTACACC
>JAYTSJ010000202.1:0-14338 GCA_043745725.1 Gammaproteobacteria bacterium | reverse complement strand
CGTTGTTGAATCTGTCGCTATTAATTGCAAATTTTCCAGCGCTAATTGTTTGCCAGTTGTTTTTGCGGTGAGATAAAAAATTTTATTGACAGGCGTTTTATGCAGTGCTTTGATTGCAGGAAAAAGCCCCGCCAGGGTTTTCCCTGTACCAGTAGGTGCTTCTGCTAATAACACTCGACCTGTCGCTGCGGCTTTGTAAACTGCCTCAGCCATTTGCCGTTGTGAGGGATGCAATTCCGTATAAGGGAACGGTAAATCATCGATCCATTCTGTTAGGTGTGTTAATCGTGTATTAATGCGCTGTTGCCAAAGATAATATTTTTCAGCGAGCATTTCGCAATAGTCTTTTAATTCATCGGCACTGAATTGCTGCTCCAGGCGATGTTCTTTGCCATCGCCAAGATGAAAGTAAACCAGCGCTAAACGGACTTCTTTATAACCCTCCTGTTCACACAGCATCCAGCCATACAGTTTTACCTGCGCCCAATGTAGTAGGCGATGATTGGTGGGGATTTTTTCAACGTCGCCATAAAATGTTTTAATCTCTTCGATGCAATTCGTATCGGTTTGGTAGCCATCAGCGCGACCGCGAATTAATAAATTGCGATAGTGAATGCTGAGGCTTATTTCAGATTGGTAGTGTTCAGAGCGTCTTGCGGTTACGCGTTGATGGCCTTCAATTCCTTCCAACGCCGTAGGCCCAGGAGTAAATTTTCGATCAAGGCTGCCACTTTTTGCTGCGAATTCAGCGAGCGCCTTTACGGACACTGATTTTAGCAAGGGTGCTGTGGAAACTGCGATTTTATTGCCAGCTAACATAACATACCTCTGCGGGAATATCGTGCGCCTTAAAAAAATTTAGCCAGCGTTGTTGGTTATCCTGCACACGATCACCGGGGCCTTTCACTTCAATCATGCGGTAAAATTGTTGTTTTGGAAAAAACTGGATTAAGTCTGGCAAACCACTGCGATTCGTTTTTAAATCAAATAATAAACGCTCGAATATTATTTTTAAATGCGTTGCAGGAATACAGCGTAATGCCATCAGCAATGTGGTTTCATTGATAAACTGCCAGCTTACAAAATGATTGGCGATGCCATGTTTTTGTTGCCATATATTTTGAATATGTGTGGCATATTTTTGGTCATCAAATAACTGCCAAAGCTGTTGTATATCAGGGCGATTTTTTTGGAAATCCTCTTGGTATAAATCTAGCGGTGCAGACTGTAACGGATTTGCAAAAGCACCCTGTATGCCGCGAAACATTTCTGGCCATAGCCATAAACCGAATAGGCTATTCAATAATGTATTTTCTACATATAAACAAGGCTCTTCACGTGTATCCAAATGTAGGCGAACAATTTCTTCAACACTGAGTGCTAATCCTGCATCGTCAGCTGATTGCGGCAAAATCAATGTTTTCTCACACAATGCTAATGGAAATTTTTTCTTAAATGGCTTGCTAATTTTTTTTGCCAAGCGTGGAGCAATACGTTCAGCAATTTGTAACTCATGTTCGTTCATCGGGGTTTTTATCAACAGAGATAATAATTCCCATGCCTGTTGATGATCACCGCGTTTTTCCAATAGCCGAATTTGTCGTTCGCGCGATGGAGGTAAATCAATCAGTTGATAGAGTTGCATTGCAAGATCAAATTGCTTGTAGCGTTCAAATTCATAGGCAAGTTGATTGATAAGCCGGGCACGACGACGTTCCATCGCGGCGCTTGCAAAGGTATTGGGCAGTTGCAATACGATTTGTTCAAGTGAATTCAGATCTTCCGCTAGTGCTAACTGTTCGCGCAACAATAAAAGCTGCTGATATTGAGCAAGTTCTTCACGGTTTTTAAATACGCGATGCTGTGGATCAATAATGTATTTTTCGTAGCGGTAAAGCCCAAGATCCTGAAGGACGAATTCTGTTAAGTTTTGGTAAGGGTTACCAAAAAATAAAAGTAAAAAAATGCTAATAATAGCGTGGTTATCAACATAATACAGTTTGCCAAATTGATCATTTGTCCATTGCGACCAATATTGGTTTTGTGGATAAGAATCACTGAGAATGTTTAACAGTATTTCTTTACGCGCATTTTTATGGGATTTTAACTGTTCGCTAAATAATTGTATTAACTCTGCTTTGGTGAAAATATTGAAAAGATTTGTGATTGAAAGCAGTGGATCAATTTCAATAAGATTTACATCGTTAAGCTGGTTTGCGCAAAATTCATGATTATCAATTTCGGCATAAATTAATTTGGTTGCTCTGAACCATGGGCCTTTACGCCCTAGCATCCGTACCAATAAACATTGACTATTTGGCGCAAGGCGATTAAACCGCTCAATAAAAAGTAGCTCTTCCTCAGCCAATAAATCTGCATAACGCTCGTTCACCCAGTGAATAAGAAAGCGAAAGTTATCGAGATAATATTGTGGCGGTAAGGGTTCATTCATAACGATATTTGCAAGTAATCATCCCGATGAAAAGAGATTTACAGTAAAAAAGCGACTTATCACAGTTAAGGTTTAAGGCAGTATTTCACGACAAAAAAATTCTAACCATATTTTGACCAGCACTGGCCTTTTGGGATTATACTGTATGTTAATACAGTTGTGAATTGCCCTATGATCCCGTCCTGGAAAAGCCATCGCCATTAACGTTGAAGCAATCCGTGGTGCCAGATACTGTTTGTATCCGTCACGTCAGCAAGCCTCGGGAAACGGCTAAAGTGGGCGACAAAAGGGTCGACTCCTTAAAATTTCATATTCACACAATTCAATCTTGATTTAAGCGTCATTGCTGGCACAATGCGTCGGCTATTTTCTTCACAATTTTTTGCATCAACTCACTCAATTAAGGATCATTGTCATCATGGCGATAACAGCATTATTTCAACGTGGGATTCACAAACTTTTTATTTTAGGATTGATCGCTGTATTAGCGGCCTGTGGCGGTGGCGGTGGCGGAGGTGAAACCGAAAAGAGCTCTGGCTTTAGTATTAGCTTTAATACCTCCACCATTTCAATGACTGCCGTTAAAGGGTCAAATACAGCCAATACCACAACAATTCTCGCTACAGGTAATGGACAAACCACAGGTACTTTATATCTCAACGCAAAAATTGATGGGAGTGGAATTCAAGCCCCTATTGTTATTAACATAAATGAATTTACTAATTCAGCAACAATTAATGTCGTTGCTGACACGTCATTAGCCGTGGGAACTTATACGGGAACCCTCACGCTTTACGGTTGTAAAGATGCAGGCTGTGTCTCTAACTTTAAAGGCTCCCCTCATACAGTAAGCTACACGATCAAAATAGTTGATCCATTAAAGGTTTCCCCAGCTTCTGTAGAGCTCACTCAAACGGAGGCAACGGCAGGGAATTCCAGCTCGCTGAAATTGACGCTGCCAAGTAACTCTATAGCAAATACCACAATCACCTATATCCAAGGTCAAGATTGGCTGACCCTTGATAATCAGGGCGGAAACATTGTTTTAACGGCTGATGCTCGTGGGCTCTTCACGGGAACTTATAATGCTAATGTACAAGTAAAGCTTAGCAATCCCGAGCAAATTATTACCGTGCCAGTAACCCTCGCTGTTGAACCTGGACTCGTTACGCCTGCAAAAGTTGAAATGACCTTGACTGGAACATCAGTCGCTGGCGATATGACAGGATCATTCGTGGTTGCAGGAGCAGCCCAAGTCGTTCTTCCAAATTGGAGTGCAACAAGCAATGTACCCTGGTTGGTGCTGGATAAAAATACTGGAACTGCCGGCCAGCGCGTAACCTGGCATCTTAATCTTGCCGCTGTATCTGCTCTACAGAATCTTACTTCCATCACAGCAAACATAGTGGTCACTGCGGGCGCGAACATTTCTTCACAAACAACAATGTTTACATTGAATATGGCATTACCGGAAATCGTTAATATTGACCGACTGGCACTTTTGTCGAATCAGCCTGGAAACTTAATGGTTTATGGGTCAGGTTTTAGCTCCATGGCTAATCCAATGACTGATATTCATATATCAGGAGCATCACTAAAGAGTGTGTCGGTGCTAAGCGATAGAGCATTACAAATTGCCTTGCCCGCACTTGCGGCAGGCAACTACGATCTAACAGTAACAAATGGAATTGGATTCGTTATGCCTCCTAGCAAATTAAGTGTGCTAAATCCTATTGATCGCCCTTATCAGGTAATAAATACAATGGGTGATAAAAAAATACTCTTATGGGATAACCTCACCCAAAGCGCCTTCACCATAAATCAGACCTTGGGTTCTATTATGCGATTCGATTTAAGTGGCGCATCGGCAACAGTTTCAGCGAGAAGTGTGTCAGCCATCAGCATAGGTCTTCCGCTCAACCATTCAGCACTGCTGGCGATACAGGCCGATGGAACACTACTTGATTTAAAAACAACAGACCTGTCAACTGCCAAAGCTCGAAACCTGGGAACAGCTATATACGACACCTCTTTACATTTACCATTGCCGATTACAGGAGATAATCTTATGTGGTTAGCGGCGGGAAATCCCTTTACCAGCCTGCTGGCATTTGACCTAAATACTAATAAACCTGTGTCCATTCCCTATCCAGCCAATACCGAGATTTCCTTTTATTATGGACCCTGGGCTGCAGTTTCCCCTGATGGAAGACGCATGATGATGACTCAGCAGACGTCAACAACCGCTGAAACACCCATGCTCTTTTGGGATACTGCGGAAGGAAAACTCAATGCTTACACTGGCGCTGACATTAGAGGTTTTTATAGATACAGCACAAGTCATGATGGCCAACGCTGGAACATTGATGGTTATTGGCAGCGCGGATTTGATTTAGGAAAGCTGGGGCAAATCGTACTGCCGCAGGGGTGGTACAGCAATACAACGGTCACGTCGCGCGATGGAAAATTTTTATATGTCTATGCTTTAAATGAGCGAGCGATCGGAACTTACAGTGAACCAAGCCCTACTACAATTTGGCCACGCATCTACGTGTTTGATCTGACAGAGCAATTGGTAACAAAGACAGATTATTCAATATTAGGTTACATAGAGTTGAGCGACTACCCGGCTTGCCAAGCGACTCAAGGCCCTGAAGTCTGTTCGGCATACACTGTAGAACTTGCGATTACTGACGATGATCGCACGATATTAGCGCTAGGTGACAGGCGTCTAGTAGTAGTTCCTGTGCCGTCCATTTATCGCAGCAACTGAATCCCATAGGGAAACAGAAACTTCAAAAGTTTCTGTTGAAATACAATTGTTTTCGCATTCTCCTGTCAAGCGTCTCAGTCAAATGGGACGCTTGTTTTCAAGGTTGGTTTTTAGAAAATTACCTAAAAATCGGTCTTGTCTTCCTCGTAAAACTGCCCGACTTTTAAAATATTTTTCAACTGGTTATGCTTTCTGTGTAAAACTGAATGTAAAAATAACATTCATTATTTGCTTTCTTAAAATAGAAACCCTAGCTGCTAAGATGTAGCGCGCCACTTTACCGCCGTAAGAATTGTCGAATTGTCATCGTACACTTTTTTGTGTTTACTAAATTATTATCGCACGCTCTGCCGAACTATTATCGAACGCGAATTGATCCGATAGTATTGGCTAAATTCGCGAATTTGTTGATAGTTATAGAAGTTATATTTCTTTAATTTTTTGTATTATTTATATTTTTGCAGTGATGTTTACGGTTCAATAATTTTAAGAAGAACTCTATATGAGATGTGCAAAGAATGATGCCTGGGGAAAAAGATTTACAGTAAAAAAACGACTCATCACAGTTAGGTTTTAAGGCAGTAACTCACCTCCACAAAAAATTCTAACTATATCTTGACCAGCGTTGGCTTTTTGGGATTATACTGTATATCAATACAGCTTGAATTGCCACATGGTCGCCCTATGAGCCTGCCCCCTGAAAAGCCATCGCCGTTAACCCTGGAGCAGCTATTGCAACGCGGCGATATTTGGCGTGGGCAATCTCAGCGGTTTACACCTAAAACGGCGATGGATACTGGGTATTCAGCGTTAAATAGTGGGCTTCTTGCCAAAGGCTGGCCCTTTAGTAGTTTGATCGAGATATGCCAGCAGAACCTGAGCAATAGTGAATGGCTGCTGTTAACACCTGCTTTATTAAAAACAAGTGGGGGTTATATCGTTCTACTGAATCCTCCGGCAATGCCTTTCTGCCAGGCATTGATTCAGGTGGGCATGGATCTGGAACGGTTGCTGATTGTACAAACCACCACTAAGGCAGATTTTTTAGCGAGTTTTTTTGAATTGGTAAGAGCTGATGCCTGTGATGCTGTATTAGCGTGGCAGCCGAAACAGGCGCTGAGTTATACCGAGCTGCGTAAATGTTTATTAGCGACGGCGGATGGTGCAGGGCTTTATTTTTTATTTCGGCCTGCCAGTTCACAACAGCAAAACTCACCGGCGGTGCTACGTTTGCTCACGCAACTCACCGCCACTGATTTGCATATTACTATCCTCAAAGAAAAAGGCTCACTGCAAAATCAGCAACAGCATCCTATCGCAATCACATTGCCAAGGTTTTGGCATGGCTTATTACCTCATCGTTTATTAGAACAGCCTGTTTTGCCAGATACTGCCAGTACACCTCATGTCAGTACACCTAATGGAACAGATAGATCAAAACGTAAATTGATCAGGGGCACACAATTGCGAAGAGGTAAGTCATGAGATCTCTTCAGCGTGCTCGCATTGCAAATATCCATTCGCGCTTGTGGCTAGCGCTGCGATTTTCTGATTTGCCATTGAATGTATTAGGTTTTGATTCGCAATCTGAACACGCGAAAGTGGTCATCGAAAAACAGCGCGTGATTGGTAGCAATGCATGCGCAGATGAAGCGGGTATTGTTTTTGGTATGGATGTTACTACCGCAACATTATTAAGTGGTTGCGAATCTTACGCACGTGATCGCGAGCTTGAAAGGCAGGCATTAGCGCAGCTCTCAGAGCAGCTTTATCAATTTACACCTTATATTGAAACGTATTTTTGTGAGACCAGACCGCATGCCGGGTTGCTATTAGAAGTTTCCAGTTGCCTGAAATTATTTTCCGGTATCCAGGCACTGAGTTCACAGATTATTCAGTATTTACAAAACACATTTTTTTCAGTTGCTATTGGATTAGCACACACGGCAAAAGGTGCCTGGTTATTATCGTTTGAAAAACATGACATTACCGGTGATGAAAATAAGACTATTTTTTGTGAGCGAATAAAACAGTTGCCGGTGCAGTTACTGTACGACTATCCGAAAGTTGTAGAAGGGTTAACAAAAACGGGCTTTGCTACGTTGGGTGACATTGCTCGTCAAATTGATGTGCAATCTATCAGTAGTATGAAAAAAAGATTTGGTGCTGAATTCGCAAAAAGTATTTGTGATATTTTTGGTATTGAACAGGATTTTCAGCAATCCAGTTTATTTGAAAAGCCAGCGATGATTTATCAACCAAAAGAAACCTTTGTTGAGAGTTTGCAATTTGACTATCCCATCAATCAACTCGACCAATTGCAATGGCCAATGGAAACGTTGTTGCAAAAGCTCAGCGATTATTTGCGTAAGCGCCAGCTGCAATGCCAACACATTGAATGGACTCTAGCAGATATTTATCACAACAAAGAAAACGTAAATGTTTATGCAGATACAGCACAGCGTGAAGGTAAATTATTTTACCAGCTCACTCATATCCAATTAGAGCAGCGGCCACTACCCTTTGATGTGGATACGGTAGAGTTGCGTTGCATTCATACAGCACCTATCCAAAACCGCAGCCAACTACTGGATTTCAATCAAACAAAACGAGCTGACCGACGTTCACATGATTTTGCAACCACTGCCGCAAAATTAAAAGCGCGTTTAGGTGATGCGGCTATTTTCAAACTTAGCTATTGCGATAGCCATTTTCCTGAAGTCAGTAATATTGCGATCCCGCTACAAGAAAAATCCACTCAGCTATTACCGACATTACACAGTGTTGCAGTGCGCCCTACATGGTTGTTTGCAGAGCCTGCATTGATAGAAACACGCAAGCAAGGTTTGTATTGGCGAGGTCACCTGGAGCTACTGCTTGGCCCTGAACGTATCCAGGGAAGTTGGTGGAAAATTCCTACGGCACGGGATTATTTTCTTGCGCGGCGCCATGACAATGTGCGGCTCTGGATTTTTTTGGATATCCACAAAAAACAGTGGTATGTGCACGGAGTCTTCGGGTAATTTTTATGCGCTATGCACACTTACACACAACGACTAATTTTACGTTTCTCACCGGCGCCTCACATCCGCCCGAATATATATTGCGCGCGGCAGAGCTTGAATACGATGCACTAGCTATTACTGACGAATGTTCATTTGCCGGGATTGTAAAAGCATTTGTTGCTGCAAAAGAGTTGAAGTTTAAATTGATTATCGGTAGCCGCTTTACGTTATCGAATGGCATGATCATTATTGCTATTGCACCTTCGCGCAAAGCCTATGCAGAACTGTCTGGTTTTATTACGCTCGCACGGCGACGCGCACCTAAAGGAGAGTATGAAGCCCATTTTGACGATTTACGTTTTCGCTTACAGAATTGTTTAATTATTTGGGTCGGGCAAGTCGATAGTGATATTCAAAACCCACAAACACTACTTGAAACATTGGCTAACGCATTTAAAAATAGATTATGGTTTGGTGTTAATTATCAACTTGCTGGCGGTGAACAACTGGTCTTTCAACAATGGCATAAGCTTGCACAACAAATAAATATTCCCTTAGTAGCCTGCGGCGAAGCATTAATGCATGAAAAAAATCGCAAGCCATTACAAGATGTGCTCACGGCCATTCGCCATAGCATGCCACTGACTGAGTTGGGCACACTCGTACAGAGTAATGCAGAAGCTTATTTAAAATCATTGGAAGATTTAGGGCAACTTTATCCAGAGTCATTGCTGGAGCAAACTTGTGTGATTGCCGATCTTTGTGAATTTTCGCTCAATGAGTTGCGCTATCAATATCCTGAAGAACTTGTGCCTGAATCATTTACACCGATTGCCTATTTGCGCAAGTTAGTTGATGAAGGTAAACGTAAACGTTGGCCACAGGGTATTCCTGCTACAGCAGAAGCTCTTTTACAAAAAGAACTCAGTCTTATTGAAGAATTAAAATACGAATACTATTTTCTGACAGTACACGACATTGTGTGCTTTGCCCGCCAGCAAGAAATTTTATGTCAGGGTAGGGGATCGGCAGCTAACTCCGTAGTCTGCTATTGCTTGTTTGTAACGGAAATTTCACCGGGGCAAATCAATGTATTGTTTGAACGATTTATTTCTAAAGAGCGCGATGAGCCTCCTGATATTGATGTGGATTTTGAGCATTCGCGTCGTGAAGAGGTCATTCAGTATATTTACCAAAAATATGGTCGTGAGCGTGCGGCGATTGCGGCAACGGTTATTACTTATCGCTCACGCAGTGCCGTACGTGATGTGGGCAAAGCCTTAGGTATGGAACAAACGCTGGTTGACCATTTAGCAAAATCTATTGCCTGGTGGGATAAATCAACAGATTTGCAACAGCGTATTGAAGCTGCCGGCTTACAAATTCATCAAAAAATGCTGCAACATTTTTTTATTTTGATCCAACAAATTAAAGGGTTTCCTCGTCATCTATCGCAGCATGTCGGCGGCTTTATTATTTCGCAGGATAAAATCAGTGACCTTGTTCCTGTAGAAAATGCGAGCATGCCAGATCGCACGTTAATCCAATGGGATAAAGAAGATATCGAGTCCATGCGTTTACTCAAAGTCGATGTGCTTGCGCTGGGTATGCTGACCGTATTGCGTAAAGGGCTCGACTATATTAGCCGTTATGATCCCAACATTAAAACGCTTGCCGATATTCCGCGAGAAGATTTAGATACCTATAACATGCTATGCAAAGGCGATAGCGTAGGTGTATTTCAGGTAGAGTCGCGCGCGCAAATGGCCATGTTGCCGCGGTTAAAGCCGCAATGTTTTTACGATTTGGTTATCCAGATTGCCATTGTCAGACCTGGTCCGATTCAAGGTGGCATGGTGCATCCTTATTTACGCAGGCGAAATGGCTTGGAAGCTATTACCTATCCCAGTGAGGCGATAAAAAGCACGTTGCAATACACTTTTGGCATTCCCATTTTTCAGGAGCAAGTCATTCGTTTGGCAATGGTTGCTGCCGGTTTTACCGGAGGCGAGGCAGACCAGTTACGCCGTGCAATGGCAAGCTGGGGTAAAAACAGTACATTATTGCAATTTGAGAAAAAGTTTATCGATGGAATGCTCGACAATAATTATGAACTCGATTTTGCTTTACGTTTATTTGAACAAATAAAAGGTTTTGGTGGTTACGGTTTTCCAGAATCACATTCGGCAAGTTTTGCCTTATTGTGCTATGCCTCTTCATGGATGAAATGCCATCACGCTGCTGCATTTTGTTGCGCACTTTTAAATAGCCAACCTATGGGATTTTATTCGCCATCGCAATTAATTCAGGATGCGCGCCGCCACGGTATTAAGGTATTGCCTGTAAATATTAATCGCAGCTACTATGAACATACTTTGGAAAATACCTTGGAAAAAATTCATAAAAAATCTACTAAAAATATTCAGTCTCCATGTGATCTTGCGATTCGACTAGGTTTTTGCGAGGTGAAATCATTGGACAATAATAAAGCGCAGGCGCTTGAAGTATGGCGAGGGAATAAACCTTTTACCTCAATTCAGGATCTCGCACGACGCACAGAATTAACACCTACCGATTTACAGTGCCTTGCATCGGCTGATGTATTGCGCTCATTAAGTGGCAATCGTCATGAAGCACGTTGGCAAGCTTCTGCCGTAGAACCTTTTTCTGAACTCTTGGAAATCCCTAATTCTTTTCAAAAAGATGATTTATTAACATTACCGCCCACTGTAAAAAAAGACGTTATGGATGATTATGCAACACTGGGTTTGACCTTGCGTAAACATCCTATGGAATTGCTGCGCGATGAGTATCCTTTTAACCGTTGTACCAAATACAGTGAATTAAAATATTTGCGCCATGGCGGATTTGTGTGTGTTGCTGGATTAGTCACTGGTCGACAACGTCCCGGTACTGCCAGCGGTGCGCTTTTTTTAACTCTTGAAGATGAAACCGGCAATATGAATGTCATTATCTGGAAGGGCACTCAGGAAACATTTCGCCAGGTATTGCTGACGTCAACATTAATGTTGATAAAAGGAACGGTGGAAATAAATAACGATAATGTGGGGCATCCAGTTATTCATATCATTGCCGGTCAGTTGCATAACTATTCAGAAAGGCTTGGAGATTTCTCTATAAAGTCTCGGGATTTTCATTAAATCTCTCAAGCTTCGATAACCTAAAAGAATTTTCCACCGTATGATTCATCCCGCGTTAATTGCGTCCATGTACTAGGGCTCTTTCCTTTCAATAGAATTCATCTCATGCCGTACGCGACTGATGCGGTCGTAAATTACTTTGCGCAATCGATTGACGACGCCAAGCGGGCGGTGTTCCGGCAATGCGTGCCATGGGCTGAAGGACAGATTTTCACAAAACTGATTCTGCTCTGCAGTATCGAAATTCTGCCGGGGAATAAGAATGGTAGCCACTTTATAGAAAGGAGCCTGTGCTTCTTTCCACTCAGTCATAGAATCTTCGACATCCATACTGTCGGTTGTTCGGGGTTGCACGAGAAGCTCCATACAGGCATCGTTTTTCTCAAGCGTATTACGCAACGCGTCGCGCAAGTAATCGTTGTTCGGGTTCTCCAGAATTTCTTCCGCTACCGGCGAACAATTTCGGGCAGAAAATTTGATCACTTGTTTATCATTCCCTATCCCAAGCTGATATGGAACCATCGACCAGTAACGGGTATGAAGCGGATTGGAAATTTTGCTGCGTGAGGTTTGCCACGCTATCACGGATCCTTTGACGCCGAGTGCGAATGGTATCGTCAACTTGCTGAAAAAACTGTCGCTGTTTAATTTTTCGAAAAGCGATAAGTAGCCTTGCGGATCATTGGCAAAAAATACCGGATGATTTACCATGATGAAATCTTGCGTTGTTGCGTTTCGTTCATTCTCTAATAGCTTTTCTCCGGGAACGCCCATCACTTTGATCGCCATACCACGTCCGTCACCTTTACTATCGGCACGGCTTGCATCTTGGGATGCATTTGAAAAACGAATCCAGGCTTGATAGGTTTTACCCGGAATAAAAATTCCTTTGGCCAGATTCTCAGGGAGTGTTTCGTTTACGCGAACTTCTGCTTTCACACAACCGTGTGCTTTCGGGTGTGCATCGCGCCGAGCCTTACCCGCTTGATATTGCTTGCGGATGGATTGCTCAATGGTTGCAGCTATCTGGCCAGATAAAGCTTCCTCATTCGGATACAGCTTTTCGCCGACGCTCGGATCGACAACAGGATAAGATAGCGCATTGGCATTCACAGCGGTTGTCGGTGAGCTCTCGGCTTGGACTTGTTTTGTATCACAGGCTACAACAACAAGAAGCATCCCAAGGCTGAGGAAAAGGGAATAACGCATGAGTTTTGTTTCCAATGTCATTGAAGAACTGGCCTGCAAATTGGCAGGAGCTTTAATAATCTACACACAAAATCGAAAGACGATCAGTATCGTAATGCATGAAGATTTTGCAGAGTATTCGTTATACTTGACCGGCGTCGGTGCGGCACCGAGCATAGAATTAGTAAGTTACGAAAAGCTATTTAGAAGTTTCGAATTCTGGAATTAGCCACGAGCAATTGATAAACAATTTCGTCAACAGATTGGGAGTATAGAGGTTGCGCCCCTCAACGGAAAACCAGAACAAATCACCCGATGAGCCAGCTCATCAGGTCGATAAAAATATTGAAAGCATTTTAGCGTTCTACAAACGCGAAGAGCAAAAACTCGGCCATCCGCAGCGCATTCTTGAATATGCCAGCAACTTCGTCGGCCGTCCGTTTTTTCTCGGCACAATTTTATTGTTTGTGGCGTTATGGATACTCGCAAACACCATGGCAAAAAAAATGAACTGGCCTGTATTTGACCCGGCTCCATTTTTTTGGTTACAAGGTATTATTACTTTATGCGCGTTACTCATCACGACTATCGTGTTGATCAAGCAGAATCGCCTCGCCAAATTTGAAGAACAGCGACAACATTTGGAATTGCAGGTGAATTTAATCACCGAACAAAAAACGACAAAGCTCATTAACCTAATAGAAGAGTTAAGGCGTGATTTGCCCAATGTCAAAAATCGTGACGATCCCGAAGCGGTAGCCTTTCAGCAACCGATTAATCCTGATCAAGTACTCTCGATGCTGCATGAACATCGCGAAACGGACGAGGAACCATAAGGGAAATTGTGCGCCGCATGCGAGCATCAAAAACGTTCATCGTAAATACTAGGCACCGAGTACTACGCACCACGCACTAACATTTAACATACAGCGTATATTTTCATGAAAGTTATAAAACCTACCGTAGTTCACTTTCATTTAAATTAATTTAACTGCACAAATTTTGCATAAAAAAAGGCGATTCAAAAATCGCCTTTTTTTATGCTGGATTTTATGCCGACAACGCCGAGTTAAAGTGTGCGAAGAAAAGCCACAAGATCACTTTTTTCCTGCTTCTCTAACTTGGAATCCAACACGAGATTAAAAAATTCTACAGTATCGTCCAGTGTTAGCAAACGGTCATCATGTAAATAGGGTGGTGAATCTTTAATGCCGCGCAATGGGAAAGTTTAATCGGACCATCGGCAGAAGCTTTGCGGCCATTAATCATTACCTCATTAAAAAACCGCTCAGTTTTCAGGTTGTGCATAAGATTATCCGTATAGTACGGCGGTGTATGGCAAGCAGCACATTGGCCCTTGCCCATGAATATTTCCTGACCGCGCATTTCAGCTTCAGTGGCTTTAGCGGGATCAAGCTTGCCAAACACATTCAGCTTTGGTGCTGGTGGAAAATCGAGTAACTCTTCAAACTCCGCCATAAAATGTACTTGGCTTCCGCGCTCGAGAACATTGGTGCCCTTGCGTGCGGCATCGGCGGGAATACCATCGAAATAAGCAGCTTGCTGTTCAAACTCGGTGAAATCCTCCACCGTTTTTAGTGCACGTTGCGAACCAAACAAGCGCTGAATATTTAAGCCCCACAGCGATGGCGTATCAATTCTGTGGCGATGATCATTCGGACGAATATCACCAACAGTATGAGTCGCCGCCGTGGTGTGACCATTCGCATGGCAATCAAGACAGGCAACGCCTTCGTGA
>JAYTSJ010000201.1:0-43827 GCA_043745725.1 Gammaproteobacteria bacterium | reverse complement strand
CAGTAATGATGATTTTTTTCGTACGCGAATGGTAGAGCAAGTGTGCCAAATTGAAGATTATCGCCAGCGAATTTGTGCTAATTATGGCCGTACAATGAGCGTTGAAGAGGCTGCCATGGAATGGATTGCAAAATATGCGCAGACTTTTGCGCGACAAGAAGAATAAATTAAACTCCTTTTGGTTTGTGATTAATTTACATAATAAAAAATGGCCGCAATTGCGGCCATTTTTCGATTGCTAAAATTATTTGCCCGCTTGATAGCGTTTGGCTGCATCCAGGATTTCTGTGCGAGCTGCTTCTAAATCGCCCCAGCCCTCAACTTTCACCCATTTCCCTTTTTCTAAATCTTTGTAGTGTTCAAAGAAATGTTCAATTTCCTTGAGAACAATTTCAGGTAAATCGGACAAGGTTTTTACATGGCTATAAAGGGTGGTGAGTTTGTCGTGAGGGACGGCGAGAATCTTTGCATCTTCACCAGCTTCATCACTCATTTTCAGCACGCCTACAGGGCGGCAGCGAATGACTGAACCGGCTTGCACCGCTTCGGGGAAGAGTACCAATACATCAGCAGCATCGCCATCACCACAAAGTGTATGAGGAATGTAGCCATAGTTGGCAGGGTAATGCATCGCAGTACTTACCAGGCGGTCAACAAACAAAGAGTTAGACGCTTTATCAATTTCATATTTGATGGAGCTGTTTAAAGGAATTTCGATAACAACGTAAAAGTCATCGGGCAGACTTTTGCCTGCAGGTACAAGTTCAAAACTCATGGCAAGTTTCCTAGTGGTGATTAATTTGATGGGTTATATAAGCAAATATTCGGCGCGGATTCTACCACAAGAATTTAACGGCAATAACGGCAACCAATATGACTATTACCATGGAGATCCATAGCTTCAGTTTGGATGTGGTTTCATTGTAAGTTGTCTCGATGCGATTGCCGGGGGAAGTTGGGCGAGTTATCCAACGTTTAGGTTCGCTGCTGGTTTGTTTTCGTTCAATCGGCCGGCTGAATGCATCCATGGGTGCATGAATGCGAGCTTTGTAGGTGTCGGATTCGGGAGCGACTAAGCGGAAAGTGTAAACATCAAGTCGTAACTGATCGCCGTTTTTAGCCGGGCCGTCAATAATCGGCTTGTCATTGAGGAAAGTGCCATTGGATGAGCCCAAATCCTTAATAAATAACTGATTACCCTGAATAGAGAGTTCTGCGTGTTTGCGTGATAAATGGGTGCCGGGAATACTAATGTCGCAATTGTCGCCGCGGCCAATCGTAACGGTTTTCCCAACGGGAACTATAAAGGTTTTACCGGGTAGCCAACTGCAGTCTGAGACCAGGCGCCAAGGTGCGCTATCAGTACCCGTGTTGCTGTCATGCAAGCTGCGAGGGTCTAAGACAATTAATTCAGTGTTGCCAAGTTTGATGATATCGCCCGGTAGTATTTCTTTTTGGGTAATGCGCTGGCCATTAATAAAGCAACCGCTGGAGCTGTTATTGTCTTTAAGGAGGAACTTATTATCTTCAACAAAAAGTTTTGCATGCAGGTCATCTACATGCTTGTCGCCGTTAATAATTAGCTGGTTCTCACCACCTGAACCTATGCAGTACAACCTCTCCGTCACCCAAAAAGCAGGTTGACGATTATCCTTGAAATGAAGTTTGAGCATGGATAGTTTCCGTAGATCGTGGGTAGCTAATTAAAATTAAGTCGATTGTAACAATTCAATGTCGATTTGTTTACGTCTATTTCGCATCTTCTATCTTCTGCTGGTTAAATCAATATTAGGTTCAATAGAGTCATTTTGCATTATTGGTTGTCATATAGGCGCTAATTAAGATAAAAGTAGGGACTATCTAAAAGTAGCGGCTATCTAGAAGCCTTGAATTTAGATGGTATTGATGTTTGTCATTCTTCGCCTATTCGGTTGCAAAAATCATTTTCAATAGTAGATGACTCCAGCATAATAGCGCCGAATGGTGCCTATGCCGGCAAACTGTTTATAAAACATTCATTTAAATCATGGAAAAGGTTCACCTTTATGTTGCATAAAATGCAAAAGCAAATTTCTTCACTCTACCGCGATATTATTATTCGCCGCCCCTTTGCAGTACTGGCAGTTGTTTTTGCACTGACAACTGTGGCAATTTTAGGTTTACCCAATTTTAAGTTAGATGCTTCTGCTGATGCCCTCACCCTAGAACACGACAACACCATTGATTACTTTCGTGAAATAAATAAACGCTATCAGCGCGGTGATTTTTTGGTGGTGACCTACACGCCTAAAGCTGATTTATTTTCCGATGAATCTTTAGCGACGCTTAAAAATTTGCGCGATGATTTAGCCAGGGTGTCGGGCGTCCAAGGTGTTAACTCCTTAATTGATGTGCCCTTAATTTACAGCCCTATGCGTTCGCTTGCCGAGCAAAAAGAATCGACGCGCACCCTGTTAACACCCGGTGTAGATCGTGAGATGGCGAAAAAAGAATTTTTAACCAGCCCGATTTATCGCAATATGTTGTTAAGTCCTGATGGTAAAACCACTGCGTTACTGTTGAATCTGGATGTCAATAATCAGTACATTGAAATGGTGCGGCACCGCGACGCATTGCGTACCAAACGCGACAACTTTGGTTTGTCTGAGGCGGAAGAAAAAGAGTTAACGCAAGTATCAAAAGAGTTCCTTTCTTTCAGGACTGTTGCCGCTGCGGCGGACAGTGTGCGTGTCGATGTTGTGCGCAATATCGCGCAAAGATATCGCGGCAATGCGGAGATATTTTTAGGTGGCGTAAGCATGATTACCGCGGACATGCTCACCTATATCAAAAGCGATTTAATGGTATTTGGCGCTGCGCTGGTTGCGTTTATTATTATTGTTCTCGCCTTTATTTTTCGTCAGTGGCGCTTTGTTATTTTACCGCTCGCCACTTGCTTAACATCAGTAGCATTAATGCTGGGTTGGCTCAGCTGGATTGACTGGCGGCTAACGGTAATCTCTTCTAACTTTGTTGCTTTACTATTAATTATGTCGTTCGCGTTTACCATTTATGTGGTGGTGCGCTATCGCGAATTACATGCACAACATCCGCACTGGAGCCAGGCGGACCTGGTGATGAAAACCGTTCAAGTGATGGCAGAGCCTTGTTTCTATTCTGCGTTAACTGCCATAGTGGCGTTCATGTCCCTAGTGCAAAGTGGCATTCGCCCCGTTATCGATTTTGGCTGGATGATGACAATTGGTTTAGGCGTTGCGTTTATATTATCGTTTGTGATTGTTCCTGCAGGTTTGATGTTGTTACCTAAAGGTGAGCCAAAAGATCGCGGTGACGGTTCTGCAAAAATGACTTTACGTTTTTCACGCATAGCGGAATTTCATGGCGGTAAAGTATTGTTAGTGACCTTAATTGCCACAGTGATTTCAATTTATGGTTTATCAAAACTAGTAGTTGAAAATCGGTTTATTGATTACTTTCATAGTGATAGCGAAATTCATAAAGGCTTGTCGGTGATTGATAAACAATTAGGCGGAACAGCAACATTGGAAATTATTGTGGATGCGCCTGTTGCACAAGCTGCAACAGATACAACTGCAGCAAAAAACGAGGACGATCCTTTTGCGGAGCCAGCAAACGCTACGCCAGCGCCTACCACAGAAAATGATGACCCATTTGCGGCGGAGCCAAGTAATAATTCACCAATGCCAAAAGTAGTTAATAGTTATTGGTTTACCACTGGTGGTTTAGATCAAATAAAACAGCTGCATGATTATTTGGAATCTTTACCTGAAGTAGGCAAGGTGCAATCCTTAGCAATTGCTTATCAAGTTGCACAGGATATTAACGGTGATAAATTAAATAATTTTGAATTAGGAGTGATGCGCAATTCGCTCTCACCTGAGATTAAAGATTTTTTAATTGCCCCTTATTTATCGGATGAGCAGCAGCAAGCGCGCATTACCTTGCGTATCAAAGAAACTACGCCCAATTTGAAGCGTGCGGAATTGGTAGAGCGCATTCGTGCTTTTGCTATTGAAAAGGCAGGCTTCAAACCAGAGCAAGTGCATTTCACTGGCATGTTAATTCTTTACAATAATATGCTGCAAAGTTTATTTAAATCTCAAATTTCAACCATCTTTGTTGTATTTATTTCTATCATGCTGATGATGCTGTTGTTGTTCCGTTCTTTTAGCATTGCATTAATTGCCATACTGCCGAATATTTTGGCGGCTGGTATTGTGTTGGGTGGAATGGGTTTGGTTGGGATTCCGATGGACATGATGACAACGACTATTGCCGCGATTGTGGTAGGAATAGGCGTGGATCAATCAATCCAATATTTTTATCGTTTTAAAGAAGAGTTTACCGTATGCGGTAATTATATTGAGGCTATGCATAAATCTCATGCCTCTATTGGTCGTGCTATGTATTACTCATCTGCAACTATTGTAATTGGGTTTTCGATATTAGCGTTGTCGCAGTTTATTCCATCCATTTATTTTGGTGTGCTCACTGCATTTGCGATGTTTACCGCAATTATCGGTACGCTGACATTATTGCCAAAGTTGATTTTGATGTTTAAACCTTTAGGGCCGGAGTCAGACTCAGATCCAGTGCTAGAATCAGAGCTAGAGAAAGTTTAATAGTTTAATAGTTTAATAGTTTAAAAATAAAAATGTAATAATTTAAAAATGTAATGGTTTAAGGTTGAATAAAAAAGAAGGGGAGCTATTTTAGCTCCCCTTCTTTTGGTTTTTTTGGTATTAGATAATTAGTTTTTTAAACCAAGTTTTTCATTTGCGGGGCTGAGACTTTGTACTCCTGCTAAATTCAAAATTAAATCCAGCAGCTCATCCCAGGGTTCTGCCTCACGCATACCTTTAACGGCTTTGTCGATGCCATTGGCTTTGCGCAATAATTGTTGCAATTGTGCAGGTTTAATACGTTGTAGTGCGGCTCTAAATAATGGTTGCTTTTTATCCCACACGCCGGCTTTTGTTGCAGCCATTTCAAAACTTTTACCTTGAGTTGTTGCCAGAGATATTTGTACGAGGCTGCGAATGTCGCGGGTGAGTGCCCAAAGTACAGCTATTGCATCGGTACCTTCGGCTTTTAAACCGTGTAGCGTTTTAACTGCCGCGCTTGCGTCGCCATGCAGGGCTTTGTCAGATAAGCCAAACAAATCGTAACGCGCGCTATCGGCTACAACGGAAGCCATTAATTCCATGCTGATAACATTGCCGGGTGCGAGTAATTTTAATTTTTCAATTTCTTGTACTGCTGCAAGTAAGTTGCCTTCAATACGTGAAGCAAGTAAATCGACTGCATTACCATCGGCTTGAAGGCCGGCTTGTTTTAACCGTTGGCTAATCCAGTGCGGTAAATTTTCGGGTGTTACAGACCAATGCTGAATGTGTACGCCTTGTTGTTCGAGAGCGATGAACCATTTACTTTTGGCTACATCTTTATCGAGTTTGTCGATGATGATCAATAGCAAATTATCGCTTGCGGGTGCTTGAGCATATTCTTGTAAGACTTTGCCTTTGTCGCTTGGCTTCCCACTTGGCATTCTTAATTCGATAATTTTTTTGTCGGCAAAAAGCGACATGCTATTTGCGGAAGCGAGCACTTGGCTCCACTCAAAGTGTGAGTCGCAGTGATATAAATCGCGTTCAATAAAACCTGCTTTACGCGCAGCAGCACGAATCATATCGCAGCTTTCTTGAATTAATAAAGGCTCGTCACCGGTGACGATATAAATAGGCGCCACACTTTTATTGAGTGCCGCGCTTAATTGTTCAGGGCGCAGTTTGGCCATTGCTCGGTTCGCTGCTAGTGGTTGGGTGTGTGATCACGGCATTTAAACGGCGCAACATTTGCTGTACGAGTTCGTGTCGCATTTCTTTTATAAGCAGCATTTCTTCTTGCGCCGAACTACTAATAGAAGCTGTATTGTAATTGAAGCTGCGCAGGCTCGAAGCTGCAGCCTTTGTTGCCAGCACACTATTTTTGGTGCGAATTTCATAATTGGCTTTGAGTGTAATCTCATAAGCGCTGCTCAGCGCATCATTGCCGACTCCCGCAGTGCGTTTGTCGATAGTTTCTTCAAGAATATTAAGTTCATAATTAGCCGCTTTGCTATCGTCAACCACACTAATACGATTTGCTTTTAGCAACTGCCGTAATTCACTAATTAACTCAGTTGTTGATGTGGCTACTGAGTTGGTTGTTGATTTACTCGTTGAGGTGCTACGTGTTTCTACCGCAGAAATATACAGCTGCGATAAATTTTGTGGAACATCGACTGCACCGCGCAAATGCCAACCGCATGCGCTGGTGAGCAAAGTAAGAGCCAAGCAGCTGATAATTTTTTTCATAAAAATCTCAAATTTATTTTGCATCGCCATCCAACTAAAACCTATTAGTTGGATGGCGATGTTCTATGGGCTCAATTCGCAACAATGCTGACAAGTTTATTTGGTACTACAATTATTTTCCGCACAGTCACACCTTCAAGAAACTTTTGTACATTTTCTTGCGTTAATGCAAGCTGCTCTAAAATTTCTTTGGGTGAATCTATTGCCGCCTCCAGTTTGCCGCGCACTTTACCGTTCACTTGTATCACCACTTCAATTGTTGATCGAGTGAGCGCATTTTCGTCGAGTTTTGGCCATGTTTCATTGAGCGGAATTTGTTTGTGTCCAAGTGCCTTCCACAGTGATTGGCTAATGTGCGGCACTATAGGTGCGAGTAATAATATTGCTGTTTCGAGTGCTTCACGCTCTACTGCCAAGCCTTGCGGGTTGGCGCGGTCAGAAAGCTTACTCACTTCATTTAACAATTCCATCGTTGCAGCAATGGCCGTATTAAACGTTTGGCGACGGCCAAAATCATCGCTAACTTTGGCAATGGTTTCGTGCGTTTTACGGCGTAAATCTTGTTGCGCTTGCGGTAAATTAGATGCATCCAATTTGCCTGGGTTACCCGCATTGATATGGCCTTCAACGGCTCGCCATAAACGTTGCAGGAAACGATAAGCACCTGCTACACCAGCGTCGCTCCATTCCATGCTTTGCTCGGGTGGTGCAGCAAACATTGAAAATAAACGAACTGTGTCAGCACCGTATTGATTGATGAGTTCTTCGGGGTCGACGGTGTTGCCTTTGGATTTACTCATCTTGGTACCGTCTTTGAGCACCATGCCTTGGCAAAGCAAGCGTTCGAAAGGTTCGTCGCAAGTGACGAGGCCTTCATCGCGCATTAATTTGTGAAAGAACCGCGCATAGAGCAAATGCAAAATCGCGTGTTCGATGCCGCCCACGTATTGATCTACTGGTAACCAGTAATCAGCAGCGGCTTTATCCAACATTCCGCCTTCAAAGTTAGGGCAGGTATAGCGTGCGTAATACCAGCTCGACTCCATAAAGGTATCGAATGTATCAGTTTCTTTTTCAACTGCGCGGCCATTGAGCTCAGCTTTACGCCACTCGAGATCAGCTTTAATAGGCGATTGCACTCCGTTCATTACTACATCTTCAGGCAGTAATACTGGTAACTTATGCGCGGGTACTGCAATTTCTCCGCCTTCCGGCAGGTTGTACATAGGGATAGGTGCGCCCCAATAACGCTGGCGGGAAACGCCCCAGTCACGCAGGCGGTAATTGGTTTTCACCTGACCTTTATTGGCCATTTCTAATGTGCCTGCGATAGCGTCGAAGGCCGCATTGAAGTCGAGGCCGTCGTATTCGCCTGAGTTTACTAATACGCCTTTTTCGGTAAAGGCAGCCTTAGTTAAATCGATTTTTTCACCGCTGTTAGCGGCAGGTGCGATGACTTGCGCAATAGCAATGCCGTATTTTTTGGCGAATTCATAATCGCGTTGATCGTGCGCGGGTACGGCCATTACTGCGCCTGAGCCGTAATCCATCAGTACGTAATTGGCGACCCACACCGAAACTGGCTCACCAGTGATGGGGTGGAGAGCTTTAATACCGGTATCCATGCCGGCTTTTTCCATTGTAGCCATATCGGCTTCGGCCACGGATTGTACTTTGCAGTCGGCAATAAATTGCGCGAGCTTGGGATTAGTTTCAGCGAGTAATTTAGCAATGGGATGTTCCGCCGCCAAGCTCACGTAAGTCACGCCCATAATAGTATCCGGGCGGGTAGTGTAGATATCGAAGCCGGTAAATTCTCCAACAGTTACGGCCAAATCAAAGCGCATATCTAGGCCACGACTTTTGCCGATCCAGTTGCGTTGCATGGTTTTGACTTGTTCGGGCCAGTTGGGCAGCTTGTCTAAATCGTTAATCAATTCTTCGGCATATGCGGTGATTTTAATAAACCATTGCGGAATTTCTTTGCGCTCAACTAAAGCGCCTGAACGCCAACCGCGACCATCAATTACTTGCTCATTGGCCAATACGGTTTGGTCAACCGGATCCCAGTTCACGGTGGACATTTTTTTGTAAACTAAACCTTTCTCAAATAAACGCGTGAAAAACCATTGTTCCCATTTGTAGTATGCAGGTTTGCAAGTGGTTAGTTCGCGCGACCAGTCAAACCCAAATCCAAGTTGTTTAAGTTGAGTGCGCATATGGTCGGTATTGGAGTAAGTCCATTTCGCCGGTGCAGTATTGTGCTTGATAGCTGCGTTTTCAGCGGGTAGGCCAAAAGCATCCCACCCCATAGGGTGCAATACATTTTTACCTTGCATACGTTGGTAGCGAGTAATCACATCAGTAATAGTGTAGTTACGTACATGTCCCATGTGCAGCTTGCCGCTGGGATAGGGGAACATTGCCAGGCAGTAGAATTTCTCTTTGCTGCGATCTTCAACAACCTTAAAGCTTTGGTTGGCGTCCCAATATTGCTGGGCTTCTGCTTCGACGTCGGCGGGAACGTATTGCTCTTGCATTGGACTCTTTTGCATTGGAAGGAATGGCCTATACTTAAATGGATTTGTAGAAAGGCGGTGATTATAAGGGCTGTACCGCGCAAGTGGGTAAAAAGCTTTTAAATATCTTGTGGATTTTTGCTGATTTTAATGAGGAGCCATTGTCATGAATCACGCTAAAAATAACGATGTTGAAAGTCAGGTTGAATTGGGGGCTGTTGGTGAGGATGCCAGCACCTTGTCGGCACTTAAGGAAGGCTTGAGTCATGAGGTAGAAGATTTCGTTAAGCTCGAATTAACAGCGGAGCAGATGCTGCGAGACGAAGCCTTGTTGGTGCGAGACTATCTGACTAATGACGCTAAAAATTTTTGGCAGGATTTGAAAGGTGAATTGTTATATATAGAGCTGATAACGGGCGCTCTTTTGTTGCGTGCTGCAGATCCTACACGATTGGAATGGCAGCTAGGTGGTTGGTGGACAAGCCGTAATGATGCAATGTTGCATTAATTCTGCCATTAACCTTGTTTTAGTAAGTTTTTTCTTGCGATTAAGCGGGTGCTTGGCATACAATCCCCGCCCCTGAAAACAGGTATCCGACGCTAGTCTCAAACGCCCAAGCATGTCGCTAAGCTACTTCGTGTCGTCCAAGTCCAAGTGTCTCTTTGGAATTAACAGGTTGGAGCAAAGTATGTATGCAATTTTTGAAAGCGGTGGCAAACAACATCGTGTAGTGGTAGGTGAAACCCTTAAACTCGAAAAAATCGAATTCGCCACTGGTGGCATCGTTGAATTCAACAAGGTATACCTTGTTGCTAACGGCGAAAAAGTCAGAATTGGTGCTCCCGTTGTAGAAGGCGTTACAGTAACTGCTGAAGTTATTGCTCAAGGCCGTGCCGACAAAGTGAAGATTATTAAATTCCGTCGTCGTAAGCACTCAATGAAGCGTCAAGGTCATCGTCAGTGGTTCACCGAAGTGAAAATCACTGGCATTAACGGTTAATAGCCATCCATGGTTAATAGCCGTAAGGCTAATGAGGAGTAGAATATGGCTCACAAGAAAGCTGGTGGTAGTACGCGCAATGGTCGCGATTCCCATTCCAAACGCCTTGGTGTGAAATGCTTTGGCGGTGAATTGATCCCTGCAGGTAGCATTATTGTTCGTCAACGCGGTACCAAATTTCACGCTGGCGTGAATGTTGGTCTCGGTAAAGATCACACCTTGTTCGCCAAGGCTGATGGTCATGTTAAGTTCCAAATCAAAGGTGCATTTAATCGTCAATACGTAAGCATTGTTCCTGTTAATACAGTTTCTGCTTAATTTTGACTTTTAGTCTCCTTGCTCGGTAACTTGAGCAGGAATGATTGAAGAACATAAAAAAAGCCCTGTCATTATCGATAGGGCTTTTTTTATGCTCAGGATGAGCGGTATGCCGCGGGCGCATGGATGCGCAAGAGCGGCGATGTTCAAGATGAGCGGACAGGCAGGCGATGTTCAGGATGAACGGCTCTTGCTGAATAATATATACTGCAATTAATTAACCTATTGATTAAAAATTAGTTTTCTCCCGGAGAGTATTGTGAAATTTGTTGATGAAGCCCCGATTCAAGTTGTAGCTGGTAACGGCGGCAATGGTTGCATGAGCTTCCGGCGGGAAAAGTTTGTCTCTAAAGGTGGTCCTAATGGTGGCGATGGCGGTGATGGCGGCAGTGTATATCTGGTCGGCGATGAGAATTTAAATACCCTGATCGATTATCGCTTTCAGCCTAAATATCAGGCTGAGCATGGTAAAAAAGGTGGCAGTAAAGATTGTACCGGCGCTAAAGGTGATGATTTATTTTTGCCAGTACCGGTAGGTACGACCGTTATTGATACTGATACTGAGGAAGTGTTTGGCGATCTCACAGAGCACGGCCAGAAGTTGAAAGTAGCCCAGGCTGGTTTTCATGGTTTGGGTAATACACGTTTTAAATCCAGTACTAATCGCGCTCCACGCAAAATTTCTTACGGTTCTGAGGGTGAAAGTCGCAACCTCAAACTGGAGCTTAAAGTTCTGGCCGATGTTGGTATGCTGGGCTTGCCGAATGCCGGTAAATCCAGTTTTATTCGCGCGGTTAGCTCGGCGAAACCGAAGGTCGCAGATTATCCATTTACGACACTCATCCCAAATCTCGGCGTAGTAAAAGTTCAGCAATATCGCAGCTTTGTTATTGCCGATATTCCCGGATTGATTGAAGGTGCATCTGAAGGTGCGGGCTTGGGTGTGCGTTTTCTCAAGCATTTAACTCGCTGCCGTTTGCTCTTGCATACTGTCGATATGGCACCTGTTGATGATTCGGATCCAGTTGAGAATGTGCGTGCAATTGCTCGCGAATTGGAAAGGTTTAGCCCTACTCTTGCCAGTCGCGATCGTTGGCTAGTCCTCAATAAAGTCGACTTGTTAGATCCTGACGAAGTGGAAGCTCGCTGCCAGGCAGTGGTTGATGCGTTGCAATGGACTGGCCCGGTATTTCGCATATCGGCCTTACATCGCGAAGGCACCGCGGTGATTTGTGGCCGTATTATGGATTACCTGGAATCTATCTGGGAAGCAGAGCGTGCAGATCCGGAATTGCACGAGCGCGAACTTGAAGCGCAAAATCAAATGGCCCAAGAAGCCCGTGATCGTATTGATGAGTTGCGTGAAGCTTTGCGTGCAGCCAGGCTCGCCCGTGGTGAAGATGACGACTACAACGATGACGATTACGACGTTGAAGTGGAATATGTTGGATACTAGTCACGCATCCCGTGGTTAGAAAAAATAACTAGACGCTAGCGACTCGCTTATGAGTAAAAGAGATTTGATTCCCCACGCCAAACGCTGGGTGGTAAAAATTGGCAGCGCACTGCTGACCAATGATGGCAAAGGCCTAGATGCTAATGCTATTGCTGGTTGGGTGGCGCAAATGGCTGCGCTGCGCCTGCGCGGTATTGAGGTGGTGTTGGTATCATCCGGTGCTGTAGCTGCGGGTATGCGCCGTTTAGGATGGGATACTCGCCCTACCGAAATTCATAAGCTGCAAGCCGCTGCCGCCGTTGGCCAGATGGGTTTGATTCAAACTTATGAAGTCGAATTTCAACGCTTTTTTTTGCACACTGCACAAGTTCTGCTTGATCACGATGATTTTTCTTCGCGTCAACGTTATTTAAATGCACGCTCCACTATAAAAACGTTGGTGAGTTTAAATGTGGTGCCGGTCATTAATGAAAACGATACGGTCGTCACCGACGAAATTCGTTTCGGCGATAACGATACGCTTGGCGCTTTAGTTGCAAATTTAATTGAAGCCGATTTGCTGGTTATTCTTACTGATCAGCAAGGCATGTACGACAGTGACCCGCGTACTAATCCCAATGCAAAATTACTGAGCGAAATTGCCGCTGATGATACTCGCCTTGAACAAATGGCCGGTGGTACTGGCGGTGCGCTTGGTCGTGGCGGCATGATCACCAAGGTGCGTGCGGCGCGTGTTGCGGCGCGCTCGGGTGCGGATACAGTTATCGTGGGTGGTCGCATTGAAAATGCTCTATTGCGTGTTGCTGCGGGTGAAAACATTGGCACTTTTTTATGGGCGGAACAAAAACCTCAGGCGGCGCGTAAGCGTTGGCTTTCTGGTCAATTGCAAACACGAGGAACCTTGATTCTTGATGACGGTGCAGCAAAAGTTTTACGCGAGCAGGGTAAAAGTTTATTGCCAGTTGGTGTTAAAGAGGTGCGCGGTGATTTCACTCGCGGTGATATGGTGATTTGTGCTGACAGCGAAGGCCGTGAAATAGCCCGTGGTTTGGTGAATTATCATGCTGATGAGGCGCGTAAAATTATCGGCAAACCTAGCAGCCAGATTATAGATATACTAGGTTATAAAGATGACAACGAATTAATCCATCGCGATAATTTAGTATTGCCTTAAATTTAAATCAGATTGAATGAGCAATAAAAAAGCCCGCAGTAAAATGCGGGCTTTTTTATTACAGAAATTAGTCGCTACGCCGGTGTTGTGCCAATGAATGTGTTTGGGTACTCTGTCTTCGCTAAAATATAGAGTTGCAAAATGAATGTACGAGATTGGCAGTGGCTGAATAGATGGCATGCACGTGGTTGGCAAGAAATTGATTCTGCTGCCTATGAACGTGCTTATGCAGATTTTGGTGGCAGTGTTATTACCCATCCGCAATTTATTACAGCTGTATCCACATTGGCCGCAATGCCGTTGCGATATTTTGGTCGATTTGAAGATGGTAAGCTCATAGGTGCTGTGCCGACCTGGAACTCTTTTATTGCCGGTCATAAGCGTGCTTTAAAGCGAGCGTATCAGTATGAGCGAGTAGATTTAGGTAATATGGAAATTATTTTACCGTTTGCACCGCAAGTTTGTGCGCTGCCATTACATTTTAAAGGTAATTATATTTCCGCAACGCATATTGCGCAGATTAAATCTTTACGCAGCCAATCAGAAACGCTCAGTTTACTCAAAAATTATAGCCAGAATGAATTCTCGAAAAAATTTCAATACAATCGAACTCGGGAGTGGCGGTTACTCGAGGAGGCTGGTGGTGTTGTACGCGAAGTCGATGAATTTTCGCCTGCTGATATTGCTAAGTGGTATGTTGAATTGTTTGAACTACGGTGGCAAAAAAAACCAAAAGCCCATGAGTATTTACCTGAACAACTTGAGGCGTTAAAAGATTTTTTAACCGGAAAAGTATTGTTTTTAAAAGATAGACCAATAGCAATACAATTGTTATTTTTTGCGCGCTCACCACAATGGATTTCATTTGAGTTTTTAAATGCCGGCGTAGACCCTGATTTTAATCAATATAGTCCGGGCAGTGTGCTTACTTTTTTGAATACTCAGTGTGCAGAAAAGTTTGCGCAGGAACAAGGCAAGCAGCTGCGTTATTCATTTGGACGCTCGGATGCAGATTACAAGATGTTGTGGTGCCATCAAGCGCCAGTTTATCGCATATAAATATGGCACATTATAGGTATGAATATTGAAAAGTAACGCACCTCAAAATTTTAATAAAAGATTCATGGTTGCGTGGATCATTATTGCATTGACATGCGTTATTTATACAATAGTAATGCAGTGTTATTTCATTGCTATTTTAATAGGTATATTATTTTATGTCACACATGCACTGTTGTGGACTGATCACATTTTTTATAATCCGGTTAGTGACTATAAGTTTAAATTTAACTCTTCCTTATCTTTTTCGGGTGCATTAACCCACCATCAATTTAAATTATTTTCTCCTCTTCCTGCCAATGTTGATACCTGTATTTTACCCATAATACTAAAAGCAAATGGATTGGGTTTTTTGTTCGACCCCTATGTTGAGCTGCGTACAAACGAGATAGTATCGCGACAATACTTTGAGCGTGGTACGAATGGTCAGCGTTTTTTGAATTTAACTCGCCTGTTGGAATCTTTGCAAAAAATAAACGAGCCGATACAAGTTTCTTGCCGATATTGCAGCATTCAAGAGGGCGATGTGACTTTGCTTGGCTTTAACAATACTTCATATTGTAACAAGCGCATTTTAATTATTTCTCCACATGCAGATGATGCTGAACTTGCTGCATTTGCTTTTTATAAGCATGCAGATTCGGCGATGATTGCAACTATAACTGCCGGTGAAATTGACGCAAAATCTTATGAAGTTATTGCTGGTCATGGCGCTGGTAATAGCGCGGGTAATATAGCGGGACAAGACAATAAAATTGCTGCAGGATTTTTAAAAGGGCGCTTGCGAGCATGGGATAGTATTGCGGTGCCAATGTGGGCTGGTCATCATGTGCAAGCTATTCATTTAGGTTATTTTTGCATGACTTTAAAAGCAATGTTTGAGCAGCCTGACATAGCTATAGCTTCGCGAGAAACCGGAAAAACGGATGTGCGAGCATTTAGGAATTTTAACAAGCAAGCGCTGCGTAGTGATCAACAGGGTTATAATAGTTGGCGAAACTTATTAGCTGATTTGACTCAGTTAATTGATGAATATAGGCCTGATGTTATTGTCACGCCGCACCCGATACTTGATGCGCAAATTGATCATGTTTTTTCAACTCGGGCGATATTGACTGCTTGTGAAGCTTCCAATATCAATCCAGATTTTTTGCTTTATGCAAATCACAATCACCATACCGATATGTATCCATTTGGTGTGGAGCACAGTGACTTGCCTCTGCCTCCACATTTTGAAAGCAATGTAGTTGCTGAAAAATTATTTAGCTTTCCTCTAAGTTTGGATGATCAGCGCGATAAAATTTGTGCCTTGCAAATGATGCATGATTTGAATCGCCCAACTTCATTTAAAAAGCAATTGCGACAATTATTGCAACGTATGATTGGTCGTTCAGCTATGCCTTATGGTGATGACGATTATTTGCGCAAAGCAATTCGACAGCAAGAGTTGTTTTGGGTAATGTCGTTGGAAGAATTGAAAAAACAGTTTGATTAATGCACCGCTTCTTTAAATGCGGAGAAGATTGCGAAAGTGTTTCGTGTAAATGTGTTATCTATTTTTTATAGAAACAAAAAACCACTACACCCGTTGAGGCAAATGCAGTGGTGAAAGTGGTTTATTTAGCGGTAAGTTATGGTCAATAGCAGTGTGGAGCTGCTATTGATTTGCGGCAAATGCCATTACCTTGCCATTATTGTCGCTTTCATTTGTTTTCGTAGGCGTATTGCTAGTATTGGTTTCAGCCACGAATGGTACGAGTAGCTCTTCAGGTTTACCTTTGCAGGCTTTCGCTAATTGCTCACGTCGCAACGCCAGCATCAAGCCAATGGCCTCGCTATGTTTTTCATCAATGCCAGGAATCTGGCTTTCAATTAGTTGGGTAATATTGGCTGCCAACTCCAAATATTTATCGTGTTCTTCGGCGAGTTTTTTATCTTCAAACATGCTTCCGTCTCTGTCACATTGCCAAACGGCGATTACTGCCATGGTGTTGCCCTCGTGGTTATACTGTTTTTATGTACAGTATTCTCGTGAGGCTTGAATGTCAACTGTTTTTTTGTCGCGAATACGTCGAACGCTAACCCGTCAGATATTTGATGAGTTTTTCGATGATATTTTCCATTGTTTATTAAAAAATGGGGTTGCCAGAATCGACGTTACTCTGTAGCCTTTTGGTTCGCAATTTTAAGTTTTGTTCTGAATTTGTTGTTTTCCTCGTTTTGTATTGGTCTTTATAGATCGCTTTCATATAAGCAATGCCTCTTTTTAACGCTAAATAATTACAAACTTAATGCTTTACATTAAGTTTGTTTTCTATTGATTTGATTTTCTTGAAATTATGTAATTTTCTCCGCTTGTTTTCCTGCTTGTTCTTATCTTTTTCGCGTTTTTTACCGTGATTTTCTGCGCTTTTTCGTAATTGCTTGCTTGACTTTGCAGGGTCCCGAATTATAGTGAGCATTGTGGAAAAAAGTGGGTATTAGTGGGTTTTTGTGGTAAATCCTTTCTAGTAAATACGATAAAAACAGTAAGTGGTGAAAAGTGTTCACAGGCAGTTACTCCATCAGCATGGATCCTAAAGGTCGCATGGCCATTCCAACTCGCATTCGCGATGAGTTGATGGAATCGTGCGGCGGACGTTTGGTGATCACGGCTCATACCGAAGATCGCTGCTTGTTAGTTTATCCCGAGCCTGAATGGCTAACGCTTTTACCGCAAATTGAAGCCTTGCCCAGTTTTAACAAGGTTTCCCAGCGTGTTAAACGCATTCTTATTGGTTACGCCAGTGCGTTAGAGCTTGATGCAAGTGGGCGCTTTCTAGTCCCCCCAACACTGCGCGATTACGCCAATCTTGATAAAAAGATGATGTTAGTTGGGCAGGGCAAAAAGCTGGAGTTGTGGAGTGAAGAATCCTGGCTGGCGCTACTGAATGAGCCGGCTGACGATGACATTCCCAATGAAATGCTTTCTCTTTCGCTTTAGGGTTTGTCGTGTTTAGGGGAATTGAGTGATTCAAAATCAACATACCACCGTACTTTTACAAGAAGCGGTGGATTCGCTAATAACGGATAAGTCTGGTTTCTATGTGGATGGTACCTTCGGTCGTGGCGGTCACAGCGCGCTCATATTGGCGCAATTGTCGGACGAAGGGCGTTTGCTTGGTATTGATAAAGATCTAGCTGCTATCGCAGTGGCTAAAGAGCGGTTTGCGGGTGATTCTCGCTTTGATATTGCCCACGGTTCGTTTGCTGAATTGGCTGAGCTCATCGAGACGCGCGGCATGATTGGCAGTGTTGAAGGCGTGTTATTGGATTTAGGGGTTTCATCGCCCCAGCTGGACGAGGCAGAGCGTGGTTTTAGTTTTCAAAATGATGGCCCGCTAGACATGCGAATGGATCAAACCCGCGGCCTAAGTGCAGCTGAGTGGCTTAACACGGCAACTGAAAGTGATATTGCCTGGGTATTGAAAGAATACGGCGAAGAGCGTTTTGCCAAGCGAATGTCTCGAGCCATAGTTGCTGAGCGTTTGAAAGCACCTTTTACGCGAACGGGTCATTTGGCGGAAGTGATTAAAGAAGCAAATCCAGCGTGGGAAAAAGGCAAGCATCCTGCGACGCGTGCATTTCAGGCAATCCGTATTCAGGTTAATAACGAATTGACGGATTTGGAAGCGGTACTCGAGCAAGCGTTGCGTGTTTTGGCAATTGGTGGTCGCCTGGTAGTTATCAGTTTCCACTCACTGGAAGACCGAGTGGTGAAGCGCTTTATTCGTCGCCAGGAGCAGGGCGATCAGGTGCCGATGGGCGTACCCATGCGTGATGAGCAGTTAAATAAGCGGCTGCGTTCATGTGGTAAAGCAGCTAAGGCCAGTGACGCTGAAGTGGGCGTTAATGTTCGTTCGCGAAGCGCAATTATGAGAGTCGCAGAAAAAATATCTTAAAAAATGTTACACAACTTTTATGCACACTTTCACAAACTCAAGAATCAATTACAAGGGGCACCATGAACCAATTTCAAACACGTACATCAACACAAATAGCGCCCTGGGTGCTGTTGTTGGTGGCCTGTTTGTGGGTTCTGGTAGTGATCTCGGCGTTGGGTGTTGTTGCCTCAACGCAAGAGGTGCGCCGCAACGTTAATCATCTGGAAACTTTGCGTCACGAGGCAGCGCAACTGCAAGTGGAGTGGGGTCAATATTTATTAGAGGAAAGTACTTGGGCGGCCTACAGTCGCGTTGAAGGTATAGCAGTAAAAGAATTAAATATGCTTGCACCAACCTCTGAGCGAGTAGTGATGGTGACGGGCGATGAGTAAGCTGCAATCGAATCATTCGCCATACAACCCGCTGTTAGCAAATAGGCCGCACATTCCTCTCAAAATTGCGCGCTGGCGTTTTTACAGCGTCATTGGTGTGATGTGTATATTGGTTGTGGTGTTAATCGGTCACGTCGCAAGTTTGCAAGTTTTGCCAAACGCCGATAAAGGTTTTGAGTTTCTGCAAAATCAGGGCGAGTCACGCACTTTGCGCACTGAAACTATTACGGCTTATCGCGGAGTCATAACTGATCGCAATGGTGAACCGCTTGCTGTTAGCACTCCCGTGGCTACGCTTTGGGCGAATCCAAAAGTACTATTGCAATCACCGCAGCGCTTTGCTGAGCTAGCGCAGGCATTGAGTGTTACAACCGCGGAATTAAGCTCGCGTTTGAACCGCTACGCAGGCAAGGAATTTATGTATTTGCAAAGGCAAATGCCGCCTGATGCTGCGCAAAAAATTATGGATTTAGATATTCCCGGCGTGAACAATCAAACGGAATATCACCGTTATTATCCCGCTGGAGAAATTGCTTCGCACATTGTTGGTATGACTGACATAGATGATCGCGGTCAAGAAGGATTGGAGATGGCTTATGATGCCTGGTTGAGCGGAGAGAATGGCTCCAAGCAAGTTGTAAAAGATTTAAAAGGTCGCACCGTAAAGGAAATACAGTTGATCAAGGCTGCCCGCTCCGGGCAAAATTTAACTCTGAGTATTGATTTGCGTTTGCAATATTTAGCACATCGCGAATTGAAAAAAGCGGTTGAAGACAGTGGCGCAATTGCTGGCTCGCTGGTGATTCTCGATGTTGAGACGGGAGAAATATTAGCAGTTACTAATTACCCTTCCTACAACCCAAATGACCGTGCTCATGCACGTGGGCCCAACTTACGTAACCGTGCAATTACCGACGTGTATGAGCCAGGTTCAACCATTAAACCCCTCGCAATTTTAGCGGCACTTGAGTCAGGTAAATTTAAACCGAGTGATGTTATTGATACCAATCCAGGTTATTGGATGGTGGGTAATAAGCCGGTAAAAGATCACCAGAATTATGGCGCGCTGGATCTTTCCATGGTGATTGCAAAGTCTAGTAACGTTGCCATGTCGAAAATTGCGTTGCAATTAGATCCTAACGCTCTGGTGAGCATGTATAGCCGCTTGGGAATTGGTCAGCAAATGGGTACTGGTTTTCCCGGTGAAGCACCTGGGCATGTTCCCTCTCTTAAAGTTGGACAATTGATTGAGCGCGCTAATGTGTCTTTCGGTTATGCAATGAATTTGACGGTACTACAAGCAGTGCAGGCATATTCAATCATCGCGGCTGGCGGCATCAAGCGTCCCATTTCGTTATTGCGGGTCGACAGTCCTCCCGTGGGTGAAAAAGTTATTGAGAGACGTTTTGCTGATGAAGTAAAAACTATGTTGATGCGTGTGGTCAGTGCTGAAGGTACTGGTAAGCGTGCGCGCGCTATTTCATATTCTGTTGCAGGGAAAACCGGCACTGCTTTTAAGTCGGCCAGTGGGCATTACACCAATAAACAAATTTCATCGTTTGCAGGTATGGCGCCGGTTGAGAATCCACGCATAGTTGCTATGGTGGTGATTGATGAGCCGCAAGGTGAGGGAACTGCGGCCAACGCCGGGTACGTTGCGGCACCCGCTTTTTCTACTATCGCGGAAGATGCTTTGCGCATGTTGCAGGTGCCGCCCGATAGCCCTGTCTTAAATACGGAAGACGAAAAATTAGTTATCGCACAAACTAAAAAAATAATTGAAAAACCTCAGCTTGCTATTCCGGTCGAACAGGAAGAGGTGCTGCCATTATGATGCTTCAACATCAGCATGCAGCTTTTAATCTGCAACAATTGCTACCAGGAGTGCAGTTGGAAGGGGCAGCACAAATAGAAATTTCTGGTTTGTGTTTAGATTCTCGACAGCTGAAAAAAGGTGAAGTTTTTATTGCTTTGGTTGGCGCAAAAGTGGACGGTCGACAATATATTACTAAAGCAATTGAATCTGGTGCAGTCGCAATTCTGATGGAAGCTGATAACCAATCGCAAGGTATTCGCTGGATGGATGCGGTACCCGTAATTGCTATTGATGACTTGGCGCACAATGTTAGTAGGATTGCTGGAAGTTTTTATCAGCACCCCAGTAAAAAAATTCGTTTGATAGGTGTTACCGGAACTAACGGTAAAACTACCTGTACCTTATTAATAAGCCAGTTGGCTGCGCTATTACAAAAACGTGCAGGAGTTGTCGGTACTTTAGGTTTTGGTTTGTTAGATTCAACGCTGGTTGCACCGCTTGCACAACAAATTGTTGCGGTTCAATCTACCGGTCTCACAACGCCTGATGCCATCAATCTACAAAAAATTCTCGCGCAATTAGTTGAACAAAAAGCAATGACCGTTGCGCTTGAGGTTTCTTCGCATAGCCTGGTGCTTGGTCGTGTTGCTGCACTGCAATTTGAAACTGCCATTTTTACCAATCTCACGCAAGATCATTTAGATTTTCATGGCGATTTAACAACCTACGGTGAAGCCAAAGAGAAATTGCTGGCTATGCCCAATTTACGCAACGCTATTATCAATGCGGATGATGTCTGGGCAAAAAATCTGCTGCAAAAAATTCCGGCGAATGTGAATGCAATTAGTTTTTCAATTCAAGATGCCGGTGCAAATGTTTATCTTAGTAATTTATTACTAACCGCAACCGGCGCCCAAGCGCGGTTGCATTCGCCTTGGGGCGAGGCAGATTTAATATCACCGTTTATCGGTAAGTTTAATCTGAGTAATTTATTAGCTGTTATCGCGAGCATGTGCGTTGGTGGTTTTTCACTGCAGGAGATATTGCCGCTTATTTCGCAATTACAAGCTGCACCTGGGCGCATGCAAGCGGTAACGCTGGATGCTAGCAACCAGGATATTAGTGTAATTGTCGATTATGCGCACAGCCCGGACGCACTTGAAAATACCTTGAGTGCAATTCATGAGCACACTTCTGCGCGCGTGTGGACAGTGTTTGGTTGTGGCGGCGATCGCGATAAAACCAAGCGCCCGTTAATGGGCCGTATCGCTGAAATAAATAGCGATTACGTTATTTTAACAAATGACAACCCGCGCACTGAAGATCCCTCTGCCATAGCGGCGGATATTATTCGCGGGTTACATAATCCCAATGGCTGTTTAGTGATTGCTGATCGTGCGCAAGCAATTGATTTTGCCGTGCAACAAGCTAAAGCAGGAGATGTAGTGTTAGTTGCTGGCAAAGGTCACGAAGATTATCAAATCTTTGCTGCGCAAACTCTGCCGTTTAGTGACATCCGTCAAGCGCGTTTGGCATTGCAGCGCCGCTTGGTAAAGCGTGATTTAGAACCATTAAGCACGGAGTACTTGTCATGATAACGCCAATGACTTTGGTGCAAGTTGCTGACTTTTGTCGTACGTCGCTAAATGCAGAATTAAAACTACCGGAAGATTCTAGCAATGGTGATGCAAAATTTACCCGCGTTAACACCGACACGCGAACATTGGCAGCTGGTGAAGTATTTGTTGCTTTGCGTGGTGAAAATTTCGATGCACACAATTTTTTAACGCAAGCTGTTGAAAAAAATGTGTGTGGTTTGGTGGTGGAAAAATTTGATTCCAGTATTGCATTACCACAATTGGTGGTAATGGATACTGTGTTGGCGCTAGGCCAAATTGCTGCGATGAATCGCAACCTATTTACCGGGCCGTTATTGGCTATTACCGGCAGCAGTGGGAAAACTACCGTAAAAACTATGCTTGCACATATCCTGCGTGAATGTGGAGATGTTTTGGCAACGCAAGGTAATTTCAATAATCATATTGGCGTTCCCTTAACTCTATTACAAATAGAAAAACAACATGGATATGCTGTGATTGAAATGGGCGCAAGTGCTATCGGTGAAATTGCCTATTTATGTTCGCTGGCAAAGCCACAAGTGACTATGGTCAACAATGTAATGCCCGCGCACATACAAGGATTTGGTTCTATTGAAGGTGTGGCGCAAGCCAAAGGAGAAATTTATCAGCAGCTACCGAGTAATGGCACAGCGGTAGTTAATGTAGATGACAAATTTTCTCCACAATGGCTGGCAGAGATAAAAACTAAAATAATTAAAGTATCACTATCGAATAGTAATGCTGATTGTTTTGCCAGGAATATTGTTGGTGGCATTGGGTGTGTTGATTTTATCTTGGTATTAAACCAGCAGGAAATTAATATTCGATTAAATGCTATGGGTGATCACAGTGTTCGCAATGCTCTTATGTCTGCAGCTATGGCTGCTGCGGTGGGTGCGTCACTGACGAAAATTAAAAATGGTTTAGAAAAGTTTTCGCCTGTAGCTGGCCGCATGAGTCGTCACGTAGGTGTTAATCAAAGCTTGATTATCGACGATAGCTACAACGCTAACCCTGGCTCAGTGCGTGTTGCTCTTGATGTGCTTGCCGCAACAAAAGGTCAGCGCATTTTAGTGCTGGGTGATTTAGGTGAGTTAGGTGAAAATGCCGCCGCTTTGCATACCGAGCTTGGTATTTATGCGCAGCATAAAATCGACAAGCTGTTAACTCTCGGCGTTTTGAGTCGTTATGCGAGCGACGCTTTCGGTGCTGTCGGTGCTGTCGGTGCCGGTGCCGGTGCAGTAGAGCATTTTACTGAACGCGATAGGCTCATCGAAACATTAACAAAAATCGCAACGCCAAATACCACAATATTAATTAAAGGTTCGCGCAGCGCCAAAATGGATTTAGTGGTCGGCGCACTTTGCAATCTTAAAGAACAGCAGTTGAGCGAACATAATTTGAAAAAAAATCAAGCGGAAGATCATCATATGGGGGGAAGTCACTAATGTTATTTTGGTTAGCAGAACAATTAAAAGAACATATCCATGGCTTTGCTGTCTTCCAGTATTTAACGTTGCGTGCCATTTTGGGTGTGCTGACCGCGCTCGGCATTTCCTTGATATTTGGCCCCTGGTTTATTCGTCGCCTCAGCGAATTAAAAATTGGTCAATCGGTGCGAACCGATGGCCCGCAATCGCACCTGAGTAAATCTGGCACGCCAACTATGGGTGGCGCATTAATTTTAGTTGCAATCTTCGCCAGCACTTTGTTGTGGTCTGATTTAAGTAATCGTTATGTATGGGTAGTTATGATTGTAACTGCCATATTTGGCGCTGTAGGTTGGGTAGATGATTATCGCAAGGTAGCAAAAAAAGATTCACGCGGTTTGCCTGCACGCTGGAAATATTTTTGGCAATCAATCGCCGGTTTTGGCGCAGCAATATTTTTATATTACACGGCAACCTCACCAACAGAAACGCAATTATTTATTCCCTTCTTCAAAAATGTTGCTCTAGATATGGGCTTGTTTTACATATTGTTTAGTTATTTAGTCATTGTGGGTACGAGTAATGCTGTCAATCTTACCGATGGTTTGGATGGTTTAGCCATTATGCCCTGCGTTATGGTTGCAGGTGCGCTCGCCTTAATTGCCTATCTTGTAAGCAATTCAATTTTCTCAAATTATTTACACATTGCTTATATTCCCGGTGCCGGCGAATTGGTTGTGTTTTGTTGTGCAATGGTTGGTGCCGGCTTAGGTTTTTTATGGTTCAACACTTACCCTGCAACAGTTTTTATGGGGGATGTTGGTGCCTTGGCGTTAGGGGCAGCTTTGGGTGTTATTGCAGTGATTGTTCGCCATGAAATTGTATTATTTATTATGGGCGGCATTTTTGTACTTGAAACAGTATCGGTAATTTTACAAGTGGCCTCGTTCAAGTTAAGAGGTAAGCGAATTTTTCGGATGGCACCGATTCATCATCATTTTGAATTAAAAGGTTGGCCCGAACCAAGAGTAATTGTGCGCTTTTGGATTATTACATTGATGCTGGTGTTGATTGGTTTGGCAACTTTAAAAATTCGTTAAAGTTGCGCTTTTAAATTTTAAAACAAGAGAAATATTATTGTGACACAAATGATTGCTACTAATCGCATTAAAGCTGTTATCGGCACCGGTATTACCGGTTTGTCGGTAGCGCGCTTTCTTGCGCAGCAACAGCAAGCATTTGTATTGCTCGATACGCGTACAGCTCCACCAAACCTGGAAAAAATTAAAGCAGAGTTTCCGCAAATACAATTAGAGTTGGGTGAATTAAATCTTAATACGTTGTTGCTTTGCGATGAAATCATTGTCAGCCCAGGTATTTCGGTAGAAACGCCTGCACTTGCAGCTGCCAAAAAAGCAGGTATTCCCATTATTGGCGATATTGAAATTTTTGTACGTTTTGCCAAAGCACCGATAGTGGCAATAACTGGATCTAATGCAAAGAGCACCGTCACAACGTTGGTTGGTGAGATGGCCGCACATGCGGGTATTAAAGTTGCTGTGGGTGGAAATCTGGGTACACCAGCATTGGAATTGTTGAGTGACGACGTTGAGTTGTACGTTATGGAACTCTCCAGTTTTCAACTAGAGACAGTAACAAAATTAAATGCGAAAGCGGCCACCATTTTAAATATTAGCGCAGATCACCTGGATCGTTATGCCGATATGCGCGCCTATATTTTGGCAAAATTACGTGTTTATTTTGGTGCAGAACATATTATTGTAAATCGCAATGATGTTCTTACTCACCCGCCGTTGGCTGCTGGCGTCAAGCCCATTTATTTTGGTGGAAAAGCTGATTTTGGCAGCTTTGGCTTGCTGCGTGAAAATGGTGAAGACTATTTGGCAAAAAATTTAACACCACTCATGCCTGCCCGTGAATTAAAAATTAGTGGAAAACATAATATCGATAATGCTTTGGCCGCACTAGCACTTGGTAATGCGGCTGGTATTTCAATGACCGCAATGCTCGAAACATTAAAAACATTTCGCGGCTTGCCGCATCGCTGCGAATTTGTTACCACTAAAAATGGCGTGGAATTTTATAACGATTCAAAAGGCACCAATATTGGTGCAACTATTGCGGCTATCGCAGGTTTATCGCGCAGCCCGGCAAAATTGATCGTCATACTGGGCGGTGAAGGCAAGGGGCAGGATTTCACTGAGCTAAATCCAGTGTTACAAAATAATCCTTGCAGCTTGGTGTTAATGGGCCGCGACGCTAATGTAATTGCACAAGCCGTCGGTAAACTTGCACAGATTGAATTTGCGAACTCTATGCAAGATGCGGTGAGTAAATCATTTGCGCAGGCCGAACCTGGTGATGCTGTATTGCTATCTCCAGCCTGCGCTAGCTTTGATATGTTTAAAAACTACGAGGATCGTGGTGAGCAATTTTGCTGCACGGTAATGAAGTTGAGTGAAGTGTCATGAGAACTTCGCAAGCAAATTTTCTTACACTTCGGCAGCGGATAGATTGGCCCATTTTGTTTTTGTGGTTTGCGCTCTTGTCGATTGGTTTGATAATGGTAGCCTCGGCGTCTATTTCATTTTCTACCAGCAATTACAACGATGGTTGGTATTTTGCAAAACGTCATGGCATTTATACCTTAATGGGTTTATTGCTCGCGATGTTTGTGGCAGCAGTACCCATGAGTATGTGGCAAAAATATGCGGGTCATTTTTTAATTTTCACTTTGTGTTTATTGGTAGTAGTGTTAATTCCTGGTATTGGTCGTCGCGTTAATGGCAGTCAGAGATGGCTTAATCTAGGCATTATCGCGGTACAAGTTTCTGAGGTTGCAAAAGTTTGTGCGGTGGTATTTTTTGCCAGCTTTTTTTCCCGGCGCTATCAAGAGTTACATTTTGGCTGGCAAGGTTTCTTAAAGCCTTTGTTAATTGTTGGTGTGTTTATTTTTTTATTGTTGTTAGAGCCAGATTTTGGTAGCTCAGTGGTGTTATGCGTAACAGTTATTGCCATGATGTTTATTGCCGGAGTCAGAGTCTGGCATTTTTTATTGCTGATTCTCATTGGCGGCAGTGGTATGGCATCCGTCGCTATTTTTTCACCCTATCGGATGGAGAGATTAAAAACATTTTTAGATCCCTGGGCCGATCAATTTAAAGGTGGATATCAGCTGACTCAATCTTTAATAGGTTTTGGGCGCGGTGAATGGACGGGTTTAGGTTTAGGTAATAGTTTGCAAAAATTGTTTTTTTTACCTGAAGCACACACAGATTTTATCTTTGCCATCATCGCTGAAGAGTTTGGTCTGCTAGGTGCTACGATTGTTATAGGATTATTTGCCGCATTAGTTGTCCGTATCATTATGGTTGCAAAAAATAATTTTGCACACGAAAGAATGTTTGCTGCGCTAGCTACTTTTGGCGTTGCAATATTATTGAGCTTTCAAGTATTTATTAATGTAGGCGTTTCATCTGGATTGTTGCCCACGAAAGGTTTAACGCTGCCCTTTATAAGTTACGGCGGCAGTAGTTTGTTAATTTGTTGTGTGCTAATGGCATTTGTGTTGCGTGCACAATGGGAAGTGGCAGGTTTGGGCGATGCAGATATTTTTTTAACGTCTAATGATTCTGCGAAAATTACGCCAGCATCAGATGCAACAATAACCAGTGCCGGGTTTAAAAAACCGCAGTCAATGAATGAGCGCGGCACGCGCAAAGCGGTGAGGTTATAAATAAGATTATGACCAATACAACACCCTTAACAATAATGATTATGGCTGGCGGCACTGGTGGCCATGTATTTCCAGCGCTATCAGTTGCTGAAGTGTTGCGTAAGCGCGGAATAAATGTTGAATGGTTAGGCACTGAACGCGGTATTGAAAATACTGTAGTGCCTGCAGCAAAAATACGTTTACATCATATTCGTGTGAAAGGTGTACGTGGTCATGGCGTATTAGGTTTATTAAAAGCACCATTTTTAATTTTATTAGCAATTGTACAAGCGCTAATAATTTTTAATAAAGTAAAGCCGAGTATGGTAATTGGTTTTGGTGGGTTTGCTTCTGGCCCTGGTGGTATAGCAGCTAAAATTTTAGGCAAGCCTTTGGTTATTCATGAACAAAATGCTGTAGCGGGAACAACGAATCGTTTGTTAGCGAAAATAGCTAACCGTGTGTTAGTGGCTTTTCAGGAAACTTTTTTTGCAAGTGCATCGTCTAAAAATGCACAGCTTAAAATAATTGCGGTAGGGAATCCGGTGCGGAATACCATTGCAAATTTAGCGGGACCGATTGCGCGTTATAGCGCACGTGCGCAATTAAAAGAGCCGCTACATTTATTGGTTTTGGGTGGCAGTTTGGGTGCTCGTGCGATTAATGAAATAGTACCGGAAGCTGTAGCAAAATTACCGCTGAATGTACGGCCAAGTGTGTGGCATCAATCCGGGAAAAATCATATTGAAGCCACCATTGCTTTGTATATGCAGCAGCAGGTAAATGCCAAAGTGGATGCATTTATTGAAGACATGGCGGCAGCTTATGCCTGGGCGGATGTGATTGTGTGTCGTGCGGGTGCGTTAACAGTTTCGGAATTGATGGCTGCAGGTGTTGCTGCTGTGTTAATCCCGTTACCAACTGCTATTGACGATCATCAAACACACAACGCCGCGATTTTAACTCGCGTTAATGCTGGCATTGCCATAGCGCAACATGAGTTGAGCGCGGAAAAATTAGCAACATTATTATTAACAACATTATCCGAGCGTGAATATTTACAAACGCTTGCGATAAATGCGCACGCACTTGCATTGCCGCAAGCGGCAGAAACGGTAGCAGATATTTGTTTGGAGATTGTGGGTGGATAAGATTTTAGGTTTTCATGAAGTTCCCGAAATGCGTCGTATCCGGCGAATCCATTTTATTGGTATTGGCGGTGCGGGCATGAGTGGTATTGCTGAAGTGTTGATTAATCAGGGCTATGAAATTTCGGGTTCAGATATTAAAGCATCCGGTGTGACTGAACGTTTACAAAAAAAAGGCGCCATTGTTTTTATTGGCCATGCTGCTGCCAATGTAGAAGGTGCGGATGTAGTTGTGAATTCCAGTGCTGTGAATAATAGTAATCCAGAAATTATTCACGCGCGCGAATTGCGTATTCCCATTGTGCGCCGCGCCGAAATGTTAGGCGAGTTAATGCGTTATCGTCACGGCATTGCTGTAGCGGGTACACATGGAAAAACAACTACCACGAGTTTGTTGGCATCCGTATTGGCGGCGGCAAAGCAAGATCCTACTTTTATTATCGGTGGTTTAGTGAATAGCACCGGCACTAATGCACAACTAGGTGCGAGTCGCTATTTAGTTGCAGAAGCAGATGAAAGCGATGCTTCGTTTTTACATTTGCAACCGATGGTGGCGATAGTGACTAATATCGATGCCGACCATATGGAAACTTACGGTGGTGATTTTTCGCGATTGAAAAAAACGTTTGTTGAGTTTTTACATAATTTACCTTTTTATGGTTTGGCGGTGTTGTGCGGTGATGATCCTGTAATCCGCGATATTATTCCGGAAGTGGCGCGTCCGATTTTAACCTACGGACTTAATGATGATTGCGATTTTCGCGCGATTAATATTCAGCAGTCAAAAATGCAATCTGAGTTCGATGTGTTGCGCCCTGGTCACGAAAAACCTTTACATATTCGTATTAATATTCCTGGTGTTCATAACATATTAAATGCAACGGCGGTTATTGCGGTAGCAACTGACGAAGGTTTAAGTGATGAAGCGATTCAACAAGGTTTAGAAAATTTCCAGGGTGTTGGCCGTCGTTTTCAAGTTTACGGTAACTTCCCTGTTGGCGAAGGTGATGCGATGTTGGTGGATGATTATGGCCATCATCCACGCGAAGTTGCTGCGATTATTAAGGCAGTGCGTGACGGTTGGCCGGAACGTCGTTTGGTGATGTGTTATCAACCACACAGATATACTCGCACGCGTGATTTATATGAAGATTTTGTGGAAGTGTTATCAACAGTTGATGCATTGATATTGTTAGAAGTTTATAGCGCTGGCGAAGAAGCCATTATTGGTGCAGATAGTCGTCATCTTTGTCGCAGTATTCGTGCGCGCGGCATTATCGAACCAATTTTTGTAGAAACTGTGGATGGTGTTCCCGCCATTATTAAAGATTTGGTGCGCGCCGGTGACATAGTGATCACGCAGGGTGCTGGTAATGTGGGTGTGTTGTCCCCTGAATTAGCAAAACGGCAATTACAATAAAACGGCGGTGCAATGAGGTTAACTAAAAAATGCAATTTGTAAAATTACCGATTGATGATCACTTTAAAAAACAACTGGGCCGTGTTGGCGTGTTGTTGGGTGGCCAATCATCGGAGCGCGAAATTTCTTTGCAAAGCGGTGCTGCGGTAGTGGCTGCACTTGTGGAAGCAGGTATTGAACATGTGGCTATAGATGTTGGCCCAAATGCAATTGCCGATATTCAGGCAGCAAAAATTGATCGCGCTTTTGTGATGTTACACGGCGTTGGCGGTGAAGATGGGCGCATGCAGGCAGTACTTGAATATTTAAATATTCCTTTTACTGGCAGTGGCGTGCAGTCATCAGCGCTCGCAATGGATAAGTTACGCACTAAACAATTATGGCGTGGTGTCGGGTTATCAACTCCTGATTTTGCTTTATTGAAGGCAGCCAGTGATTGGAAAAAAGTGCTCGCCGATTTGGGCGGCGAAGTCATGGTGAAGCCAGCGAACGAAGGTTCGAGTATTGGTATGGCGCGCGTGAAAACAGCGGATGAATTATCTGCAGCGTTTAAAGTTGCCGAACAATATGACGGCAGTGTAATTGCCGAGCGATTGATTGTTGGCAGTGAATATACCGTTGCTATTTTGGGTGATGAAGCTTTGCCCCCCATTAAATTGGAAACGGATCATAATTTTTATGATTTTAATGCGAAATATATTGCCGATGACACGCGTTATATCTGTCCTTGTGGTTTAACGTTGGAAAAAGAACAAGAACTTATGGCCTTATCATTGGCCGCATTCCATTCGGTGGGTTGTAAGGGCTGGGGACGGGTGGATGTTATGGCTGATGCCGCATTGAATTTTTATTTGTTGGAAGTTAATACCGCGCCAGGTATGACTAGCCATAGCTTGGTACCTATGGCGGCGAAGGTGAGGGGTTTATCCTTCAGCGAATTGGTGTTAACTATTTTGCGTTGCAGTTTGTAATTTTGATGAAATCTAAAACGCCATTTGATCACTCATTCATTAATTCATCGCAGGATGGTGAACGAGATGTATTGATGGATACGCAGCGAAAAGAACCGCGCGTACGTGCGTCGATTATCGGTGACAAAAAATTAACAACACGCGATGCATTTGAGCGTCGCGGCACTACTGGGATAGAAACTGTTAGTCGAGAAGCGGCACAAGAAACGTTTAGTCGAAAAACAGTTGCGCGCGAGCCCGTTGGAGGAGGATCGGTTGGGCGAGAAACCTCGGGGCGCACAAACAGTATTCAGCCAAAAAGTGTTCAGCGGAGTGCGTCAACAAAACCTAAAGTTGAAACGCCACCTTGGGTTGAAAAGCATAGTCGGGCAGTTTTTGATGATCCAATTGCGCCGCGAACTGATACGTTGCGAGCTGATACGCCGCGAATTGATACAAAGTTTCGCCGTGAACGTGGTTACAACAAAGTTTCGCCACAGCGTAGCTCAAATGCTGCACAGGAAGTTCGAGCAAAAGTACCGCCTGCATTGATTTATGTTGGTTTGATGTTATTGATTTGCCTGTTTTTAGGTATTGCTTACTTTGCTACAGGGCCAGTAACAAAATTATTAGAGCGGCCACTCAAGAGTGTGGCAGTAGAAGGACAGTTTCAATATTTGCCAAAAGACCGCGCCATGGAATTAATTACGGCGGAAATTGATGGCGATTTTTTACAGTTAAATTTGGAGCATTTGAAAGGTGTGCTCGAAGCTGACCCCTGGGTTGAGCATGTATCGTTGAGTAGGCGTTGGCCAGATACTTTATTGGTAAAAATTGCAGAGCAACAGCCGATTGCACGTTGGGACACCAATGGTTTTTTAAATCAACGCGGAGAAATTATTCGTGTAAAGGAAGCGGACAAACTTTTAGGCCTGCCATGGTTGCAAGGTAACGAAATAAATGCGCGTGAAATTATGCAGCAATATCAAGATTTATCGACGTTGTTACGTGCACGTGGCCTGGAAATAATCACATTAAAGTGTGATAACAAAAAATCCTGGCGAATAACGTTAAAAAATGATGTAGATATTGCTATTGGACGCGATCAAGTGATGGAAAAAATGCGTAAATTTGTTACTGTGTACGATAATTTTTTAAGCAGTGTTTGGAGTGATGTGAAATCGATAGATGTAAGGTATACCAATGGAGTAGCTGTGCGTTGGATTCCAGATTCTGCGATGGCAAAAAAATACGTGAAGCCTGAATCTTCTGTTAAACCTGGCGCTTTAAAAGTGAGTGCTGTAAAACTAAATACTGTAAAAAACTGATGCCCTAAAAAGCTAAGGCTGTACAAAAATAAATTACGACCACGCTATGTTGGTCTCGCTAAGTTGGTTTAGGAATGAGGTAATCGAATGGCAAATGTTAGTGACAACAAAATGATTGTAGGCCTGGATATAGGCACATCCAAGGTTGTAGCTATCGTGGGTTCAATTACGCCAGAAGGACAGTTAGACATTGTTGGTATTGGTTCGCACCGTTCAACTGGGTTGAAAAAAGGTGTTGTCGTAAATATTGAGTCGACAGTGTTATCAATTCAACGTGCGATTGAAGAAGCTGAATTAATGGCGGGTTGCCAAATTCACTCGGTTTATGCAGGTATTGCGGGTAGCCATATTCGCAGTTTGAATTCGCACGGTATTGTTGCGATTCGCGATCGTGAAGTTTTTGCACAAGATCTGGAGCGTGTGATTGATGCCGCGCAAGCGGTTGCGATCCCCGCAGATCAAAAAATTCTGCATATTTTGCCGCAAGAATTTTTGATTGATGAGCAAGATGGTGTGAAAGAGCCACTTGGCATGTCAGGTGTTCGTCTTGAAGCCAAAGTGCATTTAGTGACTTGTGCGGTTAATGCTGCACAAAATATTGAAAAATGTATTCGTCGCTGCGGTTTAGAGGTTGAAGATATTATTTTAGAGCAACTTGCATCTAGTTATGCGGTGTTAACGGATGATGAAAAAGAGCTCGGTGTTTGTGTCGTTGATATTGGTGGTGGCACTACCGATATCGCCATTTTTAAAGATGGCGCTATTCGTCATACCGGTGTTATTCCGATTGCGGGTGACCAGGTCACCAATGACATCGCTATGGCTTTGCGTACACCAACACCGAATGCAGAAGAAATTAAAATTAAATATGCTTGTGCCTTGGCAAAATTAACCAGCCCGGATGAGACCATAAAAGTGCCAAGTGTAGGTGATCGTCAGCCGCGAGATTTATCGCGCCAGGCACTGGCAGAAGTGGTTGAACCGCGCTACGACGAATTATTTACATTAGTACAGTCAGAATTACGTCGCAGCGGTTACGAAGATTTGGTTGCCGCCGGTATTGTGTTAACGGGTGGCACATCAAAAATGGAAGGTGTGGTGGAATTGGCAGAAGAAATATTTCATATGCCGGTGCGCATAGGCGTGCCACAAAATGTGCGGGGCTTGTCGGATATTGTAAACAATCCCATTTATTCGACAGCTGTTGGCTTATTAATTTACGCCATGAAACAGCAGCAACAAGAGGCTGGCCGTTCGGCACATCACACTAAAGAACACCAGGGTTCACTATTTAGTAAACTGAAAAAATTGTTTCAAAGTAATTTTTAATCATTTGATTTTTTAATGTAATTTTATGTCGTCTTGTCATGAGAAAGGGGAATTGCCATGTTTGAATTAGTTGATAGTATTCATCAAAGCGCTGTAATCAAAGTTATCGGTGTTGGCGGTGGTGGTGGTAATGCTGTTAAACACATGATTGCGAATAAAGTAGAAGGTGTGGAATTTATCTGCGCTAATACTGATGCGCAAGCGCTCAAAGATATTGATGCGCGAACAGTGTTGCAATTGGGTAGTACCATGACCAAAGGTTTAGGTGCTGGTGCGAATCCGGAAATTGGTAGACAAGCAGCGCTGGAAGATCGTGAACGTATCGCCGAAGTATTGCGTGGTGCGGATATGGTTTTCATCGCTGCTGGAATGGGTGGTGGTACGGGTACAGGTGCGGCGCCAGTCATCGCTGATGTTGCTCGTGAGCTAGGAATTTTGACAGTGGCAGTGGTAACCAAACCATTTCCATTTGAAGGTCGTAAGCGGATGAGCATTGCCGACGCGGGCATTCAAGAATTAAGCGAGCGAGTTGATTCGTTAATTACTATTCCTAACGAAAAATTACTGTCGGTATTAGGTAAACAAACATCGCTACTGGATGCTTTTAAAGCTGCTAACAACGTATTGTTGGGTGCAGTGCAAGGTATTGCAGATTTAATTATTCGCCCCGGTATGGTCAACGTGGATTTTGCTGACGTACGCACTGTTATGTCAGAAATGGGCATGGCAATGATGGGTACTGGCCGTGCTACTGGTGAAAACCGTGCGCGTGAAGCGGCTGAAATGGCAATTCGCAGCCCACTGTTAGAAGATGTAAATTTACAAGGTGCGCGCGGTATTCTCGTTAATATTACGGCGGGTATCGATTTGTCTCTAGGTGAATACTCTGAAGTAGGCAGTATCATTGAAGAGTTTGCATCAAGCGATGCCACTGTTGTGGTTGGTACCGTTATTGATCCAGAGATGACGAATGAATTGCGTGTAACGGTTGTTGCAACAGGCTTGGGAGCAGTGGCAAAAATGGCTGCTCAAGTACAAAAAGAAACTAAACCTGCAGCAACCAAAGTCGTCATCGATAATACGCGTCGCAGCTCAGGCCAAATTGATTACAGTGCGCTAGATCGTCCTGCGCATTTACGCGCTAACAGTTCAGCATCAGCGGTAGCAACTGCGCCATTGGCGGATAAAGATTTAGAATATCTTGATATCCCGGCTTTTTTGCGTCGCCAAGCTGATTAATTATTTTTTGATGAATTGTTTTGGATTAAATGCCACTGGTTAAATGGTCTTAATTATTTAACTGATGATAGAGAGCCTCAATGGGTGCGATTGGCTGGTGCAACTGGCCTATCGTCCCTTGAGTTGCTACCATGTCCTTGTTTTTAGGCAGTAATAAGACGTTATTATTGTCAGTTTATTTTCGCTTTAAAGAAGGGCTAATACCAGATGAGTAGACAGCGAACACTCAAAAATGCCATTCGTGCAACGGGTGTGGGGCTTCATACTGGCCAAAAAATTCACTTAACGCTTCTCCCTGGTGAAATAGATTCGGGTATTGTTTTCCGTCGCGTTGATTTGGAGCCCGCTGTAGAAATTCGTGCCGCTGCAGAAAATGTAGGTGAGACTACTCTTTCTACTTGTTTGATGAATGGCAGCGTACGCGTATCTACCGTTGAGCATTTGCTTTCAGCAATGGCTGGTTTAGGTATTGATAATGCTGTTATTGAATTAGATGCGCCTGAAGTTCCTATTATGGATGGCAGTGCCGGTCCTTTTGTGTTTTTGTTGCAGTCGGCGGGCATTCAAGAGCAACAAGCGCTGAAAAAATTTGTGCGTATCATAAAAGAAGTCACCATAAACGATGGTGATAAAGTTGCCAGCTTTTTACCTTTTAATGGCTTCAAAGTCACTTTTTCCATAGCGTTTGATTTACCCGTGTTTCAAGGTCGAACATTAAAAACCTCTGTCGATTTTTCCAGCACCACCTATATAAAAGAAATTAGTCGCGCGCGTACTTTTGGCTTTATGCATGAAATTGAATACTTGCGCTCCAAAGGTTTGGCGAAAGGCGGCAGTATGGATAACGCCATAGTTGTTGATGAGTATCGCATTCTGAATGAAGAAGGTTTGCGTTATGAAGATGAGTTTGTAAAACATAAAGTGCTGGACGCCATTGGTGATTTATACATGATGGGGTACAGCTTGATAGGTGAGTTTTGTGCTCATAAGTCCGGTCATGCACTTAACAATAAAGCTTTACGACAACTGATTGCACAGAAGGATGCCTGGGAATTTGTTACCTTTGAAAATGAAAATGTTGCCCCTATTTCCTTCGCTAGAGCTATATCCGCACTTTAATATCAAAACTTGGCTTGCTGGTTTGTGACGAAGTAGCCATTTTTAGTTGGAATTTTCTCTTTTACTGTGAGATATTTCGCCCCCGGCCGCAAAAGGCCATCTTATCTACTACACTCCAATACGAGTGGTTAAAATTGATACAGATTTTGTCTTGTGGTAAAGCAATATAGAAAAAGCTGCAGCGCCTTGTCTTTGTTTTAAAAGATTTTGTGCCAGTTTAAAAAAAGGTTATTGAGAAATAAATGTTGGCTGTTAAAGTCTCCATAACTAATTGATTTATATTAACTATTGTTACCGTCTATCCGCTGTAGTCATCGTCGCGATTGCGGAAAATCGTGCAATTCGTAAATATCCAGGGTTCCTTACCCTCTTAAAATTTGTCGCTAAATGAAAATTATTATCGTCAACTCAGATCATGGACATACGCGAAGCCTAACCCTCGGTGGTTGGTCTCGTGCGATTTTGTCTGTCTGCTTGTTGGGGATACCTGCTGTCGTTGGTGCTTGGGGATATAGTTGGCTCATTAATTTTGAAAAAAAGGATATGTTAAATGCTGATGCACCGGGAAACTGGGGTGATAGCTTAGCTGTTCAAAAGGCCAAATTTGAAAGCTCAAAACTACAATTAGAAAGCCATGTGGCTGCCCTGACCACCAAAGTTGCAGATTTACAAACGCGATTGGTGCGTCTTGATGCTGTAGGTGAGCGTCTTACTAAAGCTGCTAAATTAGATAAAGGCGAATTTAATTTTAAACAGCCACCAGGTAAAGGTGGGCCGTTACTAACGCAAGCTGACAGTATCAATGCCGCCGAATTCTTTAGCGCGATTAATGAGCTCGCACAACATATTCAGAATCGCGAGCAACAATTTAAAGCGCTTGACTCTATTTTAGTAACCCGAACCTATGAGGCTGAAGCCTTATTTGATACCTTGCCGGTCGATAATGGATTTATGTCATCGACCTTTGGCTATAGAATTGACCCGTTTAACGGTAAAACCGAATTTCACTCAGGGATGGATTTCAGTTCCCCTGTAGGTACGCCCATCACTGCCGTCTCTGCGGGAGTGGTTACCTTATCCGCAGACGCTGCGGGCTACGGCAATATGGTGGAAATTAGCCATGGCGCTGGTTTCGAAACTCGTTATGCCCACAACAAAATCAATTTAGTTAAGTTCGGTGATGTGGTTAAAAAGGGACAGGTTATCGCGCTTGTCGGTTCAACCGGACGCTCAACTGGGTCGCACGTACATTTTGAAGTCTACAAAAATGGACGCGTTGTTGATCCTGCTAGTTATCTACATATAGTCAATCCATAATATTTCCCTCTGGCATATTGCCTCCTTTATTTTATTCTTAAGTCATTATTTGCTATGCAAATGGGCTTGAGAATTTTTTCATTTTCAGTTTTTGTAATTAATGGTAAAAAAAATGTTAAACAAGTTGTTGAAATCGCTTTTTGGCTCCAAGAATGATCGCGAACTTAAGCGCATGAGCAAAATGGTAGTAACCATCAATGCGCTTGAACCTGGTATGCAGGTTTTGAGTGATGAGCAATTAAAAGCAAAAACACAAGAGTTTCGCGATCGCTTCCAAAAAGGTGAAACACTGGATCAATTATTACCTGAAGCTTTTGCCACTGTGCGAGAGGCAAGTCGTCGCGTAATGAGTATGCGTCATTTTGACGTGCAATTAATTGGTGGTATGTCATTGCACGAAGGTCGCATTGCGGAAATGCGCACGGGCGAAGGTAAAACACTGGTGTCGACCTTGCCAAGCTATTTGCATGCGTTGGCAGGAAAAGGTGTACATATTGTAACGGTGAATGATTATCTCGCCAGTCGCGATGCAAACTGGATGCGCCCGGTGTATGAATTTCTCGGCATGAGTGTTGGTGTTATTTTATCAATGCAAGCGCCGCCAACAAAACGTGAAGCTTATAATTCAGATATTACTTACGGTACCAATAACGAATACGGTTTTGATTATTTGCGCGATAACATGGCTTTGCATAAAGCAGATAAGGTGCAGCGCCCATTAAATTTTGCGGTTATCGATGAAGTGGATTCAATTTTAATTGATGAAGCACGTACGCCCTTGGTTATTTCTGGCGCAACGGAAAATAGCTCTGAACTTTACAAGCGTATGCATTCCTTGGTAGGAAGTCTGAAGCAGCAAATTGATAATGGAGAAGACGGTGATAGAAAAGTTATTACCGAACCAGGCGACTTTACCGTTGATGAAAAATCCAGGCAAGTAGAATTAACAGAGGCAGGGCATCAGCGTGTTGAAGATTTATTAATACGCGCAAATTTATTAAAGTCTGATGAAAATCTTTATGCCGCTAATAATTTAACGTTGTTACATCACGTCGGTTCTGCGTTAAAAGCGCGTGCGTTATTTCATCGTGATGTCGAATATATCGTTGAAGAAAATCAAGTTGTGTTGGTGGATGAACATACTGGTCGTACCATGCAAGGTCGTCGTTTGAGCGAAGGTTTGCATCAGGCGATTGAAGCTAAAGAAGGTGTTGCAATACAAAGTGAAAGTCAAACGTTGGCTTCTACTACCTTCCAAAATTATTTCCGTTTGTATCCAGTGTTATCAGGAATGACGGGAACAGCCGATACTGAAGCCTACGAATTTCGTGAAATTTATGCGTTGGATGTAGTGGTTATTCCCACCAATAAACCCAGATTGCGCCTCGATTTGAACGATTTGGTTTTCTTGTCAGTCGAAGAAAAATATCAAGCTATTGTTAATGATGTAAAAACCTATCAAGCTAAAAATGCACCCATTTTAGTCGGTACAGCATCCATCGAAACTTCGGAAGAAATGTCACGCCGCTTAACTAAAGCGGGCATAAAACACCAGGTATTAAATGCAAAATTTCACGCACAGGAAGCAGAAATTATTGCCCAGGCTGGTCGCCCTGGTACAGTTACTATTGCTACCAATATGGCAGGCCGCGGTACTGATATTGTGTTGGGTGGTCGTTGGGAGTCGGAAATTGAAAAGCTCACCAATCCAACCCCGGAACAAATTGCAGATATTAAATCTGAATGGAAAAAACGAAATGAAATTGTGCTAGCCGCAGGTGGTTTGCATATTGTTGGTACCGAGCGCCATGAATCACGCCGTATTGATAATCAATTGCGTGGCCGTTCTGGTCGTCAAGGTGATCCGGGTTTAACGCGTTTTTATTTATCACTGGAAGATAACTTGATGCGTATTTTTGCATCAGATCGTGTGCGTAATTTTATGCAAGCCTTGGGGATGGAGCAAGGTGAAGCCATCGAGCATAGCATGGTTAATAATGCGATTGAAAAAGCACAGCGTAAAGTAGAAGGGCGCAACTTTGATATTCGTAAACAGTTGCTTGAATTTGATGATGTGGCAAATGATCAGCGCCAAATTATTTACAATCAACGCAATGAATTATTAGATGCCGATAATATTCGCGACACTATTACCGCAATTCGCGCAGACGTAGTTGAGGAAATGGTGTTGACTTATATTCCTCTGCAATCCATTGAAGATCAATGGGATATTCCTGGTTTGGAAAAACAAATTGAAATAGATTTTGGGGTACAGCTTCCTATTGCAAAATGGCTGGAGGAAGACACTCGGTTACATGAAGAAACTTTGCGTAAAAAAGTTCTTACTGAAATTCAAGCAGCTTATGACGTTAAATGTGAACGCATTGGCGACATACTGCTAGAAATTGAAAAACAAGTTATGTTGCAGGTGCTCGATAATTCCTGGAAAGAACAGTTGTCCAGTATGGATCATTTGCGTCAAGGTATTAACTTGCGTTCTTATGCACAAAAAAATCCCAAACAAGAATATAAACGTGAAGCTTTTGAATTATTTCAAGGTATGTTGCAAAGCGTGAAGCGCGAGACTGTGCATTTAATGGCGCGTGTAGAGCCTATATCGCGCGAACAAATGGAAGCAATGGAGTTGCAACGCCGTGAGGAATTAGCGCGTCAAAAAATGCAATTACACCATGAAGAGATGGCCGCCTTAGGGCAGCCGGTTCCGCCACCAAAATTAACTCATGCACCCGTAGTACGAGAAGGGCGAAAGGTAGGGCGTAATGATGCCTGCCCTTGTGGCTCTGGAAAAAAATACAAAAGTTGTCATGGGCAGTTGGATTGATGTATTTCTAATCAATAGAAATACCAAAAAAATTAATTTGTAGAGATTTTATTATGGCAGTTGGTGAATATCCTTTTCCAAAAATGCACCCAGTAAAAGGTGTTAAATTAACAGCTGTTTGCGCTGGGATTAAAAAAATTAATCGCCGTGATGTGGTTTTATTTGAATTGGTAGAAGGCAGTAACGTGGCGGGTGTGTTTACTAAAAATGCATTTTGCGCGGCACCGGTTACCGTGTGTCGCGAGCATTTGGCCGCTGCATCTATTCGCTATTTAATTATTAACTCGGGTAATGCCAATGCCTGTACTGGTGAACAAGGTTTGCTTGATGCTAAAGCAACCTGCGCTGCTATTGCAGAGTTAAAGGGTGTTGATGCTGCACAAGTATTGCCGTTTTCAACAGGCGTTATTGGCGAACCTTTACCACTTGCAAAAATTACAGCCGTAATTCCTGAAGCTTTGGCCAGTGTTAACGAAAATGGTTGGGATGATGCCGGTGCAGGCATCATGACAACCGACACGCGAGCCAAAGGCTTTAGCGAACAATTTGAGCATCAAGGTAAAGTTATCACTGTTAATGGCATCGCTAAAGGCGCGGGCATGATTAAACCGAATATGGCCACCATGCTAGGCTATATAGCAACCGATGCAAAAATTGCGCAACCACTGTTGCAAGAACTTGCGCGTGAAGCAGCGGATAAATCATTTAATCGCATTACGATTGATGGTGATACCTCTACGAATGATTCGTGTATTTTAATCGCATCAGGTCAAGTAGATTTGCCGGAAGTTACGGTGTCTGCTGGAGAGCTTTATGAAAAATTACGCGAAAAAATTATTGCAGCATATGTTTATTTAGCTAAGAGTATTGTGAGTGATGGCGAAGGCGCAACAAAATTTGTCACTGTTGCTGTTAGCGGTGGAGCAAATCGCGATGAATGTTTAGCGGTAGGTTATGCGGTAGCGCATTCGCCCTTAATTAAAACTGCGCTCTTTGCTTCTGATCCAAACTGGGGACGAATTGTTGCCGCGATTGGTTATGCGGGCGTTGAAAATCTTGATGCTACTAAAGTGCGCGTGCATTTAAATGATGTATTGATAGTAGAAAATGGCGGGCGTGCTGCAACTTACACTGAAGCTCAAGGGCAGGCGGTTATGAGCGGTGCTGAGATTGGAATTAATATTAATCTTGGTCGTGGTAATTTTGTAGAAACAATTTGGACTACAGATTTATCCTACGAGTATGTACGTATCAACGCAGATTATCGCTCTTAAATAATTGCTCTTAAATAATTGCTCTTAAATAATCGGTCTTAAATAAAAATATTGGAAATTAACTTTAGTACATGCCGTTCATAAGAGTTCTTTTTTGTGGCTAGAATAGTTCACGTCGCAGTCGGTGTCATCATTAACAACGCTGGCAACATCCTTATCGCAAAACGCCCTGAGCAAGTGCATCAGGGTGGCTTGTGGGAATTTCCCGGTGGAAAAGTAGAGCAGGGCGAAACTTTATTTCAAGCGCTCAAGCGTGAATTGCAAGAAGAGTTGGCGATACATATTATTGCTACAGAACCACTTATAAAAATTCGCCATACTTATAGTGATAAACATGGTGACAAAAATGGCGATAAAACTGTATTGCTGGACGTTCATAAAGTTACTGAATTTTCTGGTGAGCCGCAGGGTAATGAAGGTCAGCCTATTATATGGGTTGCGCCAAAAGATTTAGATCAATATGCATTTCCCGCAGCGAATCGTCCTATTATTACCGCTATTAATTTGCCGCGACGTTTGTTAATAACCGGTGATGCAACTTCTGATGACGAATATTTGCTACGCACCGAGCGAGCGTTAATTGCTGCAGGTATTCGTTGCGTGCAATTGCGAGTACAGAATCCGGCAGCACCTAATTTTTTTACACTTGCTGAAAAATTAACACAGCTTTGTGATAAACATTTAGCAAAACTTATTTTAAATACATCCCCGCAAGATTTTCTAACCTTTAATATTTCTCTTCCTCATCTTGGTCTTCATCTTAACTCGCAACAATTAATGCGTTGTGACACACGTCCTTTAGCGCAATCAATTTTGCTTGGTGCTTCTTGCCATAATGCTGATGAAATTGCGCATGCCGAAAAAATTGGCGTGGATTATATTTTTTTATCACCCGTTGCATCCACGCCTTCGCATCTAAATGCAACTGTGATGGGCTGGGAAAAATTTTCGCAGTTAGTTGAGTCTGCGACCGTTCCTGTATTTGCGTTGGGAGGAATGTCTGAATCAGATTTACCGCAAGCAATCGCAGCTGGTGCGCAAGGGATTGCGGGTATAGGAGCTTGGTGGGATAAATAGGAGCTCATGGTAAGGATATGTGTGGTGCGGATAAGTACTTCAATTCAAACCGCCAAAGCCAACGGCTTGGAATCTTATTAGTTTAAAAAAAGAAATCCTGGGGGCTTACCCCGAGTAGCCCTTTGTGAAGGAATTTTCTTTTTTACTTATTTTTTGGTAAGTCTGACACTCGTATTTTTTTGAAACTTTCTGGCTCTAAAAAAGCTGCTAGCAATTACTCGTTAGCGGCTTTTTTATTTTAGAGATTAATTGGATTGTTATACAAAAGCTTATTCAAGATTAAAAACTTCAACCCAGAACTTGTCTTGCAGAGTCACAAAACATTTTTTGAAGTCGTGGCTGAGGGTTACATTTGTTGGGTTGGTTCCGAATAGTTTAACCTCTCGCAAAATAACTCCTGCTGGTGATATTTTAATAACTGTACCTGTGCCGTAACGTGCTACATACAGATTACCATTCGGGTCGGTACGCATACCATCCAATCCACCATCAGGGAATTCTTTAAATTTAGTTTTATTGGAAATATTTCCCGCTGCATCCACATCAAATTTCCAAATAATACGCTGTACACTTTCATTCACATACAGTGTTTTATTGTCGGGGCTAAGTGTTACGCCATTCGTAGTTCCCATGGTGCTGGTAAGCAAGGTAGTGGTGCCATTGGTGTTAATGCGCCAAAGTTGTCCAGAATCTTTTGACCAATCAGGATCTGACGCGAGAATAATACCATTTGCCATTATGGTTAAGTCATTGGGTTGGCTCATGGATGCATTGTGTGCGTACACAGAAATTTGTTTGGTCGTTACATTAATTTTATAAATATTGTGGCCAATATAGTCTGTTGCATACATATTATTTGCGGCATCAAAACGAATGCCACTGCTTATGCTTCCTTTGGGTAAATCAATAAATAATTCTACGGCTGTTGAACCATTTTTAATTTTTCCTATAGAGCCTGCGTGATTAAAATTAGCGACATACAAGTCACCATTTACATCGACGGCTGGCCCTTCTATTTCTCCAGTAAAAACTGCACCGGTTAATTTAGTTGATTGCTGAGACAAGGATGAGCTAATCGAACTTGCAACAGACAATGAACTTTTTGGGCTTACCGAGGATGCGTGCTTTGAACTGTTAGCAGCACTGGAAATGCTAGCAGATTTACTGGTGGAGCTAATGGCTGCTTTGCTGGATGTTGTAGAGTTGCATAAACCTAAGAGGCTCCACTCCTGATTAGCGCCAGAGAAGTTTGTTGGATTATGATTCTGCGACCACCAATTTGCTTTGTAAGCCTTGCTTGCCTCTTGTGCCTGCATATCGTGGGTGTAAACAGCTTTGGCATCCCATGTGGGAATGTTAGTGCAGTTAATGGCATCGCTATTAACGGATAATATGCCGGTGCTGAGTGCGACAGTCGCTATGATGAGACCTTTCATGGAAATGCTCTCTTCTGGATGGTTTTAAAAAATTAGGCAATGAATAGAGGTTTTGTAGCTACATTACGCTTTTTCATGCGTCTAAATTTATATAAATGCATGATGCGTATTACATGCATGTTTAAATTTTTTTATTGGAGTCTTGTTTAAGATTTGAATCTATAACCATAAATAATTATTTTTATAATGGACTTAATTTTGCGTTGCATCGAACTTAACGTATAAATGACAACGTTGCCATTTATAGCATGCGCTTTCCTGTAAAGCAATTTTTAGGCAGAGCCACTATCGCCAGAAATTACTATTGCCAGTAACCTATGCTGAGAAAATAATTATGGGTTGAGTCAATAGTTATGGCGAGTTGTCTGTGGTGATGCAGGCGCCATAGTTATTTTAGTGAGTTGTAATTTTTGTTTTATGGTATGAGTCGTTTAAACATCACTTTGCGATTAGCTCACAATAAAATGTGCAGTCAGTATATTTTCCAGATTCAATAGTAATTGATCACCTGAATTTAATTTACCTACC
>JAYTSJ010000200.1:0-20786 GCA_043745725.1 Gammaproteobacteria bacterium | reverse complement strand
TCGGCGGTAACATCTATGCCAAATTGCGTCATTACAGAATCCAGAGAAAATGCATCTAGTAAAACATACCTGTTTGAAGCTGTGCTTCCTCGCTCATTTTATCCCGCGACCAGGGCGGATCAAAGACCAGCTCGACTTTTACAGTATTTACATTTGGCACCTTGCGTACACGGTACTCTACATCACCCACGAGTACCGGCCCCATCCCGCAAGCGGGGGCAGTAAGGGTCATTTGAATATCGACATGCTTTACAGCCTGATTCACTTTCACACCGTAAATCAGGCCAAGATTGACCAAGTCCACTGGAATTTCGGGATCAAACACGCTTCCCAATGCCTGCCAAACTTGCTCATCGTGGATAACATCATCCACCGGAGGAGGGAAGTTAATAGTTTCTGATTCAAGACCCAGGTTTGCTGCATCTGTACCATCCACCCGAACCATTTGACCAAGATAAGTTACCGTATAATTACCACCCAATGCTTGGGTGATAGTGACAAAAGTATCTTGCGGGATAGTCAACGGCGTACCATCCGGCACTCGACGTGCTGGACAATCAGCAAGTGCTACCACCATGCGTCTTTCGGACATACTAAATCTCAAATAAATTATGCAAAAACCTAAAGAAAAACATAAAGGAATCAGAGCCCTTTATGGCATCAATTCACACTGAAGCTTTCACCACAACCACAATAATCTTTTACGCGTGGATTATTAAATTTTAATTGGCGATTAACACCTTCGGTGACGTAATCAATTTCAGTGCCACTAACAACCGCCAAGCTTGCAGGATCAATTAATAATTCGACGCCGCCTTCCAGCGCTAAATGCACATCCTCCGCTTTACCTTCTGGCACCAAATCCACCACATACATCCAGCCTGTACAGCCGCTTTGCTTCACGCTTAAACGCACGGCCTTTGCATTAGTACTTGCATTCAGTTGACGCTTAAAATGCGCAACAGCTGAAGGGGTTACAAAAACCGATTCTTGTTGCGGATTAAATGTTTCGACGTTCATGTTGGTCTCCATTTTTTAAAGCAAAAACGTTTTTGCTTTTTCAATCGCGCTAAATAAGCGATCCACTTCAGCAAAAGTATTGTAAAAACTAAAGCTGGCACGCACAGTGCCAGGGATTCCGAATTGATCCATAATCGGTTGTGCGCAATGATTTCCGGTTCGCACCGCTACGCCCTGCTTATCTAATAGGACACCAACATCGGCAGGATGTGCGCCTTCCAACATAAAACTCATTACACTGGTTTTATGCACCGCAGTACCAATTAACTTTATACCATCGGTTGCCCGTGCCTTTTCTTCCGCATAGGCAAGCAAAGCTTGTTCATGAGCAACAGCAGCCTCACGATCAAGATTATTTAAATAATCAATTGCAGCACCGAAACCAATAACACCGGCGATATCAGGCGTGCCAGCCTCAAATTTATAGGGTAGCTGATTAAAAGTTGTTCCTGCAAAACTTACGGTTTCAATCATTTCTCCACCACCTTGATAAGGCGGCATGGATTCTAAAAGATCGCGCTTACCGTAGAGTACGCCCAAACCTGTTGGACCAAATAATTTATGTGCAGAAAATGCATAAAAATCGCAATTAAGTTTTTGTACATCGACAGCCCAATGGCTTACCGCTTGTGCACCATCAATTAAAACTCGCGCACCAACAGCGTGAGCGAGAGTGATAATTTTTTCAATGGGATTAATAGTACCCATCGCATTAGATACATGACCTACAGCAACCATTTTGACGCGCGCATCAAGCATGGCATCAAACGCAAGTATATTGATTGTGCCAGTTGCATCAACAGGAATAACTTCAACGACTGCTCCTGTTTCCTGAGCAATTAACTGCCAAGGTACAATATTCGAATGGTGTTCCATTGCCGAGACTAAAATACGGTCGCCCGCTTTTAAATTTGCCTTTCCCCAAGAGACTGCGACCAGATTAATGCTCTCGGTGGTACCGCGCGTCCAAATAATTTGTTTAGCATCGGGTGCATTTAAAAATTTTGCAACTTTGATTCGTACAGCTTCAAATTTTACAGTGGCACGATCTGCCAATGTATGAGCACCGCGATGTACATTACTATTATCCGTACGATAGTAATCACTGATGGCATCAATAACTGCATTGGGTTTTTGCGTAGTGGCTGCGTTATCTAAATACACCAATGACTGCCCATTGACTTCCTGATGAAGAATGGGAAAGTCTGCACGTATCTTTTCAACATCAAAAGATTCAACATCTAAAGATTTAACATCAATGGTTTCAACATCAAATGTCGATGCAGTCATTATTAATCTGCCATTTCTAAAAGAGTTTGATCTCGGCCAAATAAAACAGCTAAACGCGGCAACAGATAATCACCCACTGCTGGCTCAACAACTTGTTGCAACAATTCATTGATAAAACCAAAACTTAACATCACTTCTGCTTCGCTCCGCGATATGCCACGACTTTGCAAATAATAAAGTGCCGTACTGCTTAACTGACTAATGGTGGCACCGTGGGCACATTTCACATCATCAGCATAAATTTCCAATTCAGGTTTGGTATTTACTTCGGCTTTATTAGACGTCAGCAAATTTTTATTGCTTAATTCCGCTAAAGTTTTTTGTGCGAGTGGATGAATATAAATGCGACCATTAAAAATAGCTTGCGCAGAATCTGCAATAATTCCGCGAAAGACTTCATTAGTGGTGCAATGTGGCACCCAGTGTTGTACGTTAGTGTGATAGTCCACCATTTGGTTATTACGCGGCAAATAGACACCTTGTAAATCTAACTCGGCGCACTGACCACGATGATTAATTTGATAATCAATACGCTTCAAACGGCTGCCAAGTGCCAACGTAAAGCCACGCATACGCGCATTACGCAACAAATTCACATGCACTGCGCCAACGTGCTGAATATTTTCTTCTTCAAGATGCAAACGATAATGCTGCAATTGCGCGTTATCGCCGACCACAATTTCAGTGAGCGCATTGACAAAAGTATTTTGTTGTTCCGCAGTAGAAACAAAATGTTCAATAACTTCGGCTTGCGAATTTTCGTCTAATACAACCAACAAACGTTGGTTAACGGATGCAGGCTGCGTACTCATTGTAGATACGTGCACCACATAAACAGGCCGGCTAAATGTTTGACCACGCGGCACATGCACGAATACACCTTCGCTCATCCACGCATTGTTCAAGGTGGCAAATACATGTTGCTCACCGCAGACTATTTTACCTAAATACTGTTCAATAACGGCTTGTTGTGCAATATTCGCTTGTGAAAACAACACCACTTCGGCAGGCAATGCACTCGAACTTGCAGCATCAAAAATACCGTTCACAAACACTAAGCGATGCGCATCAACTGCAACAAACTCAACATCTTGTTGCCAACTATCATTCGCTACTGCCCATTGCGCAGGAACATTTTTTTGCAAAGATGCTAACGAGGTATATTTCCAATGCTCAGTTTTGCGCGTTGGCCAAATTACTTTTTGCCAATCAAAAGCCGCTTGTGCACGCAAGCCATTCAACCACATTGGACTTTGTTGTGTTGTCGCTAATTGCAACGCTTGTTGTTGAAAATCGCTCATGGATTACACTGCCTCTTCTTCAAGCCAAGCGTAACCTTTTTCTTCTAACTCTAAAGCAAGCTCTTTGCCACCAGTTTTTACAATGCGGCCATTTGCTAATACATGAACAAAATCTGGCACTATGTAATCGAGCAACCGTTGATAATGCGTTACTATAATAAAACTACGCCCGGATGAACGCATTTCGTTGACACCATTAGCAACAACTTGTAGCGCGTCAATATCCAAACCAGAATCAGTTTCGTCAAGAATGCACAAACTTGGCTCTAACAGCATCATTTGTAGTATTTCGTTGCGTTTCTTTTCGCCGCCTGAAAAACCTTCGTTAACACCGCGCTTTAGAAAAGCTTGATCAAGGCTAACGCGCTTGCTGGTTTCGCGCGCGAGCTTCATAAACTCAACCGCCGATAATTCTGGCTGGCCGTGATGTTTACGTTTTGCATCTACCGAGGCTTTTAAAAACTCCATATTGCTAACACCCGGAATTTCAACCGGATATTGAAACGCTAAAAACAAACCTTCACGCGCACGCTCTTCAGTGCTGAGTTCAAATAAATCTTTACCATTGAAATCAACTTTTCCAGCAGTAACTTCATATCCATCACGGCCAGACAACACATTGCCAAGTGTACTTTTACCCGCCCCGTTAGGCCCCATGATGGCGTGAACTTCACCGGCATTGATAGTAAGGCTTAAACCTTTAAGAATCTCTTTTTCTTCTACTTTGGCGAACAAGTTTGTAATGCGTAACATATATTTTTTAATCCGATAATGTTTGTCTAACATGCATGGCAATTTTTTGAGAGCGATTAACCCACTGAACCTTCAAGGCTCACTTGCAATAACTTGCCAGCCTCAACAGCAAACTCCATGGGTAATTCTTTAAATACGTCGCGGCAGAAGCCATTAACAATCATGGACACTGCTTTTTCTGCATCCAACCCGCGCTGTTTGCAGAGAAACAATTGATCATCGCTTACTTTAGATGTAGTCGCTTCATGCTCAACGATTGCACTTGGGTTTTTGCTTTCAATGTAGGGAAAAGTATGTGCTCCACATTTGTCACCAATCAATAATGAATCGCACTGTGTGTAATTACGTGCACCATCGGCACCAGGATTCATGCGCACTAAACCACGATAGGCATTGGAACTTTTACCCGCCGAAATACCTTTGGAAATAATCGTTGAACGAGTATTTTTACCAATGTGAATCATTTTAGTGCCGGTATCGGCTTGCTGATAATTGTTAGTAAGTGCAACCGAATAAAATTCACCTACGCTGTTGTCGCCACGTAAAATACAGCTGGGATATTTCCAGGTTATGGCTGAACCCGTTTCAACTTGTGTCCACGAGATTTTAGCGTTGGTATGACACACACCACGCTTGGTAACAAAATTATAAATACCACCCTTGCCTTCTGCGTTACCGGGATACCAGTTTTGCACGGTGGAATATTTGATCACTGCGTTATCGCACGCAACTAATTCTACTACAGCAGCATGCAATTGATTTTCATCGCGCATAGGCGCGGTGCAGCCTTCAAGATAACTTACGTGTGAACCTTCATCGGCAATAATTAAAGTGCGCTCAAACTGACCGGTGTTTTGTTCGTTGATACGAAAATAAGTGGAAAGCTCCATCGGGCAACGCACGCCTTTAGGAATGTACACAAACGAACCATCGGAAAATACTGCTGAATTTAATGCAGCGTAATAATTGTCTTTTTGTGGCACAACGGAACCGAGATATTTTTTAACTAACTCAGGATATTTATGCACCGCTTCACTGATGGAGCAAAAAATTACACCAACTTCAAATAGTTTTTCGCGAAATGTAGTAAGCACTGAAACCGAATCAAATACGACATCCATTGCCACACCCGCAAGCGCAGCTTGCTCATGTAATGGAATGCCGAGTTTTTCATAAGTGCGCAATAATTCCGGATCAACTTCCGCTAAGCTTTTGGGTTTCTCGTCCATAGACTTTGGCGCCGAATAAAAAGACACAGCTTGAAAATCAATATCGTCATATTTCACATGAGCCCATTCTGGCTCGATCATTTCTAACCATGCAGCGTAAGATTTCAACCGCCACTCTAACAACCACTCCGGTTCTTTTTTTTTCGCCGAAATAAAACGAATAACCGTTTCATTCAAACCGGGTGGCAAGGTTTCAGAAACGATATCGGAATAAAAGCCGGCAGCGTATTCCTGATTAATAAGTTGTTTAACTTGTTCGGACATAATTAAGCCTTTAGCATTTAAGCATTTAGCAGCTTGGTGACAACATCACCAATGTGGTCAATCGCAAATTCAATTTCTTCATGCGTGGTGTAACGCCCCACGCTAAAACGCAACGATGCTTGCGCTTGCGCGTCATTCAAACCAATCGCTTTAAGCACATAACTCGGTGACATACTCGCTGAGTTGCAAGCCGAGCCGCTGGAAAGTGCAAGATCGCGCAGCGATAACAACAAAACTTCGCCATCACAACCTTTGCCTTCATTGTTCGCAAAGGTCACATTCAAAATTCCACTGACTGTTTGCGTGGCCGAACCATTGCGTTTTACATTGGGTAAACTCGCAATGCCTTGCCACAATTTATCGCGCAACTGCGAAACACGCTCGCACTCAGCGGATAAATTTTTTGTCGCCAATTCTGCCGCTTCACCCATACCTACGCACTGATGCGTAGCGAGCGTGCCTGAACGCATATTGCGCTCATGGCCACCACCGTGAATTTGCGCGGCAATTTTTACTTCGCCAGCACGGCGCACGTAAAGCGCACCAATACCTTTAGGGCCGTAAAATTTATGCGCTGACAGCGATAACAAATCCACGCTTAAATTTTTAACATCAATTTCAATTTTGCCTGCACTTTGCGCGGCATCGCAGTGAAATAAAATACTGCGCTTGTTACAAATGTCGCACAAAGTTTTGATATCGTTAATGCAACCCAACTCATTGTTGACTTGCATGATGCTGACTAAAAAAGTGTCATCGCGCAGTGCCGCTTGTAAACCCTCTGTGGTGATGAGACCTTCTGAGGTAGGCATTAACCGAGTAACGGTAAACCCTGAATTTTCTAACCAGGCAACAGGATCAAGCACCGCTTTGTGCTCAATCGCTGACACAATAATGTGGCCACCTATTGAGTGTTGCTGACGGTAAGTTTCTGCTGCACCTTTTAAGGCTAAATTGTTAGCTTCGGTGGCGCCACTGGTCCAGACGATTTCGCGTGGATCTGCATCGATCAACTGTGCAACTTGGCCGCGCGCATTTTCTACCGCTTCTTCAGCTTGCCAACCATAACTGTGCGAGCGCGATGCGGGGTTGGCGAAGTTACCTTCCACCATCAAGCACTCAGCCATTTTGGCCGCAACTTCAGGCGCAACTGGCGTGGTCGAGGCGTAATCTAAATAAACCGGTTTGCGCAAACTTGAACCTAGCTACTGAATAAAAAACATTTGAATAAAAAGAATTTAAAGAATTTAAAGAATTTAAAGAATTTCACTGAGCGTAATGCACTGCTCGGTTTTATAACCTGTCGATTTACGCTTATCTTGACGCGCGCCCACCACTTGAATATCGCGACGCGCCACCAAATCAGCCAAAGTGATACCGCTCAAAAACTGGTGAATTTGTGTACTCAAATCCTGCCATAAATAATGCGTTAGGCAAACTTCACCATCCTGGCAATTACCCTTGCCTTCACACCGTGTTGCATCAAGTGATTCACTGACTGCATCAACTACTTGTGAAATCGAAATTTCAGCAGCGCCACCCATTAAGCAATAACCACCGCCCGGGCCCCTTACGCTTTTAACCAATTCCGATTGACGTAAACGCGCAAACAACTGCTCAAGATACGAAAGTGATATGCCTTGACGCAGTGAAATATCCGCCAAACTCACTGGCCCCTTATCACTGTGTAGCGCCAAATCCAGCATCGCGGTAACCGCATAACGACCTTTGGTAGTGAGCTTCATAAGGCTTTCCAAAAATAGGATAAGATGTAAACGGTAACAAATTGAACCAACCCTAATATCCTACCATTTTACTCAACTATTAGCTCTTTTCCAATCAGCGATTGGCGCATTACTCGCTCTTATCTAACTTTGCCGCTTCGCGCAACGTATCTACATCGCCCTTTAAACCCAACTTGGCAACCACTTTGCCGGTATAAAACACATAATTCTGCATAGCAGTTAAGACACCACGCAGAATATTTAGCTCCATTTGATCCATACGTATGCGGTTATACAAGCGGCGCAAGCGAGTCATCGTTTGCTTGGGATTTTCCGGGTCTAAAAAACCGACATTCACCAAAGTTTGCTCTAATTGTTGGTAATAGCTATCGAGCGCTTGTGCATCGGCGGGTGGCATATCCCATACATGGCCAGGGAGGGTATTACCTTTACTGGCGGTTAAATAGGCCATACGAATTTCATAGGTGATGACTTGCACAGCAGTTGCCAAATTGAGCGAGCTGTATTCTTCATTAGCAGGAATATGTACATGATAATTGCATTTGTGCAGTTCTTCATTGGTTAAACCGCGATCTTCGCGGCCAAACACCACAGCAACTTCATGCTGGCTAGCCTCTGCCCATACATTGGTACCGCACTCGCGCGGATCAAGTAATGGCCAAGGAATGCGACGCTCGCGAGCGCTTGTGCCAACAACCAAGCTACAGCCTTGAATCGCTTCATCGAGGCTATCAACCACAACCGCACCATCCAACACGTCAGTTGCGCCAGCAGAACGCCAGGTCGCCTTATCTGAGGGAAACTCTTTGGGCGCAACCAAATACAAACGTGACAAACCCATGTTTTTCATAGCACGTGCAGCACCACCAATGTTGCCGGGGTGGGTAGTGTTCACCAGTACGATGCGAATATTGGCAAAAGGATTGATGGTCATAAGCTGAATTCCGGTGCGCGTAAGTGGCATGTATAAAAAGGCGCGCAGTGTAGCAAATTGCAGCTGACGGTCGTAGTGTAAATGACTTTTAAATAGGGATTTAAGACGAGGTGTTTCGTGGTAAAACAGACCGCAGTGCCTGCTTCCGTTGTTTGGCGCGATCCAGAATAAACAACTTTACTTGATCACTCGCTGCGCTCCACTGTGTAATCTCTTGCAAACTGCGATAACAGCCAACGCAAACATCATCATCGTTAAGACAACAATTACGGATACAAGGTGATTCAACGGATGCGCTAGTCATGGGCTACCCTGTTAATTCATCAGTGTGAAAGTTAAAAAGTATATGAGTTAAATAACGTCATTGCAGATTCAATTAATTACGCCATTTTTTTTATTTTCCACATTCCATTAATACTCTAACTTAATGAGAGTAATGCATAGCAATAGGGAAATACTTTGTTAACTTTTGACACGGAAAAACGAGATTTCTCATCAACAAATAATAAAATCATTACAAAAACCCTTCACAGCCTCACAAATGTCGCGTGTTGCAACATTTACAAAAAAATAAAACAAAAAAATCCTTGAAATAAAGTTGATTTCCATCTCAATTGCCAACAAGGTCTACACTAAAAGATGACATTTTCACAACACAAAAATTTATTACAGCATATTACACCGGTAAGATGTATTTTAATATCTTAACCGCCTAAATGTTATATTTTTCGTCTGAAATTATTAACATCTAAATGAATACAGAAAGCTAATACATTTTTATATGAAGCAACCAGCATATATTCTAAATAGTTTTAAAGTTATGAACTCGAAAATATGAGATGCATACATTCAACCTACAACGGAAGTGAATACCTTGATAAACAATAAAAATTTTGTTACCAAATGTGGGGCCAGCTTACTTTTTGCAATCGGTGCATTGGTTTTATTTCTTTGGCACAACCCCACGGCACTTGCCGCAACTTATCCCAAAGCAGTGGTGATGGCATATAACACCGCCGTTTGCGTTATATTATTAAGTGTTTCTCTATTTGCGTTAGTGCACGAAAAACAACAAATAATAAAAATTTGTGCTGCGACTATTTTTTTAATTAGCGGTTTAACTTTTATTGAGTCATTTTTTGGCTTTTCAGTCGGCGTACATTATTGGTTTACCCAAACCTTAACAACTTTACCACCTTCACCAGGCCTAATGTCACCAGTCACTGCCTCATGTCTCTTGCTAGCAAGCACTTCATTACAGTTAATGAACATGGCAACCGGCAAGAACAATTTAATTATTACAACAATATTTTTAAATTTTATTGTGGTTACAATAGCCACTATTTCGCTACTGGGATATGGTATTGGGTTAATTCCTGCCTTTGGTTGGCTGGGGATAAAGATGGCTCCGCATACGGCTATAGGATTAATTATATTTTCTGCCACTTTAATTTTTAATATTTATCGCCATGCAATCAACACCTTTAATCGTTTAAAATTTTTCTATCGCGTGATAACTGGTTTTGGCTTTATGGCGCTCCTGGTAATTGCGATTGGCTCAGCTGCCTTGACACAAATAAATACTGTCTCTTCCATTACCCAGGAACTTTACCAAAACCCACTGCAAGTTAACAACGCAGCACTCCGCATAAAAACAGAAATTAATGCCATTAATCGCGCACTAAAAAATATTGCCATCAATCCCACTATGTACCCGAACCAAAAAATACCTAACGATATAAAAATTGCAAAATCGAGCATCATTCAAAATATAGTATTTATTCGCAAAAATGAACCCTCTATGATTGCCAATATTAACGACTTTGAAACAGGATTTAGTGATTGGGAAAAATTTGTTTTAGCTTCGTGTGAATTACTAGAAATTAAAGACTATATAAAGTTTGAACAGCGTACACTTTATTCTAGCCAGGAACAAATTGGAAAATTAGAAACCATATTGGAACGTATTTCGTTGCATGCACAAATGCGAATGGCCGAACTAAATACACTTGCAACAAACACTAAAAATGATGCTAAGAATTTAATCTACATAATTGTTACTATTTTTTTAGTAGCTGGGCTGTTAGTTTCTGTTCTGATTACACGTAGTTTAACCAGTCAACTACAAAAAATTCGCCAGTTTATGCTGAACATTGCTGATGAAAAATTAGGGCAGCCAATTCCATTTTTAGATCACCCTCAAGAAATTGGCGATATGGCTCGTACTTTAGAAAAATTTGAAGAAAATATTTTGACGCGGTTGCAGCTAGAAAAACGCTTGCGGCAGGTGATTGAAGCCACGCCTAATGGCATTATTATGATTAACACGTCAGGCACGATTGAAATAGTAAATGCACAGGCAGAACAAATCTTCGGTTATGATCGTAGCGAATTATTAGGAAAACCAATTGCACAATTAATTCCTACAACTATAGCTCAAAACCCTGCATACAATAACGAAACATTTTTCACAAATCCTTCCTCCGAGGCAATAAAAACAATAGGAAAGATGGGGGCTGGTCATGAATTATTTGGGTTGCGCCAAGACGGCAGTGAATTCCCACTGGAAATAGGTTTGGCGCCGATTGAAACAGATGATGGAATGAAAGTGCTTGCAGCTATTGTCGATATCACCGAACGCAAACATATCGCCGCCGCCTTAAATAGTAGCAGGGAACTATTGGAGTTGACCACACGCATTAATCAAATTGGCGTGTGGGAATACAAGCTTGAAAACAACCAGTTAATATGGAATGAGGCAATGTTTGATATCTATGGCCGCAATAAAGAATTCTTTACAGCAGATTATAATGCTTGGAAACAATGCGTGCACCCTGATGACATTGTAAACACTGAAAAATTATTCGAAGAATCTATTCGTACACTAACACCTTACTTGAGCAAATTTCGGATTATTCTACCTGACGGCAGCATTAAACATATTCACGCAAAAGCTAAAGTTGAACGGATTATTGATAATCACCAGCTGCGAATATTGGGCACCAATATAGATATCACTCGCGAACAAATGGCTTATGAAAAAGTACATAACCTAGAAGCCCTACGCTCCGCCATTGTCGAATTTTCAGAAGATGGAATCATCAGTAAAACGCCTTATGGAATAATCACTAGCTGGAACACTGGCGCTACTAATATGTTTGGTTACACAGCAGATGAAGCCATTGGGCATTCCATTAGCGATCTATTATTTCCTGAAGATCGCCGCGAAGAAGAGCAACTGTTACTCAGCGACGTCCGCTCAGAAATTGTGGTTCAGCATTTTGAAACTATACATCGCTGTAAGGATGGACGTTTGTTAAATGTATCAATTACACTTTCTCCCATAAAAGATACCGCAGGAAATATTGTAGGGATCTCTGCCATTAAACGCGACATTACCGAAGCAATAAAATCCCGAGAGCTGCTAGCTAAACGCCAACACGAATTAGAAAAAAGCAATCAAGAACTAGACCGCAGCAATAAAGAATTGGAAACCTTTGCCTATGTTGCCTCTCATGACCTTAAATCACCCTTGCGGGGAATAACCCAGCTATCCAGCTGGATCGACGAAGATTTAGTGAAAAAAGAATATGCTGCAGTCGACAAACATACTCAAATGTTGCGCAACCGAATACAACGAATGGAAAAATTATTAGATGATTTATTAATTTTCTACCGCGCGGGAAAGGGGGAAGGAACACAGAGCACTATTCACCTAAGCCAGATGGCCAAAGAAATATTTGAAATTCAGAATACCAACGCTGGGCTGCATTTAGAAACCACAGCAAATTTACCCACATTTGCCACACTGAGTACGCCGTTTGAACAAGTTCTACGGAATTTATTTTCCAATGCGATTAAACACCACGACCGCGAAATGGGCCTTATCCGTCTTAGTTACCGCGAACTTAATGAATATTTTTATGAGTTTACGGTTTGTGATGACGGCCCTGGTATTCCTGAAAAATTTCAACAGCGAATTTTCGGTATGTTCCAAACACTTAAGCCGCGCGACGAACTTGAAGGCAGCGGCATGGGCTTAGCATTAATTAAAAAAATTGTTGAAAATTATGGCGGCCAGATTACCTTAGTATCCACGGGGCGCGGCTGCTGTTTCAGCTTCAGTTGGCCGAAAACAATGTAACGGAGAAACGACAATGATTGATAAATTTTATCCCACTTTGCAACATGAAAATGCCAAAACGGTTAGCTTGCTCATAGTTGATGACGATGATATAGATGCTACGGCATTACAACGCGCGTTGCATAAACTAAAATTACTTAACCCACTTTATCGCGCAAAAGACGGCCTTGAAGCAATTGAGCTATTACGTGCTGGAGAGATTCCATCTCCCTATATTATTTTGCTGGATCTCAATATGCCACGCATGAATGGGTTAGAGTTTTTAGAGGAACTGCGCTCAGATCCAATATTGACTCATGCCATTGTTTTCGTACTTACTACCTCCAAGTCAGATGAAGACATTATTTCCGCTTATCGCGAACATGTTGCAGGCTATTTATTAAAGCAACGGATGGATAATGATTTTATGCAAGTAGTCGGTTTGCTTGATCACTATTGGCGAATAATTGAATTGCCTGACACTGTGTAAGAGTAAAAAATTACGGAGTAATATGCATGAAACTTCTTTTAATCGACGACAATGAGCTGGATCGACAAGCAATCATTCGTACATTCAAAAAAACCGAATGGGATATTCAAATTACTCAGGCAAGCTCAGCGACCGATGGCCTCGCACAATTTGATGAAAATGAATTTGATGCAGTCTTGCTCGACTACCGCCTTCCCGACATGGATGGTTTGGACACGCTACGACTATTTGTCAGGCACCCTATTCATCACTCCGCCATTATTATTCTTACTGGCGCCATTGAAGATGAAAAACTAGAACAACAGTGCATAGAAGCAGGCGCGCAAGATGTATTGTTCAAATCAGAAATTGCTCATAAACATCTAACCCGCGCCATAGTGCATGCTCGCACGCGGCATTTATTAGAGCGCGAGTTACAAGTAAGTTATCAACGCCTGCGCACACTTGCAGAAAATGATTCACTCACAGGCCTGGCGAATCGTTATTATTTTGATGAAAGTTTACGCACGGCCATTCCTCGCGCTAAACGCATGAATGACCAACTAGCGTTATTATTTCTCGATTTGGATAACTTCAAATTTATTAACGATACGCTCGGGCACAATGCTGGCGATCAAATGCTTAAAGAAATTGCGCATAGGCTGCTCAACATGGTACGCGACGGCGACGTAGTATGCCGGCTTGGCGGTGATGAGTTCGCAATACTAGCACTCAATTTCGAATCACAAGATGCCGTTGCTCAACTTGCCGGGCGTATTCTGGCAGACTTACGTCGCCCTGTTATTATTGATAACTGCGAACATTTTATTTCTGCAAGCGTAGGCATTGCTACTTATCCTGACGCCGCCCTCAATGCACCGGACATGTTAAAAGCAGCCGATTTGGCCATGTATCGTGCCAAACGCGATGGAAAAAATAATTATCAATTTTTCTCTTCCGCGTTACAAGCTCAAGCGCAAGAACGCCTGCATATAGAAAAAGAATTGCGCGCACTTATTCCTACTGATCACTTTATCCTGTATTACCAACCCATTGTGAACGCTCAAACGCTCGAAATTTGCGGCGCAGAAAGTTTGGTACGTTGGAATCATCCCACGCGTGGCATATTGCCACCCAGTGAGTTTATTGCATTGGCTGAAGAAACCGGTTTAATCATTGAAATTGATTCGCGCAGTCGCCTTAAAGCCTGTCAACAATTGTCAAAATGGCGTGCACAAAAATTGGTGGGCAATACTTTCAATATGAAATTTAATCTGTGCGCCCAACTACTTACCGATGATCACTTACATGAAGATATCAAAGCTGATTTAGATAAAACCGAACTGCCCGGTTCATGCATAGGTTTGGAAATTACTGAATCAGTATTAATCGAAAATTTTGAAAGTACTGCGAAACTTCTCCGTAAAATTCAGGACCTTGGCGTTGAAATTTCAGTAGATGACTTTGGCACCGGTTACTCTTCGATGGCTTACTTAAAAGAGTTACCAGCACGTGTACTCAAAATTGATCAAACCTTCGTACAAGGCGTACCTGAAAGCCCGAATGACTGCCGAATTTTGCGGGCAATGATTGTATTTGGGCAAAGCCTGGATTTAAAAATCGTCATTGAAGGTATTGAAACTCGCGAACAGGCAAGATTATGCCGCGATTACGGTGCAGATTATTTGCAAGGTTACCTCTTCGCCAAACCCCTAGCTCCGGACGCGTTTGAAAATTTGCTACTCAGCCATAATGCTGAGAAATGGAAACGCTTGCTATCTACACCCATTGCGGTACCTGACTTGATAATTCCTGACATCAACAGCAACATTAACAATCAGGGTCGCCAATAAGACCATTCAAGAAAAACTCATGTTTCGTATACTAAATATTCAACGCTAGCCTATAGCTAATCGCAATCCGCCATATTGATGCATACAATTTTGCACCCTCATAGTGATTCGCCTATCATGTCCTACATTAAGTAATCGCACCTCAATTCCAAACTTCAAACTTCAACTTTCAGCACAACTAAATCTAAGGGCATATCATGAGTGACGTACAACACCACCGTTTAATTATTCTCGGATCAGGCCCCGCGGGTTACACCGCAGCCGTTTACGCTGCACGCGCCAATCTAAAACCAGTGCTTATTACCGGTATGCAGCAAGGCGGACAATTAACGACCACAACTGAAGTTGAAAATTGGCCTGGCGGCGTACACGATTTACAAGGCCCGGATTTGATGGTGCAAATGCAAGAGCACGCCGAACGCTTTGATACGAAAATCGTGTTCGACCATATCCATGAAACCATTTTGACAGAACGCCCATTTAAACTTATAGGTTCAGAAACTTACACCTGTGACGCGCTCATTATTTGCACTGGCGCGTCAGCACAATATTTGGGCTTACCTTCGGAAGAGGCCTTTCAAGGCCGTGGCGTAAGCGCTTGCGCGACCTGTGATGGTTTCTTTTATCGCGATCAAAAAGTCGCGGTAGTGGGTGGTGGTAATACTGCAGTAGAAGAAGCTCTGTATTTGTCTAACATCGCCAGCGAAGTTACGTTGATCCATCGTCGCGATAAAGTGAAATCAGAAAAAATTCTGCAAGATAAACTTTTCGCCAAAGTCGCCAACGGTAATATTAAAATTCTTTGGAATCATCAACTCGAAGAAGTTCTCGGTAACGATTCTGGTGTGACCGGCTTACGTTTAAAAGGCACGCAAGATGGAAAAGAACAAAACATTGATGTATCCGGCGTCTTTATCGCCATCGGCCACAAACCCAATACGGATATTTTCGCAGGCCAACTGGATATGAAAGATGGATATTTGAAAGTGCAAAGCGGCTTACACGGCAATGCTACCGCAACCAACATTCCTGGTGTATTTGCCGCGGGTGATGTTGCGGATCATATTTATCGCCAGGCAATCACATCCGCAGGCGCGGGTTGTATGGCGGCGCTCGATGCAGAAAAATATTTGGATGATTTGTAAAAGATTGAATAGTTGGTAAAGTAAAACGTTTGCTGCAAACCACATCTACATAGAGTTGCCGTGTGGTTTGTATCAAACGTTTTTAGGTGGACAAGAAAAACTCTGTTTAATGGTGTTGTCATGCAGAGAATGTAAATGCACGTCAAACCCCCACAAGCGATGCAAGTGGCGCAGCACTTCCTCCGTCGATCCCCCCAAAGGTTTTCTGTTGTGCATAGTGTGATGCAGCGTTAATGCGCGATCACCTCGTATATTCACATTATAAACTTGAATATTGGGCTCACGATTCCCTAAATTATATTGCCCCGCTAAAATTTCACGTAGCCGTTTAAAACCGCGCTCATTGTGAATTGTAGCAATTTCAATATCATCATCTTCATCATCGTCAACAATACTAAATAATTTTAAATCGCGCATAACCTTAGGCGACAAAAACTGCAATATAAAACTTTCGTCTTTAAAATTTCGCATCGCAAAATGTAATGTTTCGTTCCAATTGCTTCCGGCGATATCAGGAAACCATTCGTGATCTTCAGCGGTTGGATGTTCGCAAATGCGACGAATATCCATCATCATATGAAAACCTAAGGTATAGGGATTGATGCCACTAAAGTGCGGACTGTCATAAGCTGGCTGCGCTATTACACTGGTGTGCGATTGCAAAAATTCAAGCATGCAACCTTCCGTTACCAAACCACGAGCATAAAGCTCATGCAACAAAGTGTAATGCCAGAAACAAGCCCAGCCTTCATTCATAACTTGCGTTTGACGTTGCGGATAAAAATATTGTGCAATTTTTCGTACAATACGAATCACTTCGCGATGCCATGACTCTAACAATGGCGCATTTTTTTCTAAAAAATAAAGAATATTTTCTTGTGGCTCTGAGGGAAATCTTGGTTGATTTTTTTCTCCATCTTCATTTGTTGCTTTGGGAATAGTACGCCAAAGATCGTTCACTTGCTTCTGCAAATATTCTTCACGTTCTATTTGGCGATGCTCTTCTTCCTGGGCAGAAATGGGATATGGGCGCTTATACCGATCCACACCATAATTCATCAGCGCATGACAAGAATCAATAATGGCCTCTACTTCAGAAATCCCGTAGCGCTCTTCACACTTACTGATATAATTTTTTGCGAATACCAAATAATCAATAATCGAATCAGCATCTGTCCAGGTTTTAAATAAATAGTTTCCCTTAAAAAAAGAATTGTGGCCATAACAAGCGTGAGCGATCACCAGAGTTTGCATCGCCATGGTGTTTTCTTCCATCAAATAGGCAACACAAGGATTTGAATTAATCACTATCTCATAAGCCAACCCCATTTGACCGCGCTTATAGGAATGTTCTGTACTGAGAAATTGCTTACCATAGGACCAATGATGGTAGCCAATGGGCATTCCCACCGCCGCGTAAGCATCCATCATTTGCTCAGAGCTAATCACTTCAATTTGATTCGGATAAGTATCAAGCCCAAACTCTTTCGCTATTTCACTCAACGCTTGATCGCATTCGCGAATTAATTCAAAGCTCCATTCAGACGTCGTAAAAAGTGGTTTTTTCATGCAACCTTCTTCTGAAACAGTTCGCGGAACACAGGATAAATATCTTCAATATTAATAATATGTTGCAACGAAAATCGATCAGGATGATGCGTTTTAACCGCTTCGTAGGTGTGCCATAGCGATTGATGTTGATTAGGTGTTATTTCAATATAAGAAAAATATTGGCAAAGCGGTAACAGCTTATTATTCATTAATTCCATACAGCTATCGGAATCGTCGCCCCAATTATCGCCATCGGACGCTTGCGCCCCATAAATATTCCATTCGTTTTGCGAATAGCGTTCTTCAATAATACTCTGCATCAGTTTTAATGAACTGGAAACTACCGTGCCGCCAGTTTCGCGAGAATGAAAAAACTCATCTTCATCCACTTCTTTAGCACTGGTATGGTGACGAATAAAAACGATTTCCGTTTTTTCATAATTGCGTTGCAAGAAAAGGTACAACAAAATAAAAAAACGTTTGGCAATATCTTTTGTCGGCTGATCCATAGAGCCAGAAACATCCATAATGCAAAACATCACGGCTTTTGAGCGCGGAACAGGTTGCTTAATATGTAAATTGTATTTTAAGTCAAAAGTGTCCAACCACGGAATATGTTTGATGGCTTTGGTTAACTTAATAATTTCACTTTGTACTGCATGAAACAACACAGCATCGCGCTCACTAGCAGGCTGCTGTTCCATCATTTCCAGTTGTTCCTGCAGTTCCTGTAAACGACGGCGCTTACCAGCGGTTAATGCGATGCGCCGCATGTTCGCCGAGCGCAAAGATCGTACAATATTTATTTTTCCGGGGTTTCCCTCATTGGTAATACCGGCACGTACTTTTTTAAATTCTTCTACTCCCGATAACTGACGTTTAATGAGATTAGGCAACTCCAAACCATCAAACATAAAATCTAAAAACTCTTCTTCGGACAAGGCAAATGAAAAGTCATCCTCACCCTCGCCCGAATCACTGGCTTTTTTGCCACCGGCACCCGCGCCCTCTTTTGGTCGTTCAACTCTATCGCCTTCTGAAAATTTCTTATTCCCCGGCAGCACTCGAGTATTATGCCCGCCATTACCATGATGAATAACAGGCTCACCAAGATCCTTACTAGGAATACTAACTTTTCCACCTTTATCAATATCTTTTATAGATCTTTCACTCACCGCATCGGAAACTGCTTTTTGAATTTGTTCGCGGTAACGCCGTAAAAATCGCTGACGATTTACAGCGCTTTTATTTTTCGAATTGAGGCGTCTATCAATAATATAGCTCATGTTCAACCCTTAACACAGGCCTTTAATACAGGCGCTTAATATAGACATTTAATGCCGGCACTTAATTCAAACACCTAACACGACGAACAGGTGCATAAGTAAAAGTCAGAAAAATTACTGCGATTTTCTTACCCGCAAATACCACTCTGACAACAAGCGTACTTGTTTTTCAGTATATCCACGCTCAATCATTCTTTGCACAAAATCTTGATGTTTCTTGATGTCTTGCGCAGAGGCTTTGGCATTGAATGATATTACTGGTAACAAATCTTCTGTATTTGAAAACATTTTCTTTTCAATAACAGTACGTAATTTTTCATAGCTACGCCAATCCGTATTTTTACCAGAATTATTTGCTTTAGCACGCAACACAAAATTAACAATTTCATTACGGAAATCTTTTGGATTGCTAATGCCTGCGGGTTTTTCAATTTTCTCCAACTCTTCATTCAACGAGGAACGATTGAGAATTTCACCCGTTTCATGATCGCGATACTCTTGATCCTGAATCCAAAAATCGGCATAGGTAACATAACGATCAAAAATATTTTGCCCGTATTCAGCATAGGATTCCAAATAAGCGGTTTGAATTTCTTTACCAATAAAATCAACATACTTAGGTGAGATAAATTCTTTTAAAGCATTCAAATATTTTTCCTGCACTTCTTTGGGAAACTGTTCCTGCTCAATTTGTTGTTCTAGCACATACATCAAATGCACAGGGTTAGCCGCAATTTCAGTAGGATCGAAATTAAATACTTTGGATAAAATTTTAAAAGCAAAGCGTGTTGACAGCCCCGTCATGCCCTCATCAACACCCGCTGCATCTTTGTATTCCTGCAATGATTTTGCTTTGGGATCAGTGTCTTTAAGATTTTCGCCGTCGTAAACGCGCATTTTGGAAAAAGTGTTGGAATTCTCCGGTGCCTTAATTCGGGAAAGTACCGAAAATTGTGCCAACATACGCAAGGTATCAGGCGCACAGGGCGCTTTATGCAGCGAACTATTTTGCAATAACTTTTCGTAAATTTGCATTTCTTCTTTAACACGCAAGCAATAAGGAACCTTCACAATATAAACTCGGTCAATAAATGCCTCATTGTTTTTGTTGTTACGAAAATTTTGCCATTCCGATTCATTAGAATGCGCCAAAATAATTCCATCAAAAGGAATCGCGCTCAACCCTTCGGTGCTGTTGAAATTACCTTCTTGAGTAGCGGTTAATAACGGGTGCAATACCTTAATAGGAGCTTTGAACATTTCCACAAATTCCATCAAGCCCTGATTAGCTCGGCACAGGCCGCCGCTAAAACTATAAGCATCAGGATCGTTTTGCGGAAACTCTTCTAACTTACGAATATCGACTTTACCGACTAATGAAGAAATATCCTGGTTATTTTCATCACCGGGTTCGGTTTTGGTAATCGCTATTTGATTGAGAATTGAAGGATAAAGTTTTACCACTTTAAATTGGGTAATATCACCATGAAATTCCTGCAGACGTTTGGCCGCCCAAGGTGACATAATTCTTTTAATATACCTACGGGGAATGCCGTAATCTTCTTCAAGAATTTGACCATCCTCATCAAGATCAAATAAACCCAACGGTGATTCAAATACCGGAGAATCTTTTATGCAATAAATAGGCATTTTTTCCATTAGGGATTTTAACATTTCAGCTAAAGAGGATTTACCGCCGCCAACAGGCCCCAACAAATAGAGAATTTGTTTCTTTTCTTCCAAACCTTGCGCAGCATGCTTGAAAAAAGAAACTATCTGCTGAATACACTCTTCCATGCCATAGAAATCAACGAAGACTTTAT
>JAYTSJ010000199.1:0-11529 GCA_043745725.1 Gammaproteobacteria bacterium | reverse complement strand
CAGCAAAACCATAACCATAGAATGGCACACCAAGTACCAATTTCGATTTTGGTAACCCGCGATTCAACCAGAGGGTAATATCCGATTGCGCCATTGAGTAAGGTGAATGTTCTGAACCTGCCACCCCCCAGCCTGGGCCAATTGCGTCATACGACATGATATTGACGAAATCAAAATATTGGATGGATGACGTTGGAATCATGCCACCATTGTAAGAAGCTGTTGCTGCTGTTACCAATTTTCCTGGCAACGCATTACGCAATGCTTGAATAAAGGGTGTGTAATTTCCGGCGTTATCAATTGCTGTTAATAATTCGCCTTCGATATCGATATCGACACCATCGAGATTCGAAGAGTTTACAAATGACACTATATTATTAACCAATCCGGTACGGCTATCGCGCAACAATGTTTTCCAGTCGCCAGCACAGGCGGGAAGTCCACCACCAGCCATTGATACCAAAACTTTTACGCCGGCGGCATGTGCCTTATTCACAACGTAAGCAATATCTCCCTTGGAAACATTCGCACCTGATGGACCACCCATACACATTGGGCCGACATCATTCCCAATAGCACCATTGGCAGTCGGGTTAATAAATGCAAGATTGACGTGAGTCAGTTTGGTGAAGTCTGTTCTATCGGCAACAGCGGTAATATTCGTATATGAAGGAATATATCCAACTAATTTGTTCTGTGCCAAGGATACTTCGGAATACAAACCTAGCGTCAGTGCACCTAACACACTGCAAGCCAGAGATTTTCGGGTAAGGGTTGTTACTGTGTTAAATAGCATTTCATTAATCTCCACTTATTATTTATTGGAAAGAGCATAAAGACATATTGCTATGGTGATCCTGGTTAATCAAAGCGAAAGCTTCGTTTAAAAAATTCCTATATAAATTCAAGCATGCGGCATCTGCACATGTACCTGAATGAAGCTAACAGTTAGCATTATTGGCTTCAAGAAGAGAATGAAAGTAGGACGTCAACTACTCAAGTTCGAACCTTAAAAGGAAAAGTGGAACATGAGGTGACACGCTCAGGAGAAAACTAATGGAATATGGTAAAAAGATGAGAGGGACGAAATATAGCCTTTTGAAAATAACCGGATTTATGTTTAATTTTTATGCTGCACAATTAAATTTAGCGACCGAGGAAGAATCTTCACAGGCAACAATCACATCCAAAAAAACTATTATAACATAAAATCAAATTAGTTCTTACTATGCAATGTCCCTTCCCCCCAATATACAAATTGTGAGGTGAAGAGAGCACAGATTATACAATCTGAAACGAATTACACATCCAAATTAGCAACTGCCAATGCGTTCGTTTCTATAAACTCTCGACGTGGTTCAACTTGATCACCCATCAAAGTGGTGAAAATTTGATCAGCCGCAATAGCATCCTGAATAGTCACTCGCAACATACGACGCGTTTCGGGGTTCATGGTGGTATCCCAAAGTTGTTCCGGGTTCATTTCTCCCAAACCTTTATAGCGTTGGATGTTGTAACCTTTGCGCGACTCTTTCATCAGCCAATCCAAACCTTCTGTAAAACTACTAATAGGTTGTTTACGCTCACCGCGCTGGATATAAGCGCCGTCTTCAATCAGGGTTTCAAGGTTTGCTCCTAAAGAAACTATGGACGCATATTCACCGGAGGCGAAGAAGTCGTGGTTGAATGGGTAATGGGTGGAAATGCCGTGTGCAATAATTTCTACTTCCGGCAGGAATAAATGACGTTCACGGTCTTCACGTACAGTTATCAGGTATTTCTGGCTACCTGCGCGATCATCAAGACTGAAACTTGCGAGCATTTGATCACACCATTGCTGCATGTGACCTTGATTTGCTAAGTGTTCCGGGCGCACGGCCGCCACATAAATCATCTTTTCCAAAACTATTGCTGGATATAGGCGCGATAAGCGTTCTATAGTCGCCATTACTTTGCGATATTGCTGCACTAATTTTTCAATCGCCTCACCGCCAATACCAGGTGCTTCAGTATTTACATGCAAACTTGCGCCTTCAAGCGCTGCTTGAGTGAGGAATTCGGTCATAGCCGCTTCGTCTTTTAAATATTGTTCTTGCTTGCCTTTACTGATTTTATACAGCGGCGGTTGCGCAATATAAATATGCCCACGCTCAATCAGCTCGCGCATTTGACGGAAGAAAAAGGTTAATAGCAGCGTACGGATATGCGAACCATCCACGTCAGCATCCGTCATAATAATGATACTGTGATAGCGCAGCTTTTCCGGATTGTATTCATCTTTACCGATGCCACAGCCGAGCGCGATAATCAAAGTACCGACTTCAACACTGGAGAGCATTTTGTCAAAACGGGCTTTTTCTACGTTAAGAATTTTGCCTTTAAGTGGCAGAATTGCTTGTGTCTTACGCGCGCGGCCTTGCTTAGCTGAGCCGCCCGCTGAGTCCCCTTCCACCAGATAAACTTCTGATAATGCCGGATCTTTTTCCTGACAATCCGCCAACTTCCCAGGTAAGCCTGCGATATCTAATGCGCCTTTGCGGCGAGTCATATCGCGGGCCTTACGCGCTGCTTCACGTGCGCGCGCTGCATCAATCATTTTGCCTACAATAGCTTTGGCTTCGCCTGGATTTTCCAGCAAGTAATTACCAAAATGCTCTGCCATTTCCTGTTCTACAGCGTTTTTCACTTCTGAAGAAACTAATTTGTCTTTAGTTTGGCTAGAGAACTTGGGATCTGGAACCTTCACCGAAACAATTGCGGTTAAACCTTCACGGGCATCATCACCAGTGGTAGCTACTTTGGCATTTTTGCCCAAGCCTTCTTTATCAATGTAGCTATTCAAACTACGCGTTAAGGCGGCGCGAAAACCCGCTAAGTGAGTACCGCCGTCGCGTTGCGGAATATTGTTGGTGTAACACAGCAGAGTTTCCTGAAAAGTATCATTCCATTGCAGTGCAACCTCAACACCTATGCCATCTTCACGAGTCAAGGATATGAAATGGACCATTTTATTGATGGTAGATTTGTTTTTATTAAGATGATCAACGAAAGCACGTAAGCCACCTTCGTATTGATAGACCTCTTCTTTACCGCTGCGCTCATCTTTTAAAACAATCCGCACGCCCGAGTTGAGGAAAGACAACTCGCGCAAACGCTTAGCCAGCAGCTCAAAATGAAATTCAATATTCGTAAAGGTCTGTGCCGACGGCTTAAAATGTATTTCGGTTCCCGTAGTCGTAGTATCTCCAACGACTTTTAATGGTTCATCAGGTACTCCGTGGCGATAAATTTGTTCGTGGATTTTACCTGCACGGCGAATAGTCAGCTTCAAGTATTCTGATAGCGCGTTTACTACCGAGACACCTACACCGTGTAACCCACCGGAAATTTTATAGGTATTATCGTCAAACTTTCCGCCAGCATGAAGAATCGTCATGATAACTTCAGCAGCAGAAACACCTTCTTCGTGCATGTCCGTAGGAATACCGCGACCATTATCAGCCACAGATACAGTTTCATCCGGGTGGATAATGACTTTGATCTCATTACAGTGACCCGCTAATGCTTCATCGATTGAGTTATCAACTACCTCAAACACCATATGGTGCAGGCCTGAACCGTCATCTGTATCACCAATATACATCCCTGGGCGTTTACGTACGGCATCCAACCCTTTAAGAACCTGAATGCTGGACGAGTCGTAGGTGTTTTCTTCTGACATAGCTGGGAATCTCCGCTGCTTTTATTCATTTACATGTGTTGTTCATTCAACAAATGTTTTTACTATCTCTTTTACACTACCTTGTTCCACGTGAAACAATTTTGTAGCCACATTCGGTATCTTTTGCCAAATACTTAACAGGCTTTCCTGCTCTACACCGGTAATAAACACCTGCGTCGCCATTGAATTTAACCACCTTGCCAGCAGCGCACGGTTCGTTTCATCTAATTCTGACGGCAAATCATCCACAAGATAGATGGTTTTACGTCCCGTTATCTGTGAGAAAACAAAACCTTGCGCAATCTTTAAGGCACAAACTAATAGCTTTTGTTGTCCTCGAGACAATATTTCCGCTGCATCCTGACCATTTACTGTAATGCGCAAGTCAGCTCGATGACCGCCGATCTGGGTGTACCCAAGCTGAAAATCTCGCTCTAAGCCCGCATGCAAAATTTCAGCAAACGATTTATCACTATTCCAACCACAGAAATAATCAATGGCAATCCCATCAAGGCTAATAAATTCCTTAAGGAGACCATGGAAAGATACTTTAAATTGCTCCATGCATCTGGCGCGCAAGATATCAATCTGTTCGGTAAGGAATGATAGCTCCTGATCCCAGGACGCCAATTCAAGACTGCGCCCCCCATTGTTGCTGGGCATTCTATCACGCCGCAGCAGGCTATTGCGGTGTTTCAAACAGCGCTGGCAATCCTTCCATAACGGAAAGAATTTAGGTTCCACGTGAAACACTAACCAATCCATAAACTGACGCCTCACCTTAGGCGCGCCTTCCAGCAGTAAAAAAGTATCAGCATTAATAACTTGAATCGGCAGATAAGTGGCCAGATCTGCTGCCGAAGGAATTAGATTACCATTAGCTTTATAGCTAGCTGAGCCATCGCGTTGCCGATTAATGCCAATGGGAACATCTGCGCCATCATCCGCCTTAACTTTGCCAAACACGGTGAATTCCAGTTGCTCATGATTAATAAGTGGCTTGTGCTTATGGCTACGAAAGGATCGGCCAAGGGCCAGCAAATTAATAGCTTCAAGGACGCTGGTTTTGCCAGATCCATTTTCACCGAAAATCAGATTAACCCGGTCGGATGGATTAATATCGACCGAGTTAAGATTGCGCAGATTTTGAATAAACAGGCGTTTTAAGGTCATATGACCAACAAAGACAGGCGGGGATTACAAGCGCATCGGCATAACAACGTACAAAGAGTCACCATTATCCGGATCCTCCAATAGTGCGCTGGAATTAGAGTCAGATAAGGTAATCTTGATATTTTCGTGATTAATTACGTTAGTGACATCTTGTAAATAACTAACATTAAAACCAACCTCTAAACTATCACCGGCGTAATCTACAACAACCTGCTCTTCTGCTTCTTCTTGCTCAGGGTTGTTAGCAACTATTGTTAAAAGACCATCGGATAGCAAAAAGCGTACGCCGCGGTATTTTTCATTCGATAAAATAGCGGTGCGCCCAAAAGCTTGTTTCAACTCTACACGTGAACCTATAACAACCTTGTTACCACCACGAGGCAACACGCGCTCATATTCTGGAAACTTACCATCGACTAATTTAGAGGTAAATGTATAGTCGGGTGAAGTCACGCGAATATTATTTGCACTTAAGGTTATTTCTACTTGAGCAGTGGAATCATCCAACAAACGCAATAGTTCTAAAACACCTTTACGCGGCAAAATAGCTTGAATGACATCGCTAGTAGTTACAGCAACCGCGCGGGTACACATAGCCATCCTGTGACCATCAGTTGCCACAACGCGCAACTGATCTTGACGAACTTCCCACAACATACCATTTAAATAATAACGCACATCTTGTTGCGCCATCGCAAAGGACGTACGCTCAATCAAACGCTTAATTTCTTGCTGAGCACAACTGAAACGTAAATTTCCAGGCGTATCTTCTACATTTGGGAAGTCTGCAGCCGGCAAAGTTGACAGGGTAAACCGACTGCGACCCGATTTAACAATTATGCGGTGATCTTCTTGAAAAAACTCTATGTTTGCACCATCTTGCAACGATCTGCAGATATCTACCAATTTGCGTGCAGGTACTGTAATTTCACCGGATTCGCCCGCCTGGGATAATTGCACACGACCAACGATTTCGACCTCAAGGTCTGTACCGGTAAGCGACAATTGATCGCCATTTAAGACAATAAGCACATTTGACAGCACGGGTAAGGTTTGACGACGCTCGACTACACCGGCGACTAATTGTAAAGGTTTAAGCAGCGCTTCGCGCAATACGACAAATTTCATGTGATGGTCTCTTGGCAGTTTCATCCGGGAATTATGAGGTAATTATTTAAAACAAAGAACACTTAAAACATCTATAAATCAAGTCGTCAGCGAGCGTAATAAATTTTTCATATCTTCGCGGATGTCCGCGGTTTCTAACTGTAATTGTTTAATTTTACGGCAGGCATGCAACACCGTTGTATGATCGCGCCCACCAAATGCTTCGCCAATTTCAGGTAAGCTATGATTAGTTAACTCCTTCGCTAAAGCCATCGCGACCTGGCGCGGTCGGGCGACAGATCGACTGCGTCGCTTGGAAACCATATCATTCATTTTAATTTTGTAATATTCACTCACTACACGTTGAATATTATCAATGCCAACTTGTTTATCTTGTAATGCCAATAAATCCTTTAATGCTTCACGAACCAACTCGACATCAATTGGCCGACCCGTAAAATTTGCGCTGGCGATAACGCGTTTAAGTGCGCCTTCCAAATCACGGACATTGGCGCGAATTCGCTGAGCAATAAAAAACGCTGCCTCATGCGACAAATCAATGCCAACTTGCTCAGCTTTCTTCATTAATATAGCGACACGTGTTTCCAATTCGGGAGGCTCAACCGCAACTGTCAATCCCCAGCCAAAACGCGACTTCAAACGCTCTTCTAACCCATTGATTTCTTTAGGAAAACGGTCACAAGTAAGAATAATTTGACGGCCGCCTTCTAGCAGCGAATTGAAAGTATGAAAAAACTCTTCTTGCGAGCGCTCTTTACCTGCAAAGAATTGTATATCATCAATTAACAAAGCATCCATAGAGCGATAATAACGTTTGAAATCATTGATAGCATTCAATTGCAGTGCTTTTACCATATCTGCCACAAAGCGTTCGGAATGCAAATAAACGACTTTAGCATTAGGATTTTTAGCAACCAAGGCATTACCAACGGCTTGCATCAGATGGGTTTTACCCAAACCAACACCGCCATAAATAAACAGTGGATTATAAGCACCACCAGGGTTTTCAGCCACCTGGCGCGCTGCAGCTAAACCTAATTGGTTTGATTTACCTTCAACAAAAGTAGCGAACGTAGAACCCACATTTAGATAGTTACTGTGTTTTAGTGCCCCTTCAACGTTAGGGCCTTGATTTACAGGCTCCTCTAGCGGGCGATATATTTTCTGCTGGGGGAGATCTTGTATTCTATTAATAGCAGAAGACTGCTGATTATTGTTTGGCCGCTCTAGACTATTAATTTGTCTATTTAATATTAACGTATCGCTGATAACGGGGTTTAACGTTTGCGATGTTATCGGAGGCATGAGCACCGCTGACATATTATTTTTAGCACCAACAGCAATGACAACCGACAATGGTGTGCCATCTTGAAAATTAGCCACGAGTTCCTTAATCCGCGTCAAAAACTTTTCTTCCACCCAATTACTGATGAAACGATTAGGTGCTAACAAGCGCAACTCATTCTGATTCGCAGCGTCATCAATTTGCAAAGGTTTAATCCAGGTATTAAATTGCTGCGACGGCAATTCATCCTGCAAACTCGATGCACATAATTTCCAAACAGAATGTAGCAAAAAAAACTCCCAAGGATTATCAACTGATAAACGAGCTTGAAAACCTATATAACAGATTTTATTTTAATATTGGCGCTTAATTAATGCTTTTAAAATACTTATCGAACTAAACGTTTTAAGGAAGCAGAGTTTACTCTTATCCCTATTAGTTATCCACAATAAATCTCCGATTTACAAGGACATGGTGCATCAGTTATCAAACCCTCCACAATTCAATAACTTATAAATAAAAAGATATTACGTGAATTTTTTTATTGTTAAATTAACTGTGGATAACTCTGTTAATATAATTTTAATAAGCTGCTAATAACTTGGTATATTTAACAAATCTTTTTAATTTTTATCACAATCCATTATATTTCATGAAAAGATTTGCTTTAAGGGTATATATTCTTTAAAATCGCGCCTCTTTTCACACGTCGTGTGATCACTTAGTGCCCGTATTAGCATAATAGACAGGTTAGTTTCATGAAAAGAACATTCCAACCAAGTACTCTTAAACGCGCACGCGTACACGGTTTTCGTGCTCGCATGGCGACTAAAAATGGTCGTTTAGTATTAGCTCGTCGTCGTGCTAAAGGCCGTAAAGAGTTAACCGTTTAATACCCCCGTATTGATAGGTCACTAGAGTGAAGCAGGCTTTTAGCAGCCAGACGCAAGATGAAGCTTTTACCAAGTCTTTGCGTCTTCTAAACTCTAGCGATTTTCAAACCGTCTTTGACGATGCACCACTCCGCGCCTCACACCAAGTCTTCCTTTTTCTTGCACGACTCAATAATTTAAGCCATCCACGCTTAGGCTTAGTCATTGCCAAGAAACATATTCGTCGTGCTGTTGATAGAAATCGCGTAAAACGTCTAATTCGCGAAACTTTTCGTGTTAAACAACAACAGTTGAAAGGTATAGATGTTATCGTGCTCTCCCGTAAAGGTATGAACGATTTAGCCAATGCAGCCTTAGTTGAACAGCTTAACTTGCAATGGCAACGTCTACTTCGTCGTGCGGAAAAAGTCGCTACAGATCACCAAGGTATTAAACCACCTAAAGGCTCTGAGCAATGTGCCGGATAACACCGAGTCATTTAGCAATAAAATCAATTCACGGTTATCGCTTTTTTTTAAGCCCCTGGATTGGCAACCAATGCCGGTTTTACCCAACCTGTTCATATTATGCAGAAGAAGCGATTAATACCTATGGGTTAACAAAAGGCTGTTATCTAGCTATCTCACGCCTTATAAAATGTCACCCTTGGCATCAAGGCGGTATCGATCCCGTACCTCAACAACAACCTAAAAATGGCAGTCACTAAGATGGATTGGCAAAGAAATATTATCGTAGCGGCTATATTAGCCGTACTTTTTACACTAGCAATTCGCTGGAATTCTTTTCAAGAACAACATCCTGCAATTGCAGCTGCAGCTATATCGACAACAACATCCACTGAACCCGCTGCGAAAACTAGCGATATTCCTGATGCTACTATTCCTCTTATTAATGTAGAGCAAAAGTCAGCAACAGAAGTAGTTTCAAAAGCCATTATTAAAGTAAAAACCGATAGCTTATGGGTTGAAATAGATCCCGTTGGTGGTGATATTGTAAAAGTCTCTTTACCAAGACACTCCGCAGATATAAATACACCTGATGTACCTTTTGTCTTAATTGACAATAGTGCAGACCACACTTATGTAGCACAAAGCGGTTTAGTGGGTACGAATGGTACTGATACTGCCCAAGGCCGTCCTTTATATACTGTAGAAAAAAGTGAATTCAATTTAGAGAATGGACAAGACTCCTTAACCGTAAACTTAACCCTACTACAACATCAAGTTAACATCACTAAACGCTACACCTTTACTCGTGGCCAATATTTAGTAGGTGTTGAATATCTAATCGATAATCAGAGTAGTAACAAATGGAGTGGCAACTTCTACGCACAAATTAAACGTGACAATAAAGAGTTTGCTAAAGCCAATGCCATGTCCATGAGCCCATTCCTGGGCGCAGCTATAACCACTCCTGATGAAAGATATAAAAAGGTTACTTTTAAAGATTTAAATGAAAAAATCGATATAAAAATTACCCCTGAAGGAACTTGGAAAGAAGGTTGGCAAGGTGGTTGGGTTTCGCTGGTTCAGCATTATTTTATTAGTGCCTGGATTCCTGATCCTAAAACAATCAATAAATACAGCCTGCGTAAATTAGGGGACAAAAACTTATATGTTTTTGGTTTTACCAGCAACGCAATTGAAGTAGCACCTAATAGCCAATCGACCATTAAAGCAAGTTTTTATGCCGGGCCTAAAGATACTGAAAAACTGAAATTAATATCACCTAATTTAGAATTAACTTTAGATTACGGCAGGCTATCAATCATAGCTGAGCCTTTATTCTGGCTTATGAAATTTATTCACGGTTTTGTTTTAAATTGGGGTCTGGCCATTATTGGTTTAACTTTTACCGTTAAACTTCTGTTCTTTAAATTATCTGCCACTAGCTATAAATCCATGGCAAAAATGCGAAAATTAGCGCCAAAAATGGCTGAGCTAAAAGAACGTTATGGTGATGATCGCCAAAAAATGTCACAAGAAACCATGAAGCTATACCAAACTGAGAAAGTAAACCCCCTTGGTGGTTGCTTACCCATGCTAATTCAAATGCCGGTATTTTTAGCACTTTATTGGGCATTAATGGAATCAGTAGAATTACGTCACGCGCCTTTTATTTTATGGATTACCGACTTATCAGTTAAGGATCCCTATTTTGTATTGCCAATTATTTACGGCATTACTATGTATTTTATGCAGAAATTAAATCCACAACCTACAGATCCAATGCAAGCACGCGTAATGCAAATGCTACCTGTTGTATTTACCTTTATGTTTTTGTGGTTCCCTGCAGGTTTAGTATTGTATTGGGTTACTAACAACAGCTTGTCGATGTTACAACAATACATCATCACCAAAGATATTGAAAAAGCTGATAGTAAATCCTTAACTGTTAAAAGCTAGATACTAAAAGATAACAACATGAATCCCAATACCGACACCATCGCCGCCATTGCCACTGCTACTGGTCGCGGTGGTGTCGGTATAGTCCGCATTTCTGGCAATAAAGCAATAACTATTGCTGAAACTCTGCTTCACATAAAATTGCTTCCTCGCTACGCGCACTATTGTCCATTTCACAGTATTAACGGTGAAATACTCGATCAAGGCATAGCCCTATTTTTCCCTGGCCCAAACTCTTTTACCGGCGAAGATGTGCTTGAACTTCAAGGTCATGGCGGCCCGGTTATTCTCGATTTGCTACTACGTGAAATAACCCAATTAGGTGTGCGATTAGCCCGACCAGGGGAATTTTCTGAACGCGCATTTCTAAACGATAAGCTGGATCTGGCACAAGCTGAGGCCATTGCTGATCTTATCGACGCTACCAGTGAACAGGCTGCGCGCAATGCCTTGCATTCATTACAAGGTGCCTTCTCAACCAGAATTCATGAATTAGTAGAAGCCTTAATCCATCTCCGTATTTATGTTGAAGCCTCAATTGATTTCCCGGAAGAAGAAATTGATTTCCTAAGCGACGGTAAAGTCGCTACTGATTTACAGTTTATTGAACAGAAACTAGCGCAGGTTTTTAAAGAGGCTCGCCAAGGTGTGCTGGTTCGTGATGGTATGCGTGTAGTTATTGCAGGCCGACCCAATGCCGGTAAATCAAGTCTATTAAATGCCTTGAGCGGTCGCGATTCCGCAATTGTTAGCAGCATAGAAGGAACAACACGCGATGTGCTGCGCGAACATATACATATAGATGGTATGCCGCTACATATTATTGATACTGCTGGTTTGCGCGATAGCGCGGATGAAGTAGAACAAATTGGAATTCAACGCGCCTGGCAGGAAATCCAACAGGCTGATCGTGTGCTATTAATA
>JAYTSJ010000198.1:0-3796 GCA_043745725.1 Gammaproteobacteria bacterium | reverse complement strand
GCGGTGACGATTTTTTTATTTGAGGTGCCCTCGGGGGCATTGGCGGATACGATCGGGCGGCGGAAATTATTAATTACGGCAGCCGTGTTGATGGTGGTGGAGATGCTTTGTTTGCTGCTGGCGCCTCGCAATGGCGGGATGATTTTGTTCTCGCTCTGTGTGATCAATCGGATTTGTTCCGGGCTCTCGGAGGCCTGTGCAAGTGGCGCAGATGAAGCACTGGCTTATGATTCATTACGCGAAGAAGGTCGTGCCGCCGCTTGGGATAGGTTGCTTGCTAGCACAATGCGCTGGCGCTCAGTAGGTTTTGTTATAGCAATGATTCTTGGCGGCGTGCTCTACGATCCATCATTCATAAATCATTTTTTACCTGCGGGCATTCAGTTGTCGGCGGATGTTGCACATCGGCTACCTGTTGCTTTGGTACTATGCCAAGCGCTGGTATGTTTATTTATTACCTTGAGAATGGTTGAGCCGACTCATGCGGCGGCGGGGTCGACTTTAAAGCATGCAATCCAGCTCACGCTCACTACTGCGCGCTGGGCTTTTACACACCCTAGAATACTGGTGGTCGTGCTAATTGGCGTGGCGATCGATTCAATTGTGCGTAATTTCGCAACCATCAATAGCAGTTACTATCGGCTGATTGACTTGCCAGAATGGACTTACGGATTCCTCGGCGCGGCGATGGGGGTGTTAGCTTGGTTTGTTCCGGGAATTGCGAAGCACTTAAATAATCGTTTCAGTATGCTGGCAAATTTAGGGTTTGTGGCCGTGGGTGCATTGATCGGGTTGGCCGCGTTAGTTCCTGCGTGGCCTATTTTTGGCGTTCTACCGGCGATGTTTTTAATGACGATTATGGGCTTCCTTGGCTTTACCGTCAGTCGTGTACTTCATCAAGAGGCGGATTCTGCAAAGCGGGCAACAGTTCTTTCGGTCAAGGGCCTCATATTTAATCTTGGCTATGGTCTTTTTAGTCTAGGATTCTCCGGGTTATTGGCTAGTTTCCCCGATCACCCTGCGGGTACAGCACTGCGCAGTGCATTACTATGGCAAATGCCGGGTTACGCCTTATTGATGATGGGGCTGTTCGCATGGGCTAGTGTGTTCTTGCGTCGCAAGGCTCAGCTTTAATTCTTTGCCGTTCGTTTTTTTTAATCATCTACGCGATTAGATATTTTCTTCAACCCTGTATTTCTGAATTAAGGTTTACTGTCAGTATGTTCCACCTACATATTTTTACCGACGGTAGCGTTAATACCAAATCTAAGGTGGGGTATGGTGCTTACCTTGTGGTAACTGATTTAGGTATACCATTAGAGTCCTTAAGCGATAACGTTAAAGTGAAGTGCTTTGAACAAACCAGTTCAACCAAATTGGAATTGCAAACTTTGTTATGGGCTGTTGCTGAAGTCATCGCTGCGGCTAACGGCAGCGACTTTATTTTGACGGCTTATACCGATTCGCAAAATATAATCGGCCTGCCGAAGCGCCGCACTCGCCTTGAGCAACGTAATTATTGCTCGAGTAAAAATAAACAGCTTAATAATTATGCGTTGTATCAGGAATTTTATCGCCTGACCTCAGTACTTAATTGCGAGTTTGTAAAAGTACTAGCCCACCAGCCTTCGCATCAGAAAAATGGGATTGATAAACTATTTGCGTTGGTGGACCAGGCATCGCGGAGCGCGTTGAGAGAAGATTTTTTAGTGCGCAGTGCAGTAGATTCTTAAAAATACCGATTTCTGTACATGTGCTAATGTACTTCTATTAAAACCATGTTTTTCTATGCACAGGTACTTCGATATGTATAGAATTCTGTAATTGTTATAAATGGCTAATTTTTATAAATGTCTAATTGTTATAAATGCCTAAGAGAGCACCAGGAGCTATTTCATTAAGCCAGGATCTTTCGTTCATGTAGAGCATTTTTCGGCGCTTTTTATTGGGCGTGTAGTAAGTGCTTTAAAAAATATTGATAATTAAAAACCAACAACATGAGAAATATCATGAAAATAAATAATTTTTCTGTTACCACTTTTGTGGCGTTAAACCTATCAGTATTTGCATTGATGGGATGTCAGCAAAAAGCCTCTGACTCTGCAGAAATTAAAGCGATACCGGTTGAGCCGGTTGCACTTGTATCAACCGCTTGTACCGGCGTTGCACCTGCCGGTGACTTGGTTGCCGAACGCATTGTGACGGCCAACCCAGCGCGTACTGAACCAGGTTTATACGAAGGCCCGGTGTGGATTAACGGTGCGTTATATTTTTCTGATTTTACGTTTGGCGAAGGCTTTCCATCGCGCATTCAACGCTTGGATACCGACGGTGTTATGACCACGGTAATTAGCGATAGTGGCAGTAATGGTTTGGCGGTGGATGCACAAGGTTTTATTGTTGCGGCGACACACAAATACGAAAGTTTATCGCGTTATAATCTTGCTACCGGTGAGCGTACATCTGTGGCTGAGAAATACAATGGCAATGGCTTTAATTCGCCGAATGATTTAACCATTGCAAAGGATGGCACTATTTATTTTACTGATCCAAATTTTCAGCACGATGCTGCTGCAATAGGTCAAGAAAAAACACGTGTTTATCGCGTGGCAACGGATGGCACCATCACAGTTGTTGATGACACTATCAAGAATCCTAACGGCATTGCATTGTCGCCAGCGGGCGACATACTTTATGTTGATGGTGGTGGCGAGCAGGGTGTATTGCGCGCTTACCCAATTGTGAACGGGGTACCACAGGCAGGTAAGGATTTGGTGACCGGCGTTAATGTGCCTGATGGTATGGCAGTTGATTGCTACGGTAATATTTATATAACTGAACATATTGCGCAGCGTTTACGTGTATTTACACCCGCAGGCACACAAATTGCCACGATTAAAGTAGATGCGAAACTGACTAATGCTGCGTTTGGTGGGGTGCTAGGTAAAACGTTGTATTTAACCGGCTCCGGTTCTATTTGGAAATTGGATGTAGATGTTACGGGATCGCCTTATTAACTATTTTATCGTACTGTTTATAGTTTATAGTCGCAGTTTATAGTCACAGTTTATAGTCACACTATTTTTATGCAATTATTTAAAAGAGTAAAAACTCCCTGCATTGGCGTTTGCTCAACCGGTATTGGTGATCAGGTGTGTCGTGGTTGCAAACGTTTCTCTCACGAAGTGATTGATTGGAACGCCTACAGTCACGAGCAACGTTTAATTATTGCGCAGCGCCTGGAAGGTTTTTTAACCCAAGTGGTGCAGCATAAAATTGAAGTTGTTGATGAAAAAAAATTGTTTGCGCAAATAACACATCAACAATTTCAATTCAATTCAGAACAAAATTCTTATTGTTGGGTATTTGATTTGTTGCGCGCGGGCGCAAGCCAAATTGATAATCTTAATATTTATGGCCTGCAATTATTACCTGCGTGGCGCAACACACCCTTAACTGATATTCGCGATTATATCGATCAGGATTTCTACGCGCTTTCCTGTGCTTACCATGATCGTTATATTAATCCTCATTTTAATTTGCAACTGCCCGACAGTAAATAATCATTCACTATGAATTCACTTGAACGAATCCAGCAATTTTTACATTGCGCTACACCTGATGCCTGGGTTAAATCTGCCTTGCAATACCAGGATTTATTATTGCTTGATCATGCGAACTGTGAGAAAAAAGCAGCTTCTACCGCGATTACCTTAATGTATCGCTATGTGGGTGATTTTGACATGATGCACAAAATGTCCCGCCTTGCGCGCGAAGAGTTGCGTCATTACGAACA
>JAYTSJ010000197.1:0-16555 GCA_043745725.1 Gammaproteobacteria bacterium | reverse complement strand
TCAACAACGACACCGCTTCGTGTGCTGGAACTTACTGCTCAAGAAAAATCATGCCTTGAACCGGATAAACGCTGCAGTGGCGATAGCTGTATTTTTGCTTTGGATTTTTACGACAAACTTGCAGATGCACGTCAGGCTGCTTACGACATCCCAATGCTCACCAAAACTACACTTGCTACTATTGCCCGACAATATCAAATCTGCCCGTTTTATCTCAGCGTAGAAATGAGCCGTTGGGCAGATGTTATTGTTGCTGACTACAATTATTACTTTGATGGCAGCGCCCTACTCTTGGGCCTTACCAAAGAATTTAATTGGCATCCGTATTTATTAGTAGATGAAAGCCATAATTTGCTTGACCGGGGGCGCAGCATGTATAGCGCGTCACTTAATCGCGGATTATTGTTAGCTGCGAAACAACATGCACCACATACCATTAAAAAATCACTGACACGCATCAATAAACTGTGGCTAGCGATTTTAAAAGAACTAAAACCTGTAGTGGATAAACTGACCATTCTTGAAAACATACCCGACACATTCATGCTTTCCCTGATTGAGTTTGCCAATCACTATATAGAACTGTTGCAGAAACAACCGGATCATCCTGTGCGGCATACGATAATGCAGGAATTCTTTTTTGAGGTATTGAATTTTCAAAGCATTGCCGAACTGGTTGATGATGATTTCTGCATTGATATGCAAAATCTCAACACTAAGAGTGAAGTCCTTACGTTAAGAAATATTATTCCGGCAAAATTATTAGGTGAACGCTTGGCAGTTGCACACAGCGCCTGTTTTTTTTCTGCAACCTTAAGGCCTGCGTATTTTTACCAAGCGCTTTTAGGGTTACCGGATAATACAATTCACATTGATGTTGCTTCCCCTTTTGCTGCCACTCAACTTAATGTCAATATTGCCCATAATATATCCACTCGATATCGCGATAGAGCAACATCTATCGAGCCTATCTGTACTATCGTAAAACAACAATTATTAGCAGAAAGCGGCAATGCACTTATTTTCTTTTCCAGTTATGAGTTTTTACAACAGGTGCAACAACAACTTATCAGCTCGTTAAAAGAACTCGATATCAGGATTATTGTGCAATCTAAAAAAATGAGTGAAGAAGACCGCCACGTATTTATTCAGCAATTCACGTTGCACAAAAATATTTTGGGCCTTGCAGTATTAGGTGGAGCATTTAGCGAAGGAATAGATTTGCCAGGCGATGCGCTAAAAGGTGCATTTATCGCTACGTTGGGCTTACCGCAAATAAATGATGTTAATGAATATATGAAATTAAGGTTACAGAAAAAATTTCAACAGGGATATAACTTTACTTATTTGTACCCAGGTATTCAAAAAGTTGTACAAGCTGCTGGCAGAGTTATTCGAAAAACCAGTGATAAAGGCTATGTATGGCTACTCGATGATCGCTTTTCACAGCCTGAAATTGCTAACCTCCTGCCACAATGGTGGAAATAGAATGGCTATTTTTATCTTACTGGAAATAGTCAAGTTGGTGAGGCACTTTAATTCAAAAATTTGCCACGAGTGACATTCTCAGTGAGCGCGATTCTATCGGGTGAAAGTGAATGTCGTTAACACCTTCGGCAGGCTCGCCGGGCAGACGCGATTGATAGTAGTAGTCAATCGCGGAAGCGCTACGATTCGTGAGATTGTAAACCTCAAGTTCAATTCGCAGAGTGGGGTTTACTTTATATCCTACGCGAGCATTAACCGTCGCCGTGCTTTTCGAGCGCACGCTGTTGTCTTCAATGAGCGGACGTGGGCCGAAATAACGAAACTGCACGGCACCAAAATACGGCCCAATATTATCCAAGGCGAGCGCTACAGACGCTACGCCCTCAACAGATCCCGGTATGCGATTTCCGACAGGATCATTATCTTTAAAGCGCGCGCGTGCAAAAGCAATATCAGCATCCAGCGTTAAATAATCCCCCATGGTGTAATAGTTTGCGAGTTCAAAACCATCGCGTCTGCTTAGTCGTCCGGCTGCGGTACTTCCCGCATCGCGTTCAAAAATTAACTCAGAATCAAAGTCGAGTTGATAAAAAGTTAAGGAGCTTTGTAACCCCGAAAAGAACTCAGTGCGCACACCTAGCTCTTCACCGGTGGATCTTACCAGTGGCGTTACTTTGTCGGCAGAGTCCCCACTTTTTGGATCGATAGTGATAGTGGTTCCGCGTGCATCATTGCTGTGAAAGCCAATACCCACGTTTACGTAAAACTCGGTTTTTTCCCAAGGACCAAAGATCATACTCAGCTTGGGGCTAACTTTGGTGTCTGATGCGGTGCCCGAATTGGCCTCATTGTTACTGTCCACATTGTAGTGATAATAATCATCGCGGAAACCCGCTACGGTACGAAACTTTTCACTCCAGCTCGTTGCATTTTCGAGATAAATTCCTAAGCTACTTTCCACCACATGATCTTGTCGTGTCGTCGCTAGCCGTTGCCGGGCTTTGGTGTCATAAAGACCATTGAATATATTGTCGTTTTGAAATTGCACGCCCACGGTATTTTGCGATTCTTCTCCCAAGCCATCCATTTGCCAGGCTTGGCTGGCGTTTAACCCTGTGGTGTAGCGTTTATCGGGCTGATTAAATTGATCGCCATCGATGGGGTTATCAAGGAAATAGGTAAAGTCAGAATAGAGATCGAGTTTGTAGTCGATGATGTAAACATTAACCTTGGTTGCGGTAGTATCAGTGGCGGTGTTCCACGCACTTGAAAGGCTGTACCTATATGATTTACCTCCGTCGGTAGGGTCAAGCGCATCGTAACGGCCGCTAATTAAACCGGTGTCAATTGCACGCTGGGGAATTTGATCCGACGAATTCCACTTGGCTTGGTAGGCCATGGCCGTTACGTTCATACCGTTAGCATGATCGCCATCGCTATAACGCAAGACGCCGTTTAGCTTGCGAAAATCGTCCGGATGAACAAACGGCCCATCGTTGTGCTCTAACTCCACCCCGTACAAGATATTGCCAGATTCAGCGGTAGATGAATTTGCAATCATGACGCGCTTAAATCCGTTTTGACCTGCACCAATACTGGCGATGCCTTGGGCGAGTGTATCTAGATAAGAAATGCTCACGGCGCCGGCGGATGAAAAGTCACCCTCGGATGCATAGTAAGGGCCTTTTTTATATTCGAGCTTTGAAGCCAATTCCGGAATTAAGAAATTTAAATCTGTCCACCCCTGACCATGCGCATGAGTACGTTCATTCACCAACATTCCATCAACGGTTGTACGCAAATCGGTGCCATGATCCAAGTTAAATCCGCGCAAATAAAACTGGTTGGCCTTACCTTCACCACTGTGTTGGCTAACAATCAAGCCAGGGGTCGCCTCCAACAATTCACCGGGGCGATACACGGTTCTTGCTTCAAGTTGTTGCTGAGAGACAGTACCTTCATTGGCCGAATCAGCAACGCCGACTTGAACAAATTGGGTGCCTGTTACAATAACGGTTTCAATAGTTTGCGCGCCTCCTGCAAACGCGTAGGGGCTAGCAATACTGAGAGCAATGAGTGCGGCCAGGATTTTTTTTACTGAACAAGGTGTGGCTTTAGCGAAGTGTTTTTCCAACATTTCTGATCCTTGGGGTAATAGACTAGTTTTTAGCTTCTAACCTCCTATACGTTTCAATATTAGTTTTGGATTCAGCTCAGGTAATAATTATCAGGATTAAATGTGGAGGAAATATGGAAAATAAAATTGAACTTAATAGACTATAACAAGCTAAACAGAGGTAAATTCACTCAAAATCGGTAACTGTCAGATCAAGTCTGAGCTAATACAATTAAATCAGTCAGCGCAACACTAAAATTATTGCCTCTTTCCATTTTACTTTATTTCGCACAGGCTCCAGTTTTAAGCGGTTCGATCAGCTCAAAATTTGTATGCATGCCATTTTCTTCTACTAATGTAAAACTGGTATCTGTTTGGTTAAGAATTTTATTTACATCTGGATGGTCTTCCATGCCGCGGTGATACCACACTATATTATCGCTTTGAACTTCCCAATGACCATATTCTGGTGCGCGATAACCACCCTGTGTGCTTTCTTCGAAAATATATTTTCCATCTGCTTGTAAAGTCGTGCGATCAGAATCGCCTTTCCGTGACGTTGCCCAAACACCTACGTAACGACATGGAAGCGAGGGAGAGGAATTATTCGCCTGCTTAAAAAGTTTACTGAATATTCCAATTTTTTTCTTAACGCAGGTACTAATTTGTTGTGAGCGCGTTACATTATTCTCATCACTCGCTGGGGATGACTCACAATCTTCTTGCATATTCTTTAAGGAAAAATCCAAATAACCAAAGAGCATGGGAACCGCAATTAACAACACCAAACTATAAAGAACAATACGTGTTGATGAAAAAAATGCGCGATGCGGTATGGAGGCGGTAATAGGTTTAGTCAATATGCCGTCAGGGTACTTGTTTCGTATCCATTGAATACCGTTCTTCAATAAAAAATACAAAATAAGAGGAACAAGAATTGCCAATGCGATCCAACGCAATTTGTAATACAGCTCCGTCAGTGAATTCCAAATTGATCCCTTCACTAACGATTCTTGTGTCAAAGGTATTTCAGCGGTTTTTACTGCGGTTTCTGGGCTCGCATATACGCCTGGCATAAAAATGGTATCGCCGACCAGAGTTTCAAAACCGTTACACGATGCTTTGCCATGAAAAAATTCTGCACCTATTTCACCAGGGCCTCTACTGTCGCCAACCGCTACAACTGTACCGTCAGAGAGCACAATCATAGCAGCATTCTCTAGCGCCATTACTGGCACCGCGAGTTTAGTAATTTTACCGGAAGCAGGATTGAAAATTTTAAAGGGTAGCCCTGAAATTGCGCAACCATCAGCTAGCCAAAAAGCATCTCGTCCCATGTCATTATTTTGGATATAGGCCCAGCGATTTTTCCTGGGATCCCATAGCATAGATAAATGCGGCCCTGAATAATATTTTTTAGCGGCCTCCTTAGCTTCAAACCAAATATTTTTTTCAGCATCAAAAAAACGTGCGAGAGGCTTATCAGCATGTACAGCTTCGCCATAACGATAAGCATCCGTATTCCATTCGGCTTTCATTGTTTTCCAATTATTAGTTGCTTCGTTATAGACTGTGGCGCTTTCAGAACTACTAATAAATACTATACGACCGTCATCAAGATTTCCCAATACAATTTGGGTTGACGGATTTTTATGCTCGGTAGTAAATGATCCACACATTTTCCAGCTGTCGTCTGTGGGCTCCCATATATCACACCACAATCTCCCATCTGAATCCTTACTGAAATTCATAATTGCGCCAGAAGGTAAACGAGCCGCTTCTCCAATAGTGTAGTGACTATTTTTGATCGCTCGTGACATCGTCCATGTGTCGGTTTTAGGGTTCCATATTTGCACCGCAATTTCATTACCTGATATTGTACCAACAACTGCCAAGTCTCCATTGCGCATCTCAAGCAATGCAGGAGAATTGCTGTGCGTATAAATATTCTGTTTTAATTGCCACTGCGTTAAATGTTTATCCATTACTGCAACATATGGAGCTGTTGTTGCAAGAGCCAATAATTCCCCGGAAGGCATTTCAGCAGCCATAACCTCATTTGTTGGGAATCGAGGAATTGGCTCCCAGCTTTTCGCACCCGGCTTTAGCAATTGGGCATTGTCTAGCGTGAGAACTCTCGATACCCAAGCAATTAAACTACCATCGTTTAACTCCGTCATTGGCCAATTAAGCTCTGGCTTTAGCGATGGCAACGCGGTGAACAATTTTGTTTGCGCATCCCAAAGTGCTATAGGTCGAGGCGGCGGGTCTGAAAATATTTGTACTTTCGTATTGAGCAAGACGACATTGCCATTTTTTAACAATAATGTTTGTGGATTATCAGGCGTTAAATATTGGGGATAATCTAATAGCGTTGTCTTATTTATATTGCTATCCCATAATTCTGCTGTTGTATTATCACTAGGTACCCATCGGTCCAGCCAGGCTTCACAACGATTGCCATCACCATCACCCTCGTCCTCAGCATCTTCATCCACTTTATTTTTTCCGATATTATTTTTAAACTTTTCCTGAAGTAATTTATTAATAATTGGGCATTTTTGTTCTGGTTCAAATTCGTAGCTTTGGCCCCCAACAATTAATACGCGCCCATCGTGAAGTACTTTAATCGCGCCGTTTGAGCGCGCTTTAAGGTCAAGAGTGCGCGTAGTTATTTGATTATTTACTGGATTCCAAATAGATGCGTGAGATTCAAACTCACCTTTTTCCTGATCGACATGCATCACAAAAAATAAAATACGGCCATCTGCCAATATATTAAAATCAACTGTATCCTGCGCACCAAATTGAATTTCTTTAATGACACTCCAACGGCCTGTTGCGGGATCCCAAATATCTGGCGAATTGACTACAGCTGTTTCAGGATTTTCCGGAGCCCTTACCCAGCCTCCGGCAATAACAACTCGTCCATCATGTAATACAAGCGACGACAATGAAGATTGATAAGGCATTCCGGTATACCGAGCTTGTTGCATCTGCCCAGTGAGCGTGAATTTATTTGTGGCTGGATCGTAAATTTCTGCGAGAGTTGTTGCATTATTCGCTGTACGCCCACCGGCAAGTAATACTCGTCCGTCGGGTAATAAGGTAGTGGCATAAGTTATACGATCACTAGCGGGATAATAATCCACAGTATGTGGACGCGCAGGAGTCCACTTCATTATGGCCCTATTACCAAATACCAGCGCATCCCCATTTTTTTGTGGTACAAGATGATACAACTCCGGCTCATGGATATCACCAGTACCATAGGGTTGTAATATTCCGGCAGGTTGCCATTCTTCTGTGGAGAGTTCTGTGGAGAATTCTGTGAATTGTTCTGTGGAGTGTTCGGTGGATTTTTTCCATAACATCACACGTGATATTGTCGAGCCATACTCATCAAAATTACTACCGATGACCAATACATCACCGTTGCTTAATGTTGTTGCCGACTGTGTTAGCAAAGGTATTAGCAATTGTGCAGTTTCAGTCCAACTGTTAGTAACCGGATTATAAATTTCGACCGAACTAACTGCTTGACCATGTTGCTTTAATCCACCGACAATCATTAATCGACCATCTGAAAGTATTACGGTGCTATGTTGATAACGCGCAGTATTTAATGGTGGACCATCACGCCACACTTGCAGCGATGAATCCCAAATTTCAGTCGCAGCGAGCGGATGATGTGCACTATCAATACCACCGATAACAATCACATTATTATTCGCTAGTGTTGTCGACGTGTGTCTAGCGCGTGCAATATGCAAATGTGCAAGCGACGATACAGTGGCAGCTTTATTACCTGTTCCATCGCGAAATAATTCGACACTGGAAAATACGAGTTCAACAGCGTCAGCAGTGCGATTATCATCTTCGCCACCGATAATCATTACGCTGCCGTCAGCAAGCAAACTTGCACTGTGATAAATTCGTCCTTGCTTTAGCGAAGGAGCAGATTCCCATTTTTTATCGGATTGATTCCACAGTGATAGTTTATTAAACAAAGGAGGAGCCGGGCTATCATCGTCACCCATGCGGGGTTCATCACAAAGACCACCAGCAAATAAAATTTTATTGTTCGTTAGCAATGTAGCGGTATGTAAAAAGCTCGCCTCCTTACATTCCAGTGGGCGATCACGCTTGACCCAACCTTGACGTGCAGGCTCCCAACTAACTGCTGCAGGTTTTACAGAATTCGCGCCCCTTATACGCGCTATCGGATCGAGAACAACTTCTCCATTTTTAACCGATTCATTCCCCATGGCCCCATACACAAACACGCTTCCATCTGTGAATTGAGTAATTGTTTGCCCAACGCGGGCTTCATCGCCAGGATACATTCCTATAGTACGTAAAGTGCCGGGAGCACTGTCACCTTGTACTATTTTTTGCGTAGACGGATAGTTATCGGCCAGTGTAAAAGTTGTTAAAAATATTATTCCGTACAATAAATAAGATAGTAAACAACGGGATGTAATAAACATATCTTGCCTCAGCATTAGCGGATAAAGCACCACGCCATTTTTTGAATAAACTTACGAGTATAAATTTTGAAATAAACCGCAGTCATTCAACTTATTTCAGTTTGAAGCCGATGTGAGCATATTCGGTAATCCGGCAATTTGCATTCTCTTGTCAAATTCTAAAATCTCACCAAATTCAGGGTGATTGTATTCTTGAAGATTATTTCCCCAAGCCCACACCTTGCCATCGGCAGATAAGAGTAAATTGGAACGGAAAGTACTAGCAACTTCTATAGCAGAACCTGCTGGAAGTAATTGTTCCGGCTCCGACATACAAATATTATTTTTATTCTCTACATCCCATTTAACTTCCGTACGCCAAAAGCTACCATTAGATGCAACAATAAAAATTTCATTTGTTCCTTTTGCTATAGAACGTACACCAACAAATCTATTAGTGAATACTGAATTATTTTGTAGTCCGCACGTTGGATACAAATCTCCCCACAACATAAGAGTCCCATCCTTTTTACCCAAAATAAGCTCAGTTTGTCCGCCATGATTAAGCCGTAATGATTTTATGCCCGCAAGCTCTTTAATAAACATAGCTTGATTTATGGGAAAAAAATCTTTTGCGCCAGAAATATTCGGAGGCCTTAAATGCTCCTGCGCACCCCACCCCAATACACTGCCATCATCTCTCAGCGCAAAATAAGTGAGTAGCTTTCCGCTCCAGCTCACGTCACTTTGCATAACCGCAATTTCCTTCACGTGCTGCAGTGGTAGCTCAACCGGCTTTTTTACTCTTGCAATAGCAGCTGTACCAACTCGCGGAATATCTGCATCAAATAGCTGTGCGTCGTCCTCACCCCAAGCCCATACTGTTCCATCTTGTTTGAGTACTAACGCAGTTTTGGCGTTAGCTAATATTTGCTTCGCATTGTTTATGCCTTCTATCGGCCACCAGTCTTTCGTCAAACCTCTACCATCTTTTACATTGTCACCAAGTTGCGAAGAGCTATTGCATCCTGTGCCCCAGACACTGGCATCATCCTTCAAGGCAATAATCGAACAACCACCAACGGATATCTCAACAACACCTTCAATGCCTGTTAACTGGCGTGCAGTAAACCGTTGTTCTTTTGATTTCCAAACAGCTTGTGATTGATCTCCATCCCATACCCATACCGTGCCATCCGGTGCAATTGCAGCGCCCTTCTCACCAAATAAACCACTATCAAGTATGTGATGACGTTTAACCAAAGTTTTAATTGGCGATGGGGTTTGGATGGCATGCGCTGCAGAACTCGCATTTTCTGCGACTGTCGATTCTGGTGTTGTTGGTTTTAAATCTGATGGAGAGTTTCTCACCCCTAAATAAAAGTAAACACAAATAACACCGATCACCACTACTACAAAATCAATAAAAGTGCGCATAGCTTGAGGTCCTAATATCTTGATTTGCTCATAGAGCAAATGACAACGATAAGTTGTGAATAGGTTCTAAATTTTATTGTAGTAAATAAAAAGGGTTGAGCTCTTTATTGTTCTATTTTTCATCTTCAATTAAACACGGCTACACCTCAACATGAATGCAACAAAACAACATTGAAGAGCGTTAGCGCACAGATGCCGTTAGGAATACCTGAGATGCTGGCATCGCCATGCGGTAGGTTCGCCGAGCTCAACTTGATTGGCCCACGAAGAAGACTTATTCCATGCCACAGCTCACAACCAATCCTACGCAAGAGACACCTGCTCCAGAACTAAAGCGCACACTTCGCATCGAGATCGCGCCGCGGACGCTAGTCAGCATCGTGGGTGTTGTACTCGGCTTGGCGTTATTGACACAGCTGATACCCGTCATTCTGGTACTGATCACCGCTCTAATGCTGGTAGGAACCTTGAGCCCGGCGGTTGAATGGTTCGAGCGCCGCAAGTTGCACCGTTTTGTAGGGATAGGGATCGTGTTCACGGCGTTGCTGGGTGTTCTATTTGCGTTGGCCGTATTCACGGTGCCGCCGTTTTTCACTCAGGTTGCCAGTTTGATGCATAACGAACCGGAATTGCGCGGGCGCTTGGTGAAGTTCCTGGCCCAATACCCACTCACACGATCGCTGGCCAACGCTTTGCAACACGTCGACTATAGTGCGCTATTCAAATCCTACAGCTCTGAAGCAGTAGCCTTTTCAAAGGGCCTGTTTGAAATCGTTGCGTATGGTGCGGGAGCTTTCTTTCTTGCGCTGTATATCATGATCGACCGCGACAGGCTGCGCGGCGCATTATTCGCAGTCATACCGCGCGCTCACCACATCAAACTCTCGCGCATTATGCTCAACCTCGAAACCATAGTCGGCGGCTACGTACGTGGCCAAGTTGTAACCTGTGCAATGATGGCGATCTTTCTATTCATCTTGCTCACAGCCTGTGATGTGCCGAACGCAATTGCGATAGCAGCATTTGGAGGCATTGCCGACATACTTCCTTTTGTGGGTATTTTTCTCACCATCATTCCCGCGGTACTTGCTGCCTTAGCTGTCAGCAGCGCCACCGCGACCGTAGTGGGCGTACTATTGTTATGTTATGAAGAGTTTGAGAGCCGGATATTGATTCCCATTGTGTATGGCCGTTCATTGCGATTGCCGTCGTCAATCGTGCTATTCGCTCTGATCGCCGGTGGTACTCTGTACGGTATTGGTGGCGCACTGCTGGCATTGCCAGTCGCAGCGGCACTGCTGATGTTGATCGATGAATTAAAAGTTTCTCTACCAGGCGAAACGATGCAGCCCGCAGATGTTTTAGTGAAATCCGGTGACAGCGTCGGCGAGGCGGAATACCTGCGCCGCACTGAAGGCATGACCGCCGAAGCAGCGGCGGGAATTGCGCTGGAAATTTCTGAAGACCGAAAGCTTAAGGAACAGGGGCAAGTCCTACAGGCTGTGTGAAGCCGCGCGAGTTGTCTGCGCAATTTCAGCCACTGTATAACTTTCTGGGATCCATTTAGTTCTTAACAAATAAAATGATCCCTGTAACTTGATTAAGTTGCAACAGCCTATAAAATTATTTTTTGAATTTTACCCATTTTGTTTTTTTCTCAAACCCCAGAATAAGTTCTTCAAGTGCCCATAGTCTTACGGGCGCAGTGTTAGCATAATTTTCAACCGTCTTTGTCTTTCCATTAAACATTTTTACAGTGGTATATCTGGATTCTTGATCAGTAATATTTTGTGTATATTTGTCTCTAAAGCTAAAGAACTGCGTGTCATTTATGAAATCAAAAAGATGTTCGACTTCCCACTTGGAGATATTTCCGGTGCGGCTGCCAATAAACTCAACATATGCAGAACCAGTATATTCCACAGCGCCATCTGCAGATATGGTAATTGAGAAAATTGGACAGGTGCCCATACAGCCCATTGTTTCTAATCTTACTTGTTGAATTCTTGGTCATCAATTATTTTTTGAAGTGAGATTTTTTCGTTCGAATCATTTTGTACCTCTGCACTTGATAAGTGTGCTGTGGCAATAAGCATAAAAGCCAGTAAAAATCTCATATTTGCACCTCCAAAAATCTTGTGTCAGAGTAAAATTGAATCTCAAAAAAATGCAATACTTACTTAATTTTAAACACAACACTTACGGCTTTTTTAAGTTCTATCGTTTTTGGAATAAACATATTAGAACCCTCTTGATCCGGCACAAAATCAAAACTAGGTGGAGGAACAAAGTCAGGAGGAGCACTGTAACTTTGATGTTCTGGAGCACCAAAAACTGCTTCAAATGATGCAAAGCTATAATCCTGCGTTAGCGCAAAAACAGAACCTACCTTAACGTTCATTCCCTTCGCCAAATCTTCTGCTTTTTGTTTGGCATTTTTTGTTGCTTTCGTTAACAACTCACTATCTATTTCCTCCCGATTGGCTACATCAAACGCAGTTCTTATATTCCCTACATTCATCATTCCCAGCAGCTGATCAACAAAAGGTGAATATTGAATAATATTATTAATTTCTACGGTAAAGGTCTGTGTTACTTCATAACCTAGAATTTCCAAATCTTCGAAATGCTCACTTTGTTTTCGTTTAGTGCTTTTTGAATACTCAGTGGAAGTAACATATTGAGGTGTGATGCCTAATTTGTTTGCTAGCTGCAAAATCAGTTGTCCTCGCTGAAAAACCAAAGAGCTTGATTCTTTCGCATCTTTATTAAAGGTAGTCACGGTAAAAGAGACTCTTGCAGTGCTCGGCTGCACTTTTACTTCTGCGTCACCTTTGACCAGCAAAAATGGAAAATCTGGTGTACCAGCAAATGCTATATTGGTACAAACAATAATAATCGCAAAAAATATTTTTTTCATTTTTATACTCGTAAAGTTATATTATTATAATCTTCGCAATAAATTAGTCAGCCCCCTTCATTGTGATTTTCATGCAGCCATCGCATCGCTATATATTTTTTCAACAAATAAATAGAGTTTTTCGGGGCCTTCAACGCGAGATGCTAGCGATCTGTGAGTTAATACTGGCGCATAAAATTTTATCGCCTTTGGTTCTGTAAAAAATAGCCCGCCGGATTTCCTATCCTCGGCTAGAGCACATAGCCAATTTATGAAAAAATCAAATAAAAATTTCCCTCTATACCGCCTTTCCGGCTCTTCTAGTGCAGAAAAAATTAATTCCATTTCGGTCAACTCTTGCTGAGTTGGTTCGCTTTTTAAAGGTATAAGAATCTTTAGGTCAGCATCATCATGAACTTTTCTAACATTGGATAAAGTAATTTCCAGATATCGATTTATTTTGTTTTCTTTACTTTCCCCACCAAGAGAATTTTTTTGTGAAAGGTATATCCTTTTGTTAGCCTCCTTTAGTGCGACACAAGCATCACTCAATAATTTTTCATAATGATCTAATATTTTTTTGATTGACTCTTCATTGCCTATATATTCAAATTCATCGACAAGTATCGAGTGGAGAGCTTCTGTAGAAATCAAGTAATTTTCCATCGAATAAGCGCAAGTATGAAAAATTATATCGCTCTCGGGTCGCCCTCGCAGCTCATCAAAATCACGATCAACAATAAAATATATAAACTTTTTCCAGTCTTGACTTTCATTGATTAATTTAGAATAAAAGTTAAGTGACTGACCTTTTCCATGCGCTAGAATTGGAATATATTCAAGATTTTTATTAATTCTTTTTATCCATGTTTGATAGGGACCAATATCATTTTTCCCTTCTAGTATTATTATTGGTACGGTCGCTTTGCTTGACCTTATTTTCAGAACTTGTGTTTTTAATACTGCATATTTGTTTCTCGCATCGCGAGCGGAATGTAAATACTCATTGTCCATTGAGAGCTTTCTCCGCTTGAGTTCTGGTAATATTCAGTGCGCTTGCGTAGGAATCAAGTTCATTATCAAATATGAAAGGAGAGTGTGTTATTGCTAATATTTGATGGCATAGAGGTGCTGAGACGATATCAGGCAAAATTTTCTGCTGCCATTCTATTGATAATGACAGTTCTGGCTCGTCTATCAAAACTATTTTAGGCGTGTCATAGAGGAAAAGATAAGAAAGGATCGAAATTACTTGCTTCTCCCCAGAAGAAAGATCGTCGAATTCAACCTCATCTCCAGTCCAGTCATTTTTGACGTACACTTTCATCTGCAATGGATCGTAGGTTAATGTTTTACTGTCGCTAGATGCTCCAAGGTAAGCGTTTACTTTAGCGACGAAAGTTTCCACGGTTTTTTCAAGTTGACTAGTTTGATTGACTACATCAGCTAACATACCTAAAAAGTACCTTAATGTACCAGCTTTAGTGCTTTTGGGATTTATATAAATCTCATTGATTCGATCCAAATTCTTTACATCTAATAGACTTGAATTACCAATTCGGGAGAAGAAAATTTTTAGTGTTTCTAAGTCAGGAAGAGCTTGTTCGCTATTTTCAGTGAGTGAGCCTAATATTAACTCGTCAATTATTTTTGCACTTATTTGTCTATAACCAAAATTGGTTTTTCTTTGTATCTCCTCAGATATTTCTGCAAGTCTTTGCTGTACATCTGAAAGACCGTAATTTATAGAAGAAGCGCTTTGATGTTTTCTTTTTCTCAAATTTCCGGCTAAGCCCAATTGACCATACTTATTTTTATTTTTTTGTGGCTTTTCAATTCTTCTGTAAGTAGGTAAATATAATATCTGAAAACCACTGAGATTTTCTTTCAATATTTTTGATATTTTTAGTACTTCTTCACTTAATGACGATCCGTAGAAAATTTTTGCATCAAGACATTTACTCCATAGCTCTTCCCATCCATATGCGCTATTTGAATATACTGAACTCATTAACGGATTGAGCCTAAAATCATCTTTATTTTTACTGTCAAATTCTTGGATTATATAACTATAAAAAGCATGCTCATCGATTTCTATATTTCGCACAAACTCTTGGATAGCCTCATTGGAAGTGACCGTATTATGTATATGTCTTTTCTCAAGAATCAATGGGTCATCTACGCCATATAATAGACATGATATTTGTTCGAATTGAATTCCTTTTAAACCAAGAAAATCTCCGCGTAAAAAAGCATCAAGAGCGGTGAGTATTGTTGTTTTTCCAGCCCCGTTTTCAGCAATTACAATTTTTACAGGGTTTTCAAAATCAATCATTACATTTTTATAACCATGCAGTTTTTGAATTTCAAATTTTCGAATTATAGGCATATTGCACAAGTTCATTATTTATTCCTTTCTTTTTGAGGGAAAATGGAAGCTCTTGATTCGACGTTAGTGTTCAGAAAATCTATAGTATTTTTCATTTTAAATCAATTCTTTAAGTTCTTGCATAGATGCCGAATTTATTGTCCGCCGTGCTGACCGTCTGCTTCGAGTCGAAAGCAGACATTAAAAATCTTCAAAAAATTCAACTATATTTATAAAAATTTTGCCAATGTAAATCTCTCTTTGGCTTTTAATCTCTTCTTTCAAGTTGTCCGGCAATATGATCTTCCAGAGTCTGATCGGGGGATTTTTTAAAACCCCGCAATCTCTGCAAACGATAGCTGTCCTTCACATTTGATTCAACTTCAGAAGCAAAGTCTTCATCGACACCTTGATTTAATAAACCTTTTAATTTCATAACTTGAGCTCTTTGTGCCTGTGAGCCGAGCTGTTTATTTAAAGGAATATTTTTACGGCTACTTTTGCTGTTTTCACCGTAAGAGTTACGTCGATCTTTTAACAAGCTTATCCGCTTTTTATCTTGTGGCGTTTTAACTTTGCTCATATTAATGACTCAAAAAGACAAATGCTTATATTTTTAGAGTCGCCAGATGGAGGTTCTGTTTGAACTTTAATCCAGGTCTGCCATCATTTCCACCCGATTTAATGAGATGAATATTTTTATCATCGGTTGTGACTGAGTTAGCACCGCCTTCAGTTAATGCTTCATGAAGATCTTTTTGTGGGATTTTGTGATTAATATTACTGCTAACCACCCAAAAATTTATAATTCCCTGAACACCTAAGAGTTTTGCTGCATCAATGAGCGCAAGACATACTCCGCTGTAAAGCTTTTTGTTTGCATTAATTAGCGCTTGGCTACCCATATCGCTTTCATGCTCTGCATTTAAATTTTTAACATAAACATCGCCGATAATGTCATTCGCTTTTACTTTATAATGATTCATCCCAATTTTTACAGCAGAAAAAATGTCGTTAGCTATACTGGCATTAATCCCGAAAACCCAGACCTCGCCATCAATTATCGCCGCATCTTTTGTTACGTTACCTACTTCCCCCTCAAATGCAGAAACACTCACAGCATGCTTTGCCTTCCACGCACTTAATTGATCCAGGCTTGTTCTTAGCACAAAGTCTTTTTTCATTCTGCCATTATTTAGCGTTAAAGAGCAGTCCACTTTATAATCGAGACGGCATTCGGCTAGCGATAAAGCTCCTTTGTTACTCATCATCAGATCCCTCCAAGTCAGCCAATGCTTCTGAAGAAACTCCACAGGCTAGCATGACTTCGTTTTTCATCATCGCTAATTCAGCTGCATTTTTAACTTCAACACTGTCCTGGGAGGAATCAGAAAAATTATTTGAGTGGTAAATTTCACACTTTGAAATTTGAAGAATGTCCATATGGTCTTGAACCAGATATTCCCTAACACGAATAATAGCGTCAACAACATTATTAGCAGATGCAACGCCGATAGCCATTGCAAATTCAGAGCCATCCATATTCAAGCTTGATCGAGCACCAATGGAAGCTTTAAGGTGAATAAGCCAAACATTTTGGTTTTCCATGTACATATCTCCAAATCGTAAAAAGTTCACATGTAGTGAGTTGAGGTAAATTTAAATGGATACTGGTATTTTTAATCCATGCTTTAATTTTTAATCAGTTGTGATGATATTGCTTTTCCATCCACGAGTAACGCATCGAGTAAATTTTACTTGAACATTTCTTCTTCAAG
>JAYTSJ010000196.1:0-6151 GCA_043745725.1 Gammaproteobacteria bacterium | reverse complement strand
TGATTGTTTCACCGATACGACGAGTAAGAATTAACATGTTTTTCTACCTTCTATTTAATGACGAGTGTTTCAAATTATGTGAGTATTTTAAATTATGTATTAAATTATGTATTAAATTATGCAATAGGTGCGCTTAGCACAATAAAATTATTTGTATTATTTGGCTTGGGAATCCAATGCCTTTTATTGTGGCTGATTTCAAGGGAGTATTGAATGCCCCTGGAGTCGAAACGGAATCATTTTTCTTTATTACAGCATCACGCGATAGCTTTAAGCGCTTTAACTTTAAGGCGGTATGCTGCCTGAACTATAAGAAAGTGCAAATACCATGCTTGGTAAAAGTAGCGCAATGTCATTTTCCCCGAGATTTTATCATTTGAATGCTGAACATGCACCTTAATCATTTAGGCTAGCTGTTGATCGATTTGTAGCCTGCTTTGTCTTTTAGGCATTTTTGCAAAATTTATTTTCCGTTATTTGCGTACGCTAGTGTACCGATAGTCATGTGAATTATTATCCGCTTCGTGATCTCCAATTATTCACCGGCTTTTACCGTTGAACTCACCACAAAAACCGGTCAAACATTAATACTTGAACTTGCTCTCCTTTGGTTACTGAGCCACGTTCTTGTTCCAGCACAATATAACAGTTTGCTTGTGCAATTGAGGTGAGCATGCCTGAACTTTGGTTGCCCGTAGTGATGACAAAATTAATACCATTTTCATTGTGCAGAATGCCGCGTTGAAAATCCAATCTGCCCGTTTGTTTTTTGATGTTGCTGTTGGTGATAGCAGTAATGCTGGTGGCCGGTTCAAATACTTCACCAGCTAAATAGCGCAACGCAGGAAGTACGAGTTGATGGTAGGTGACAATAGCAGAAACAGGATTGCCGGGTAATCCGAAAAACCAGCCGTGATCGAGGCTGCCGCTGCTTTTTGCCAGCTTACCAAACGCAAATGGTTTGCCTGGTTTAATGGCAACTTTCCAAAAATTTATTTCACCCATGCTGTTGAGCACGTCTTTGGTATAGTCGGCATCACCAACCGACACGCCTCCACTGGAAATTACGACGTCGGCTTCTGCGATGCCCTTGGCAAAGGCGGCGGAAATAGCGGTAGGATCGTCGGGCAGTAAACCTAAATCTATGCAGTGAATGTTTAGCCGTTGCAGTAAAGCGATCAACGCGTACCGGTTGCTATCATAGATGCAGCCTTGTCTAAGTATTTGGCTTGGTGGTGTGAGTTCATCACCCGTGGAAAGTACGGCAACATTCAATACGCGATAAACATTTACTGAGGCTATGCCGAGCGAGGCAAGTAACCCAATATCCACTGGTGTCAGGCGCTTTCCTTGAGGCAAAACTTGCGCGCCCTGCGCAATATCTTCACCTGCACGCCGGACGTTTTCGGTGGCGTGGGGCAGGGTAGTAAGCGTAAGTTGATCACCGTTAAGTTGTGTGTTTTCTTGCATGACCACACAGTCAGCACCTGTGGGGAGTGTTGCGCCGGTCGTGATACGCACACATTCGCCAGCTCCCAGGTCACCCGTAAACACATGCCCTGCGAGCGACTGGCCGATCACTCGCAGCGTTGCATTGGGCTTGGCATCGCCATGGCGCAATGCATAGCCATCCATTGCCGAGTTGTCGTAACCGGGCACTGCAATGGAAGAGTGGATTGTGCTGGAAAGTACGCGATCGAGTGCTTGCGCTAATCCAACGCTCTCTGTTTCGCTGACGGGCATGAGCGCATTTTGCATACGTGCTAAAGCAGCTTTGAGTGGTAGTAGCCCCGGTTGTGAGCAGTAATCCACTGGGTTTGACATTACATTCTCCGAGGGTTCCTAGTGTGGTGGCTATCTTACTCTGGCGGGTTGCTACACACATCTAGATTGTTCTTTGCCTCAACCAAACCTGCTACACTTCTGCGCATGAAAACTACTACTTTGATTTGTTTTACGTTGATGATGACCGGCTGTGCTACTCCTGATGGCACACATCGTATTGGTTCTTCGTCTGTTATCGCTAAGTCGCAAAAGCAGGCTGGGACACAAATTGCCCAGGCTGCTACTTCTCCTCTCAATGATTTGAATCTTGTGCAGGCTGATATTCCGCCAGCACTCATTGCCGCACTCCGCGAACCTTACGTACTCGCAGCTGATCATACCTGTCTTGCTTTGGCCGATGAGATAAAAACATTGGATTCCGTGCTTGGTGCCGATTTGGATGCTCCTGCAACTGAGGAAAATCCAAGCCTGATTGAACGTGGCGTTGTAGATGTAAACAACGCCGCTTATAAAGCCCTCCGCAAGGCTGCTGAAGGTCTTACTCCTTATCGCGGCTGGGTGCGCAAACTTACTGGTGCCGAACGCTATTCGCAAAAAGTCGCTGCAGCTATTGCGGCAGGAACTGTTCGCCGATCTTTCCTTAAAGGTGTTGGTCAGGCGAGTGGTTGTGTAGCGCCAGCTGCGCCGTATGTTTTGCTGGTTCATTCTGAAAAATAAAATGTTAAATAACGTTTGATATGCTTGAGAGTTAAAAAATAATTTCTCTTTTTTGAATGTTTGTGTACCAATGTTTCTCTAAGTTGTTGTGGCAATATTAAATCGTGTATATGTATCGCTATCTTCCCTTGGTAATTTTTTTAAAAATCATTGAAAAGTGCCGGTTTTTAATTAGAAAATATAAGTGTATTGCGCCATAAAAATTTTCATTGACAGCTTTATCTAAATATCGGGTCACTTATAAATTTAAACAACTGGATAGGTAAGGAGTGAGAAATGAATAATATTTACTATAAAGTGAACGGCGATTGCAGCCAGTAAACTTTTAGTCAGCGTATATACTAGCCCATACGCAAAGCCTGCCAAGGCGAACACAATGATAGTATCTGGATTGTGAGCAAAATGGATCGCTACAAAAATAACGGTAGTAATCACTAACGACAGAAACTCCTGCCAAAATTTATGTTTAATCCTTCTTGCAAAAAACCCTTGTATTTGTGCTTGTAGCAGCCATCGCATAAATGCTTCTTCTGAAACACAAGTTGCCAATAAGTTCACCACACCAAATGTCAGAATATATTGCAATGTTTTTATATGGATTTGCAAATCAAGCAGTGTATAAGCTGTTGTCAATACCAATACAGATAATATTGCAACTAGCAATAATTGTTGAGAGCGAGAATTTATGTAACCAATATTGTGACGATTTGAAGATAACAAAATAATAATACAATAGCCTGTTAAAGTTTTTGCTGTATTCAAAAACAAATCAAAAGGTAAGCCTCCTGCATAAAGCTGATTCACGCTAAGAACTAGAGGATAATTAAATCCTGCCGGCCGATAAAGCCCAATCGCAAGTCCCAAAACAATCGCTGCAAACCAGTAAAAATAAAACCCCAAGGGTTTATTTTTCTGTAAAAAATATTGATACAAAAATAAGACTACCGAAAATACCATAACAAACAATGCATTTATAGGCGGTATAAAATTTAAAACAAACAAACTGCCTAAAAAAATGACAAGTAATATGAAAAAATAATTTTGTTGTTTGGTGAGCATAATTTTCCCGACAGTTAATGTAAATATAAGACAAGAATGCATGACAGTTATAGGGCGCATTCACTAAGTCATGCGCCCTATATATCTTATGTGCCGCGAGGATATTTATTGCTGAAGATTTTCGAGAGAAAGGGTGCTAATTAAACATTAAATAAGAAGTGCATTACATCGCCATCTTTTACGATGTAATCCTTGCCTTCTTTTCGCGATTTACCCGCATTTTTTGCACCTTGTTCGCCTTTGAATTGCACAAAGTCTTCATAGGCGATAGTTTCTGCACGGATAAACCCTTTTTCGAAATCAGTGTGGATTACGCCTGCAGCTTGTGGTGCAGTTGCGCCAACAGGAATAGTCCATGCGCGAACTTCTTTTACACCTGCAGTGAAATAAGTTTGCAAGCCAAGTAGGCCGTAACCAGCGCGAATTACGCGGTTGAGGCCGGGTTCTTCCATTCCCATTTCTGCGAGAAATTCCGCTTTTTCATCATTTTCTAATTCGGCAATATCTGCTTCTAATTTGTTGCAAATAGGTACGACCACTGCGTGTTCTTCAGCGGCAATTTTGCGTACTACATCCAGGTGTGGATTATTTTCAAAGCCGTCTTCCGCCACGTTAGCGATATACATGGTCGGCTTAAGTGTAAGCAGGTTAATTTCTTTGAGTATCGCAATTTCGTCTTTATCCAGAGGGAAAGAGCGCAGCGGTTTAGCTTCATTTAAGTGTGGTTGAATTTTTTCTAAAATGCTTTTCATCACCATCGCGTGCTTGTCTTGGCCTTTGGCGGCTTTAGCGTAGCGAAACAGGGCTTTATCCACGGCTTCTAAATCGGCCAGTGCCAATTCGGTATTGATGATGTCGATATCGGCTGCGGGGTTTACTGCATTGGCAACGTGAATAACATTGTCATCATCAAAGCAGCGTACAACGTGCGCGATGGCATCAGTTTCGCGGATATTGGCGAGAAATTTGTTGCCTAGACCTTCACCTTTTGATGCGCCGGCAACGATTCCGGCGATATCGATAAATTCCATGGTGGTTGCCACAACTTTCTCGGGTTTTACGATTTCGGCGAGCTTGTCCTGACGCGGATCGGGAACGGTTACAATTCCAGCATTGGGTTCAATGGTGCAGAAGGGGAAGTTCTCGGCACTGATACCGGCGTTGGTCAGTGCATTGAACAGTGTTGATTTGCCGACGTTGGGAAGGCCGACGATACCGCAATTGAAACCCATGATGCTATTCCGCTAGAAAATGAAGGTATAAGTATGAAAAATACAGAGTGTGTGAATCGAAAGGGCGCGATTATACATGCTTCATGGGGGATTATCGAAATCTGCTGTTTATCTTTAACGCCGCATTTTGTTAAATCATTTGTAGCTGCGCGGCTTAAAAATTGACGGTGGCGAAGAGCAGGATGGTGCGCGGGCTTCCTATCGTTAAATAGCTGGAACCAGGGAATCCACCTACTGATGCCCAGTAACCCTGATTGGTGATATTTTCTACGCTGGCGCGAATGGTCAGCGTGCGTGAATCCCATATATTTGTAACATAACGTGCGCCTAAATCCAGGCGATTCCAGGCCGGTACTTTTTGCGTATTGTTAATGTCAGCGAACTGGGCACTTGTGTACATGATATGGGTATTTACGGAAAGCCCGGGTATTTGGGGGAGAGACCATTCCAGGCCAAGATTGGCTTGGGTATCGGGAGCGCCAATCAGGTTTTTTCCTCTATTGTCAGTATCCAGAAAACTGATTCCGCCCAGGACTTTAAGCTCAGAATTTGCTTCGCCGTAGACCGATAATTCTAATCCGCGATTGGTTTGATCATCCAGGGTTGTGAAGGTGTTGCTGCTATTGAAACCCGTTAATGGTTTTTGAATATTGAACAGTCCGATAGCGGCTCCCAAGGCCTTACCATCATACTTAATGCCCATTTCAACTTGCCTGGCCTGATAGGGTTTTAGCGCTTCTCCGCCATTAGCTACAACTCCGGTACTATTGGTTTCCGGTGCTATGTCGCCTTTCAACATGCCTTCAATATAATTAGCGTAAAAGGAATATTGTGGCGAGAATTTGTAAACCACGGCTGCGAGTGGCGTCAGGCGGCTCTTGTCGTATGTTGATAGCTTCGCACCAGTGTCATATTGGTAATCGTCTTCAGCAATATTCTGATTGCGAGCACCAAAGGTTAACAGTAATCGTTTATCAAGCATGGCCATTTCGTCAGCCAAGGCATAGCTCCGGGTAAGAGTTGTCTGTGTTACCAATGGATGATTGAGGTCGCCCCCAACAAATTGCATTGATGTTGACGATATGATGTTTGTTGGGTCATAAATGTTGTTGGTAAATTGGGCAAAGATTATGTAGGCATTGTGGCTATTATTTTGGTAATCATCAGTCGATAGGGTAAGCGTGTGCTGGATTTCCCGGGTTTGGAATTGAGCTCTTAGGCCGATTTCTCCCGTGGTGACTGAATCTTTATGGATTACATCAAAACGGTTTGCTGAATAGTCTCCAGTCATATTGTCGACTGTCAAAAATGCACTTAACACCGAGTTTTCCTTACTGGCTCGTGAGCCAGCAGCTATC
>JAYTSJ010000195.1:0-22148 GCA_043745725.1 Gammaproteobacteria bacterium | reverse complement strand
TGACAACGTTGTCAGTAGTTCATTAAATGGTATTGATATCCAACCGATGAAACATAAAAATAATATGCAATGAAGCCTCAACTAAAAAATTTCATTTTTTAACATCACTTCATTACGTAGAACACATTTTTCACGTCGTTGTATTTCTTCAGCTTATGTCAGTTGAGCTCTATGTCAGTGAGCTCTATGTTGGTTGAATGTTATTTTAATAACTATAAGTGCCAAACAAAACACCAAACAATTTTCTACTGTTGATACTAACCCGTTGTTTAAAAAATAATCTCAATGAGGTCGCCCCAATGAAAAAACTAATGTTAGCTTGCGCCGCACTTGGCGCCGGCATGCTATCCGCCAACAGTTACGCGGTTAATTGCTCCAGCATCCAGATGTGGAATGCCACTGACCCATATAATGGCACCGCACAAGTACAAGAATCTGGTAAAGCCTATACCGCCAACTGGTGGTCACAAGGTCACAGCCCTGCTAGCTATTCCGGACAGTGGCAGGAGTGGTCTGCAATTGGCAATTGCGATTCAGATATTAATCATCCACCGGTTGCACTTCTGCAATTTATTGGCGCACCGTCGTTCATTCAACCGGGCGTGCAATACACCGTGACTCTGGATGGATCAAGATCAACGGATGTTGATGGCGATTCACTGACCTACTCATTTGATGACAAACCCTTCGCAAGCTCAGCCTCTACCACCACCATTATTGGTGGCTTTTTTGATCTTTGTGAGCCGATGTATCGCTCTTACAAGCTGACGGTTAAAGACAGCAAGGGTTTAACAACTTCGGTAACCCAAAGCTTAAAAGTAGGCGATGCATCTGCGGGTAACCCTCGTTGCACTTCAAGCACATCAAGAAGTAGCTCTTCAAGCGTTAGACCTAGCAGTGTCTCAAGTACCAGCTCAAGCTCAGTAAAAACAAATACGGCCCCTGTCGCACACCTCGATCAAAGTGTTTATGAGTTTTGGGACATAGTCACTATTGATGCCTCTAACTCTACAGACGCCGATGGCGACGCATTAACCTATAGCTGGAGCTTCACTTCAGCGACTACCGCAAAAGTGACTTATACGAGCGAAATGCCTACTAGAGGCTTAAACATCACCGTTACGGTTTCTGATGGGAAAGGTGGCCAAAGTACTGCTTCCGCAATACTGAATGGTAAAGGTGATCACGTAGCGAGCACGTCATCAACTAGCTCCTCGGTTATAAACGGCTGCAGCTCACCACAGTATGTCGCAGGCACAACCTACGCTACAGGTCAGTTAGTCCAAAATGCAGGCAATGAATACATTTGTACAGTTGGCGGCTGGTGCAGCTCTACGGCAGCTTGGGCTTATGCACCGGGTACAGGTACTTATTGGACTCAGGCGTGGGCATTGGCAAACAGCTGTGGAAAACCATCGTCATCATCATCTTCCAGCGCAAAAACTTCATCATCTATTTCTTCAGGGTGCAACTGTAGCGTAATAAGCTCATCTGCTCGTTCGTTATCTAGCTCCTCACGCTCATCAACACCTGGCCGCTACCATGTCATTTCGGGCTATTGGCACAACTTCAATAATGGCTCGGGTGTGATTCCGTTGGATCAAGTATCAAATGATTTTGATGCGATCAACGTATCTTTTGCTGAACCTACCGGTAGAGCAGCAGGCGAGATCGCGTTTAATTTGGATGCAGCTTTTGATAAAACGGCCTTCAAAGCTGCCATCAAATCTAAGCAAGCTGCTGGCATCAAAATCTTGATCAGTATTGGTGGCGCAAATGGCCAAGTACAATTGCCTACCGCTGCTGCACGTGCCAACTTCGTTAACTCCATGATCCCGATTATTGATGAGTACGGCTTTGATGGTTTGGATGTGGATTTCGAAGGTCACTCACTGTTCCTTGATGGCAATGACAAAGACTTCCGCGCACCAACTACACCTGTCATTGTTAACTTGATAGGCGCATTACAAGATCTAACTGGGCACTACGGCAGCAAATTCATGCTTACCATGGCACCCGAAACCTTCTTTGTACAGTTGGGTTACAGCTTCTACGGTAGTACGTGTAATGGTTGTGATGCACGTGCGGGTTCTTATCTGCCAGTGATTTACGCCATGCGCAACCAATTGAGCTGGCTACAAGTACAAAACTATAACTCTGGTTCTATCACCGGCTTGGATAACGCCTACCATACTATGGGCGGCGCTGACTTCCATGTTGCGATGATTGATATGTTGTTAACTGGCTTCAAAGTAGCGGGTACACAACTTATGTTCCCTGCGTTACGCCAGGATCAAGTATTACTAGGTTTGCCTGCAAACGTAAATGCTGGTGGCGGGTTCACCAGCGTTGCGGATGTGCAATCAGCCTTGAATTGTTTGGTTAAATTGCAAGGCTGTGGCTCATATCAGCCACATACCACCACGGGCTATAAAGATTTGCGCGGTTTAATGACGTGGTCAGTTAACTGGGATAAGTTCAACAACTTCGAATTCTCTACGAAACATCGTCAATACCTTGACTCACTCTAAGAGTCGATTGTTGAAAATTTAGTTTAGAGTTAAATGTATAAAAAAACCGGAGCTGCATTGCTGCTCCGGTTTTTTTATGGGTTTTACTTTTCGTTAACAATACGTGTTATATATTTCTCTACTTCTAATTTTCTTTATTTAAGGTGACACGCTTTTGCAACACATAATAATTTAATGTTGTGTTAATTTTAAAAGAGAATTGATTTACAGGAACTTTAGCGGGGTTTTTAGCTTGAGCTATCATATATTGATAGCGGCGATTTTTTATAAAATCTGCTTATAAAATCTATAAGTTAAATTCTGGATAGCAGTGAATAGTTCAGCTCAATAACTTTTCAATTTAAGCGGCCACTAGAAACTATAAATGTTTGGAGCCTGCGCTTTGGAATGCGTCGAAAATATGTTTTATTAATGTGTGCTTTGATCAGATGTTTCTTAACTCAGCTTTGCTTCTGCACGATTTTTTTGGCGGGTGTGCCATTTTCTTTTTACATTTAAACGCCATACGTAATTGGAAATAAAATATCCTATGGTGGCGCAGGTTAATGATCCCACGATTGAGCCTACTAAATAAGGTTTCCAAATAAGCGCAAATTGATTACTTAGCCAATGCCATGAAAATTCCAATGTTGAGACAGGTTCAGAGTGCAGAATAAATAATCCTAAATGGTAAAATGAATACATAATAATAGGATAAGTAATAGGGTTGCCGATCCATACCGCGGCTATTACTAAAGGCAAATTGCACCGCGCCAGCAAAGCTGCAGCTGCGGCTGCAGGTGTATGAACGGGTAGGGGTGGTAATAAACCAATCAATAATCCCCAAAAAAGCGCAACCGATACTGAGCGGCGATTTAAGTGGAATAAATTTGGGTCATGAATTAATTTGCCCAAAAAACGCAAGGATTTATTGTTTTGAATTGCGTCCGGCGATGGAATATATTTTTTAAGCGAAAATCCTGACATGCTAAAACCAACGTCTATTTGCTGCAATTGAAATTTATATATTATTAAGAAAGCACGCATGATTAAAAAGACGCGCATTGTGCCTGAATCTGCACGTATCACTCAATGGTTTAGGTGTTGTCTACATGCAAGCCACATTCTTTCTTAGTAGCTTCTTCCCACCACCAGCGCCCTTCGCGCTCATGTTGATTGGGGCCTACCGGGCGAGTACAAGGCTCGCATCCAATGGATATATAACCTTGGTCATGTAATTCGTTGTAGGGGATTTCACACATACGAATGTAGTCCCATACTTCTTTTGATGTCCAGTTAGCTAAAGGATTAAATTTAGTTAATGTACTATTTGCACGTGCAAATAATGTGTCGTTTTGAATCACAGGAATTGCTGCGCGAGTAGGGCTTTGATCTTTACGTTGTCCGGTAATCCAGGCATCAACTTCGGCAAGTTTTTTGCGCAAGGGTTCAATTTTGCGAATGCCGCAGCATTCTTTGTGGTCGCCATCGTAAAAACTAAATAGACCTTTTTCGGTTACCAGTTTGCGAACCGCTTCTCCATCAGGTGAAATTACCTCTATTGGGATGCCATAATGTTTGCGAACTTTTTCAATATAACGGTAGGTTTCCGGATGAAGTCTGCCGGTGTCTAAACAAAATACACTTATATTGGAGCGATAGTTTCGCGCCATTTCAATCAATACCACATCTTCTGCGCCACTAAATGAAATCGCAATATTTTCAAATTCTGCCAGTGCATATTTAATAATTTTTTGCGGAGATTGTTGTTGGAGTTGCTGCTCCAGGTCGATCACATTAATAAGTGAATTAGCCATAGTAATACTTCTGTGATAATGACAATAATTGGCGCAGGATAGCAGAACCTTTATTCAACTACACTCGCCAATGTAAAATCTCTAAAACCATCAACCATAAATTTTACGACATTGTTAATTAACATTAAATAATTTCAATTTGAGGGAATAACAATTTGTCGTTATTAACCATCTTTGCTATATTCACCATCAATTTAAAGGATGTGCTGCGGTTCGGTTAAGTTTCACACCAATTGCGCACTTTGTGTTCTTTTATCGTCATTTAGGGTGATCCTCTTGTCATTACCCCCAGAAAACATAACAAGTTTTTGGTCAATAGCTGCCTACCTTGGCGGTGTGCTTTTTTTACTGGCATTTATGTTGGGTATCCCTTGGCTGCTGGGTGGTAGAGCATGGGGCAGAGCAAAAAACGATCCGTTTGAATCTGGTGTTGTATCCCAAGGCGGAGCGCGTTTAAGGCTTTCAGCCAAATTTTATTTGGTTGCAATGTTCTTTGTTATTTTTGATGTTGAAGCTTTATACCTTTACGCTTGGGCTGTCTCGGTGCGCGAAAGTGGCTGGGTGGGTTTTGCTGAAGCGGTTATGTTTATCCTTATCTTGTTGGCTGGCTTGGTTTATCTCGTGCGTATTGGTGGTTTAGACTGGGCGCCAGAACAGCGTCGCCGCCGTGCAGCTCAACACACCAATAGCGCAGTGCAAGCACCACAGAATAAATGAGGTTTTGTGAATGAAATACACCCTTACTCGCGCCAATCCAGATAGTCCCGGTGGCCTTTATCCCATGCAGCAGCAAGAAACTGTTGCTGACCCAATGGAAGATGAAGTTCATAAGACGGTATTTATGGGCCGCCTTGAGGATATGCTGCACAGTGTTGTGAACTGGGGTCGTTCAAATTCACTCTGGCCTTACAATTTTGGTTTATCTTGCTGTTATGTAGAAATGGCAACTGCATTTACATCGCCGCATGATTTGGCGCGTTTTGGTGCTGAAGTTATTCGTGCATCGCCACGTCAAGCTGACTTGATGGTGGTGGCGGGTACCTGTTTTATTAAAATGGCGCCTGTTGTGCAGCGCTTGTACGAACAAATGTTAGAGCCTAAGTGGGTTATTTCCATGGGTGCCTGTGCCAATTCTGGCGGCATGTATGACATCTATTCAGTCGTGCAGGGTGTGGATAAATTTTTACCTGTTGATGTGTATATTCCTGGCTGCCCACCACGCCCGGAAGCTTTTTTACAAGCACTTACCTTATTACAAGATTCGATTGGCAAAGAACGCCGCCCGTTATCTTGGACTGTGGGTGAGCAGGGCGTCTATCGCGCCCAAATGGAACCCGAGCGGGATCGCAAACAAGCTGAACGTATTGCGGTAACCGAGTTGCGTTCACCTGATGACGTTTGATTGTCAAAAAAAATAATTTAACTCTTTCAGAATCACCATTAGCCAAAGCGATTAAATAATGACCGAAAACGTCACTCCAAGCCCACTCACAAATGCAGCGGGTGCTGAACATGAAGTTGTGCGTGAATTGCATTTGCAGTTCGGTGCGGATGCTTTGGTTTTTCAGGCTACCCTTGATAATGTACCTACGCTTTGGGTGCAGCGTGAAAAGCTAATTGATATTCTGGCTTTTTTACGTAAATTACCTCGTCCCTATGTAATGCTCTATGACCTCTCTGCCACTGATGAGCGTCTGCGTCAAAACCGCTTGGGAACGCCAAGTCTTGATTACACCGTTTTTTATCATCTTATTTCAATCGAACGTAACAGCGATATCCGTATTAAAGTTGCTCTGAAAGAGGGTGATTTAAACTTACCAACCGCGATTGGCATTTGGCCTAACGCCAATTGGTATGAGCGTGAAGTTTGGGATTTATTTGGCGTTGTTTTTCAAGGTCACCCTAACTTAAGCCGTATTTTGTTACCGCGTACCTGGGAAGGCCATCCGCTGCGTAAAGATTATCCTGCGCGCGCTACCGAATTTGATCCCTTTAAATTGAATGCAGCCAAGCAAGATTTAGAGCAAGAAGCTTTATTGTTTAAGCCTGAAGAATGGGGCATGAAACGCGGTACCGATACCGAAGATTACATGTTCCTTAACCTTGGTCCTAATCACCCCTCTGCGCACGGTGCTTTCCGTATAGTTTTGCAGTTGGATGGCGAAGAAATTATCGATTGTGTACCAGACATTGGTTATCACCATCGCGGCGCTGAAAAAATGGCTGAGCGCCAGTCCTGGCATAGTTACATTCCTTACACCGACCGTATCGATTATCTCGGTGGTGTAATGAACAACATGCCTTACGTGTTGGCTGTTGAGAAATTAGCGGGCATCACCGTGCCGGATCGCGTCAACACCATCCGCATTATGTTGAGCGAATTTTTCCGTATTACTTCGCATTTACTCTATCTTGGTACCTACATTCAGGACGTGGGCGGTATGTCGCCAGTGTTCTATATGTTTACCGACCGGATGAAAGCTTACGATGTAATTGAAGCTATCACTGGCTTCCGTATGCACCCTGCCTGGTTCCGTATTGGTGGCCTTGCGTCTGATTTGCCAAAAGGTTGGGAACGTTTGGTGCGCGAGTTTGTTGAGTGGATGCCCGCGCGTTTAAAAGAATATGAAAAAGCCGCACTGCAAAACTCTATTTTGAAAGCGCGCTCGATTGGTGTTGCGCAGTACAACAGCACTGAAGCTTTGGCTTGGGGCGTTACCGGTCCGGGCTTGCGTGCAACCGGTATTGATTTTGATTTGCGTAAGGCGCGTCCTTACTCTGGCTACGAGAATTTTGAATTTGAGGTTCCGCTCGGAAATAATGGCGATGCTTATGATCGCTCAATGTTGCGTTTGGAAGAGATGCGTCAAAGCGTGCGCATTATTACTCAGTGCTTAAATAATATGCCGGCTGGCCCTTACAAAGCAGATCATCCTCTGACTTGTCCACCGCCAAAAGAGCGTACTTTGCAAGACATTGAAACCCTGATTACGCACTTCTTATCGGTCTCCTGGGGCCCGATTATGCCTGCGAACGAAAGTTGTCAGTTAATTGAGGCTACTAAAGGCATCAATAGCTACTACCTTACTTCGGATGGCAGCACTATGAGTTATAGAACTCGTATTCGTACACCGAGTTTCCCTCATTTGCAGCAAATCCCGTCGGTGATCCGCGGTTCTATGATTCCGGATCTTATCGCCTACCTAGGCTCAATTGACTTTGTGATGGCCGATGTTGACCGCTAATTCTACCCAAACTATTGCTACCGATCGTGGCGCACCCTTTGTTCTTACTGCTTCCGAGCGTGAGAGTATTGAGCATGCAATGCATCATTACGCCGACCCACGCGCGGCCACCATTGATGCGTTAAAAATTGTGCAAGCCAATCACCGCTGGGTGCCGGATGGCGCTATAACAGCCATCGCCGATGTACTTGGCGTTAGCGCGGCAGATATTGAAGGCGTTGCGACTTTCTATAACAGAATTTATCGCAAACCTGTAGGGCGTCATGTGATTGCTGTATGCGATAGCACCAGCTGTTTTTTGATGGGTTTCGATCAGTTATACGGAGCGTTGCAACAAAAGCTTTCTATCAGTCCTGGTCAAACTACGGCAGATGATCGCTTCACCTTGCTGCCAATTGTATGTCTTGGTGCTTGCGATAAAGCGCCAGTGTTAATGATTAATGATGCAACTCATTTTAATGTGACTGCAGAAAATATTGACCTTCTATTGGAGCAATATAAATGACCTCCAATGTAAATGTCGGCTTGACCAATGTTGGCCCGGAAACTCATCCACTCACCTGGCGCTACACTAAGGCCGGCAAAGCAGTGGTAGACATTAAAGAATACGAAGCTCTGGAAGGTTATGCTGCGCTAAAAAAAGCAGTGACCATGCAGCCGACCGATATTCAGGCCCAAGTTAAAGCGGCTAATTTACGTGGTCGTGGCGGTGCAGGATTTCCTACTGGCGTTAAATGGTCGCTCATTCCTATGGGTGCCGATGCCGGTCAAAAATATCTCGTTTGCAACGCTGATGAAATGGAGCCGGGTACATTTAAAGACCGTATGTTGATGGAAGAGCTTCCGCATCAAATGGTTGAATCGATGGTTCTGGCAGCCTATGCGATTGGTGCTACCAAGGGCTACATCTTCTTGCGCGGCGAATATGTTCTAGCAGGCGAACGTTTAAACGCAGCTATAGATCAGGCCAAAGCGGCGGGTTATATCGGCGAAAACATTTTAGGTTCCGGATTCAACTTTGAGCTTCATGTTCACTTGGGTGCGGGCCGTTATATTTGCGGTGAAGAAACTGCATTGATCAATTGCCTGGAAGGGCGCCGTGCCAATCCGCGCACCAAGCCGCCTTTCCCACAACAAGCGGGTGCATGGGGCAGGCCGACGATTGTTAACAACGTTGAAACCCTGATGAACGTTCCGGCTATTTTGTTGCGCGGTGCTGATTGGTTTAAGAGTTTATCGCAAGGTAAAAGTACCGACTCGGGTACCAAAATGTATGGTATATCGGGCAAAGCAAAAATTACGGGATTATGGGAATTGCCCATTGGCACTAGCTGCCGCGAATTACTTTACACCCTCGGTGGCGGCATGGCAGATGGCTTAGGCTTAATGTGCTGGTTGCCTGGTGGCGCATCTACCGATTTCTTGATGGATGAACATCTTGATCTGCCAATGGATTTTGACACCATTGCTAAAGCCGGTAGCCGTATGGGTACTGCTCTGATCACAGTGATTGACGATAAGCAAAATATTCTTTCTGTGGTGCGTAACCTTGAACAATTCTTTTCACGTGAATCCTGCGGTTGGTGTACGCCTTGTCGTGACGGTTTGCCGTGGACGGTGAAGTTGATGGAATCCATTGAATCGGGCGAAGGGCAGGAGGGTGATATTGAAACTCTACACCAGCTGACGCGTTTCCTCGGCCCAGGTAAAACCTTCTGCGCCCATGCTCCTGGCGCAATGGAACCACTACAAAGTGCACTCAAATTCTTCCCGGAAGAATTTAAGAAAGGCATTTCCCAGAAAGGCAATAGAGCTTAATTTTCCACGGGCTGATTTTTATAATCACCTTAAATAAAATGACCGCTAGACGGCATAGATGAAGACGCAGAATGGCGACTATTCACGTAGACGGTAAAACATATGAAGTCGATGGTTCAAACAACCTCCTTGAGGCCTGTTTGACCCTTGGGCTCGATATACCCTATTTTTGCTGGCATCCAGCTTTAGGTTCAGTTGGCGCTTGTCGTCAATGCGCGGTTAAGCAATTCGCCGACGAAAATGACACTCGCGGTCGTTTGGTGATGTCGTGCATGACGCCCGCTAACGATAAAACCTTTATCGCCATTAAAGATGAAGAAGCCAAGTCGTTTCGCAAAAGCGTTGTTGAATGGTTGATGACCAATCACCCGCACGATTGCCCAGTCTGTGCTGAAGGCGGCCACTGTCATTTGCAAGATATGACAGTAATGACTGGCCACAATACTCGTCGCTACCGCTTTACCAAACGCACTCATATCAATCAGGATCTCGGGCCATTCGTGAATCACGAAATGAACCGCTGTATTGCCTGTTATCGCTGTGTACGTTATTACGACGATTATGCTGGTGGTAAAGATTTTGGCGTTTACGGTTCACGCGATAATGTTTATTTCGGTCGCCCGGAAGAGGGTGATCTTGAAAGTGAATTCTCCGGCAACTTAACTGAAGTTTGTCCAACGGGTGTGTTCACTGATAAAACTCACGCCGATCATTACACGCGTAAATGGGACATGCAGTTTGCCCCAAGTGTTTGCCAAAATTGTTCCGTGGGTTGTAACACTAGTCCAGGTGAACGCTACGGTGAAATTCGCCGTATTGAGAATCGCTACAACGGTTCCGTGAATCATTATTTCCTATGCGATCGTGGTCGTTTTGGTTATGGTTTTGTAAATCGTAAAGATCGTCCTATTGCACCGCGTTTAGCCGCAAGTGAACAAACTTTCACTATCGACAGCGCTCTTGATAAAGCTGCAGAATTGTTGCGCGGAGCAAAACGTGTTGTCGGTATCGGCTCACCACGCGCTTCTTTAGAAACAAACTTTGCATTGGCTGATTTGGTCGGTAAGGGTAACTTTTCTTACGGTGTTGCTGCTGATGAGCAAGCGCTAAATTCTCTTGTACACAAGGTTTTGTCGCAAGGCAATGTTACGACTCCAAGCCTGCGCGATATTGAAAAATCTGATGCTGTTTTAGTGCTGGGTGAAGACATTACTCAAACTGCTCCGCGTATTGCGTTGGCTGTGCGTCAATCTGCTAAAACTATTGCGCTCGCAATGGCTGCAGAGAAAAAAATTCCTGAGTGGAATGCAGAGCCCATAAAAAATATTGTGCAATCGCAAAAAAGCCCGGTGTTTATTGCGAGTGTCGATGCAACTCGTTTAGATGATATTGCCGCCGCAACTTCACGCGCTTCTGCCGTGGATATTGCACGTTTAGGTTTCGCCGTTGCACATATTATTGATGCAACCTCTCCTGCGGTTGATGGTTTAAATAGCGCTGATGCTGAGCGCGCACAAGCTATTGCGAATAGCTTGTTGGCAGCAGAAAAACCTTTGGTTATTTCTGGAACGGGTTTGAAATCGCAAGCTGTTATTCAAGCGGCAGCCAACATTGCTTACGCACTTAAAACACGTAATAAAAATGTCGGCATTGCGCTAACTCTTTTAGAGTCCAACAGCTTGGGTACCGCGTTGTTAGATACTCAAGGCGGCGAATCTGTCGAAGCAATTTTAACTGCAGTGCGTGATGGCAAAGCTGATGTTTTGGTCATCGTTGAAAATGATCTTTATCAGCGCGCACCTGCAAAGTTGGTTGAGGCTGCTTTAAAAGCGGCGAAAGTTGTATTGGTTCTTGACCATCAAGCAACAGCCACCAGTGAGCACGCAAGTTTATTATTACCAGCTTCAAGTTTTGCGGAAGGCGATGGTACGTTGGTCAATATGGAAGGTCGTGCACAACGTTTCTTCCAGGTATTTGATGCAGCTTATTACAATCCTGCTAATTTAATTCGCGAAGGCTGGCGCTGGTTGCACGCACTCAAGGCAACTTTGGATAATAAAGGTGTCGATTGGTCGCGTCTCGACGATGTTACCGCACAGCTCGCAAGTTCTAATACTCTATTAGCTGCCATTGTTGCCGCAGCACCGGGTGCGAAAACGCGTATCCACGGTTTAAAAATCGCCCGTGAATCCAACCGTTATTCTGGCCGTACTTCCATGCGTGCTAATTTGTCTGTGCATGAACCGCGCGCATCACAAGATCAGGATTCAGCATTGTCCTATTCGATGGAAGGCGCTTCTGGTCCTACCAACGATTCGCAATTAATTCCCTTTGCCTGGTCTCCAGGTTGGAACTCACCACAAGCCTGGAATAAGTTTCAAGTTGAAGTGGGTGGTCAAATCCGCGCTGGTGATTTAGGTGTGCGTTTAATTGAAGCGGCAGCGTCAGCACAATACTTCACTCAAGTTCCTGCGTCAGTTTCAGTCCTTCAATCTGCTCCGCTATACCATCTCTATGGCAGTGATGAACAATCAGCGCGGGCAGAAGTTGTTGCTACACGAGTACCTGCGGTCTATGTAGCAGTGTCAAAAAGTGACGCACTAGGCCTTGGTTTAACGGATGGCCAAAATGCTGAAGTCAATGTGGGTGATGCTAGTTTTGTAGCGCCAGTGAAAATATCTGCCGACTTGGCAGTCGGTGTTATTGGCATACCGGTGCTTGCTGGTTTACCCAAAATACTTTCTGGTTTAACCGTTAGTTTAAGAGGGAGTGTGTAATGGTTATTTTCACTCCTGAATGCATTAACGCACTTATCTCCGTAGGTAAGTCCCTAGCGATATTGTTTATTCTCGTTGGTTTTTCGGCCTTCCTGACTTTTATTGAGCGCCGCTTGTTAGCTCTTTGGCAGGACCGTTACGGTCCTAACCGTGCTGGTCCTTTTGGTATCGGGCAGTTAGTTGCTGACATGATTAAGATGTTCTTCAAAGAAGATTGGACTCCACCTTTCGTCGATAGGCTTACATTTTGGCTGGCACCAGCAATCGCTATGAGCGGTTTGCTGCTGGCTTTCGCGGTTATCCCGATTATTCCCGGTTGGGTAGTGGCTGATCTGGATATAGGCTTGTTGTTTTTTATCGGCATGGCTGGTTTATCTGTGTACGCAGTTATGTTTGCCGGTTGGTCATCTAACAGTAAATACGCTTTGCTCGGTGGTGTTCGCTCTACTGCACAAACTGTTAGCTATGAAGTGTTTATGGGTTTGTCGTTAATGGGCATTGTGGCTTGTGCAGGCTCGTTTAATTTGACCGATATTATCAATTGGCAAAAAGAAAATTGCTGGTTCATATTCCCACAATTTTTAGGCTTCTTCACGTTCTCAATCGCAGGTGTTGCGGTGGCGCATCGCTCGCCATTTGATTTACCAGAAGCAGAACAAGAACTGGCCGCGGGTTTTCACACTGAATACTCAGGCCTCAAGTGGGGTATGTTCTTTGTCGGTGAATATGTTGGTGTAGTGCTGGTATCTGCACTCATTAGCGTACTTTTCTTTGGTGGCTGGTTGCCGCCGTTTGAATGGTTTGTATTTGATTACATTCCACCTTTCTTCTGGTTTGCCAGCAAAACTGCATTCTTCATCATGTTGTTTATTTTAATTCGTGCAGCTTTACCTCGTCCGCGCTACGACCAAATTATGGATTTTGGTTGGAGAATTTGCTTGCCGCTGACGCTAGTTAACCTCGTAGCAACGGCAGCAGTTATTTTACTGCGCCAGCACGCTGTGTAAGGTTGAGGATCAAAAAAATGATTAAGTTTTTATGTGATGTATTTAGCCAACTGCGCAGCCTGTGGATAGTATTTACCCATACCTGGCACAAGCCCGATACGATTCAATATCCAGAACAAATGCCCTACATACCACCGCGTTACCGTGGCCGAATTGTGTTAACTCGGGATCCAGATGGTGAAGAGCGTTGTGTAGCTTGTAACCTCTGTGCTGTTGCATGTCCGGTAGGTTGTATCTCTTTGCAAAAAGCAGAGACTGAAGATGGGCGTTGGTATCCGGAATTTTTCCGTATCAATTTCTCACGCTGCATTTTTTGTGGCATGTGTGAAGAGGCTTGTCCAACCACGGCTATTCAGCTGACGCCCGATTTTGAAATGGCGGAATTTAAACGTCAGGATTTAGTTTACGAAAAAGAACATCTGTTGATTTCTGGTACCGGTAAATACCATGAATATAATTTTTATCGCGTTGCTGGTTTAGCGATTGCTGGCAAACCAAAAGGCGCTGCGCAAAACGAAGCAGCACCGGTCAATGTGAAAGGTCTTTTACCTTAACACTCATTTTATTAAGCACAGGAATACGACGTGGGAACTGCACTAGCTTTTTACTTCGCCGCTGCGATTGCTCTGATTGCTTCGGTAAGGGTTATTACCAATACTAACCCCGTACATGCTCTTTTGTATTTGGTGGTTTCGCTGCTTGCGGTTGCGATGATTTTTTTCGCGGTGGGCGCACCTTTTGCCGCTGCACTTGAAATTATCGTTTACGCCGGTGCCATTATGGTGTTGTTTGTTTTTGTGGTGATGATTCTCAATTTGGGCGCGATCATTGACGAGCAAGAAAGAAAGTGGTTGTCACCACGTGCCTGGATTGGCCCATCACTTTTATCTGCAGCTTTATTCGTTGAGTTGTTCCTGACTATTAAGCCTAATTTCGAAACCTTAATTAGCTCAACAACTGTTGGCCCGAAAGAAGTCGGCATTGCACTTTTTGGTCCCTACGTTTTAGCCGTAGAGCTGGCGTCAATGCTCTTGCTCGCAGCAATGGTTGCGGCTTGGCATTTAGGTCGCGATGCAGATAAGGAGGACAAAGATGTTCAATAATTTTGCGTTAAATGGTGTGCCCATGGAGCATGGCCTGGTACTCGCTGGAATGCTTTTTGTAGTGGGTTTGGCCGGTGTTTTGGTGCGTCGCAATTTACTCTTCGTGCTGATGAGCATTGAGATAATGATGAATGCAACAGCCCTGGCATTTGTAATTGCCGGTAGCCGTTGGGTGCAACCAGATGGTCAAATTATGTTTATTTTAATTTTGACCCTGGCCGCTGCCGAAGCCTCTATTGGTTTGGCAATTGTTATTCAACTTTACCGTCGCTACCAGTCTCTGGATATTGATGCAGCAAGTGAGATGCGCGGATGAACCAACTCTTTCTTACAATTGTATTTCCACTCATTGGTTTCTTATTACTGGTAACCGGTCGTAAGCGTCTGTCGGAAAATCTTGCGGCTGTAATTGGCGTAGGTTCTATTGGTTTAGCGGCAACTTTTGCTGCTTTAGCCGGTTTTGATTTCCTTCATAACACACCTGAATCCGGTGCATTTACCCAGCCTTTATGGGTTTGGTTAAATGTGGATGGTTTTGCGCCGGCGTTTAATTTACGGTTGGATGGTTTGTCCTTAACCATGCTCGGTGTTATCACTGGTGTTGGTTTTTTAATTCATATTTTTGCGTCATGGTATATGCGTGGCGACGAAGATTATGCACGCTTCTTCTCCTACATGAATCTGTTCCTTGCCAGTATGATTTTATTGGTTCTGGGCGATAGTTTAGTGTCCATGTATTTTGGTTGGGAGGGCGTGGGCCTATGTTCTTATTTATTGATTGGTTATTACTACCGCGATGCCGCTAACGGTGCAGCAGCACGTAAAGCTTTTGTGGTAACCCGTATTGGCGATGCGTTTATGGCGATTGGTTTGTTTGTGATTTATCAACAAGTCCACACACTCAATATTCATGATGTCTTGATAGCTGCGCCTACTGCTTTTGTTGCAGGCTCTACTACTATCACTTTTGCTACTTTGATGCTTTTGGGCGGTGCCGTTGGTAAATCTGCGCAGTTACCCTTACAAACCTGGTTAGCCGATGCAATGGCGGGGCCAACTCCTGTTTCAGCATTGATTCACGCCGCGACAATGGTGACTGCGGGTGTTTATTTAATCGCACGAACTCACGCGCTGTTTGAGTTGGCACCCGATATTTTGTATTTAGTCGGTGTGATAGGTGCAATTACTTTGGTTATGGCTGGGTTTGCTGCCTTGGTGCAAACTGATATCAAACGTATTCTCGCCTACTCAACGATGAGCCAAATTGGCTACATGTTTTTGGCATTGGGCGTTAAAGCTTATGCTCCAGCAATTTTCCATTTGATGACACATGCATTCTTTAAAGCATTGTTGTTCTTGTCTTCCGGTGCAGTGATTCTCGCTTGTCACCATGAACAAAATATTTTCAAAATGGGCGGCTTGCGTAAAAAAATTCCATTTGTTTATGCCTGTTTTATTGTCGGTGGTGCAGCCTTGTCAGCGGTGCCTTTCCTGACAGCGGGTTTCTTTTCGAAAGACGAAATTTTGTGGCAGGCGTTTACCACTCATCATCCTGAGCTTTTCTACGCTGGATTGTTGGGCGCGTTAATGACTTCTATTTACACTTTCCGTTTAATTTTCATTGTTTTCCACGGTGAAGAAAAAACTCACGCACATGCTATTCATGGCGTGACTTATTGGTTGCCGCTGGCCGTGCTGTTGGTTCTTTCAACAGCTGTTGGTGCATTGATTCATCCACCTTTAGAAGGTGTTTTACCGATTAGTCCTGAAGGTGAAGAAGCGCTTAAACATCAAGTGGAATGGGTTTCTGGCAGCATTGCAGTGATTGGTATTTTATTAGCTGCCTTCTTATTTTTGGGCGAAGCAAAATTTGTTAAAGCGATTTCTACTTCACCTATAGGGCAGGCCTTAACGAAATTATGGTTCGCGTGTTGGGGCTTTGATTGGCTTTACAATTTTATTATCGTCAAACGGTTTTTGTTTTTAACGCGAATATTGCGCAAAGACCCGATTGATAAAACATTCAATTTGATTCCTGCTGGAATAGAGCAGGTGCATCATGCATTGAGTGCAACACAAACCGGTAGTGTGCGTTGGTACGCTGCCACAATTGCTGCCGGTGTGGTTATTATCCTCGCCGCGCTCGTTTTTTTGTAAGACTTTAAGGAACCAGAGAAAAATGCTCACCTGGCTCATACTTATCCCCTTTATTGGTGGTTTTTTTTCGTGGCTAGCCTAACTTGTCGGCTCCAAACTTCAACGCTGGATTTCTTTATTCAGCATGTTTGTGTTATTTGGATTAACACTAAAATTGTGGCTGCAACACGACTACTCACTCGCCAATCTTGGTGCTGGAAAAGCTGCCTGGACAGAAGAATTCCAAATTAATTGGATTCCACGTTTTGGTATCAGCTTTCATTTGGCATTGGATGGCTTGTCTATTCTGCTGTTATTACTAACTGCTTTCCTGGGCGTGTTGGCGGTTGTTTGTTCGTGGAGTGAAGTGCAAAAGAAAATAGGTTTCTTTCACTTAAACTTATTGTGGATCATCGGTGCAGTTGTCGGTGTATTCCTTGCGATGGACATGTTTTTATTCTTCTTCTTTTGGGAAATGATGTTAATTCCCATGTACTTCCTGATTTCACTCTGGGGTCATAATTCTGTAGATGGTAAAGGGCGAGTATTTGCGGCTACCAAGTTTTTTATCTACACCCAAGCCTCTGGGTTACTGTTGTTTTTGGCTATCGTCGGTTTGGTTTTTGCTCACTTCCAGCAGACACATCAAATAACGTTTGATTACGAAGCCTTGCGCAATACTACAATGAGTGCTGAACTTGAAATGGTTCTGATGTTAGGTTTCTTCATCGCGTTTGCTGTGAAGTTTCCAATTGTACCTTTTCACGCATGGTTACCAGACGCTCACTCACAAGCACCCACTGCGGGTTCAGTTGACCTTGCCGGTATTCTATTGAAAACCGCTGCTTATGGTATGTTGCGATTTGCTATTCCTTTCTTTCCCCATGCCTCACAAATAATTGCTCCTCTTGCCATGTGGTTGGGTGTTGTGGGCGTTATCTACGGCGCTTTCCTTGCCTATGGGCAGGATGATGTTAAGCGTTTAATTGCTTACACCTCTATTTCACATATGGGCTTTGTATTAATCGGTATTTATTCTTTTGATCCTTTGGCGTTACAGGGCGCAGTTATTCAAATGATGGCGCATGGCGTGTCAGCGGCTGGTTTGTTTATTCTTTGCGGTCAGTTATACGAACGTTTACATACGCGTGATTTAAACCTGATGGGAGGGTTGTCATCACGCATGAAAGGCCTGCCACCAATTGCTATGTTTTTTGCTGCGGCTTCCCTCGGGTTGCCGGGGTTAGGAAATTTTGTGGGTGAATTCCTGGTGCTCTTAGGTGCATACAAAGTTAATAATGCGGTCATTATTATTGCTACGTCCGGCATGGTATTAAGTGCAGTTTACTCACTTATGATTGTGCAGCGCGCCTTACATGGTCCTGCTAAAGACACCACTGAGATTCCCGGATTAAATAAACGCGAACTTTCCATGTTGGTAACCTTAATGTTGATTTTGGTCTGGTTAGGTTTTTATCCTCAACCTGTGTTTGATACGTCGGCAGCAGTTGTTCATGGTATTCACCAGATAATAACTTCTACTTTGCCAGCTGCGCTGTGAGGTTGAGATGACATTAACTTTAGAAAATTTCCTGGCGCTGTTACCGCTCCTTATAACAGCAGCTACAACAGTCGTGGTGATGCTGGCTATCGCAGTTCGCCGCAATCATTGGTGGACGGCAACGCTGACTGTTATTGGTTTAAACAGCGCTTTATTAGCAATTGCCTATGATGTATTTGCACCATTGGTAGTTCATGAGCTATTTCCTTCAATTGTTGTAAAGCCTTTATTTCAAATCCCGCAAACAGTCACGCCCCTGTTTGTTGTCGATGGTTTTTCTTTGTTCTTTTCCGCGTTGATTCTCGCAGCAGCTTTAGGTGCAACCACGCTTACTCATGCATACATTGAATCATTTAAACGCAACCGTGAAGAAATGTATTTGTTGATTACGATTGCAACTGCTGGTGCCATAGTGTTGACCATGGCGCATCACATGGCATCTTTGTTTATTGGTTTGGAAATGATGTCGATTGCACTCTACGGCATGATTTCCTATACCTATGATCGTGAACGCTCACTAGAAGCTACGATTAAATACATCATACTTTCGGCAACGGCATCGTCCATTATGCTGTTTGGTATGGCCCTAATTTATGCGCAATTAGGCACGCTATCCTTTGCTGAAATTGGCGCGAAAGTTGGCAACGACCCTGCCATGCTAGTGGTAATTGGCGGCATGATGTTAGTGATTGGTTTGTTGTTTAAATTATCACTCGCACCATTTCATTTATGGACCCCAGATGTGTACGAAGGTGCCCCAGCTCCTGTTGGCGTTTTCCTGGCGACAGCTGCAAAGGTTTCTGTATTTGCAGTACTGGTGCGCTTTGTGGTTATTGAAGCAAGCGGTACATTAAAATTTCTACCGTTTAGAGAGACTTTAATTGTTGTAGCCTGTCTTTCAATGCTATTAGGTAATTTACTTGCACTTAAACAAAGTAATATTAAACGTATGTTGGGTTACTCTTCCATTGCACATTTTGGTTACCTCTTTGCATTAGTGCTTCTGGGTGGTAAAGCATTTAATGTTGAGCAATTTGGTATTGAAGGTTTTGCTGCCTATCTCACTATTTATGTTATTACCGCGTTGGCAGCCTTTGGGGTCGTGACCTTAATGTCAACGGCTGATGCAACACGTGACGCAGATATTATGCATGATTATCATGGCTTGTTTTGGCATCGCCCACTTCTCGCTTCTATATTTACCGTAGCTTTATTTTCACTCGCCGGCATCCCACTTACCGCTGGCTTTATTGGTAAATTTTATGTGGTAATGGCAGCACTTGCTGTGGATGACATATGGGGCCAAATTGCTTTGGCATCAGTGGTATTGGGTTCTGCAATTAGTATTTACTTTTATCTTCGTACTATTATTAGTATGTTCATGACGAATAAAGACTTGGTACCTTTTGATGCGAAAATGGATTGGGGACAACACACAGGTGGTATTGTGGTATTCCTTTCTGCTGCATTAATTATCATTATTGGTATTGTTCCTAATCCGTTAATTTTTATTGCTCAAGTATCGCAATATATGTGGGTAGCACATTAATACCTGATCCTGGTTTTGATCAAAAATGCCGACCCAGTGTCGGCATTTTCTTAATCGCTTTTTTATATAGTATTTAATTATTTTCGAGGTTGTTATGGAAATTGCATGTCTTGATTTAGAAGGTGTTTTGGTTCCGGAAATTTGGATTGAGTTTGCCAAAGTTACTGGTATTGAATCACTCAAAGCGACTACACGCGATATCCCTGATTACGATGTTTTAATGAAACAACGTCTGCGTATTCTCGAAGAAAATAATTTAGGTTTAAAAGAAATTCAGGATGTTATTGCAACCTTGAAACCACTCGACGGCGCTGTTGAATTTGTCGATTGGCTGCGCGAACGTTTTCAGGTCATTATTTTGTCTGATACTTTTTATGAGTTTTCACAACCGTTGATGCGTCAGTTGGGTTTCCCAACTTTGTTATGTCATCGTTTAAATGTGGACGAGCGCGGCAGAGTAGTGGGTTACACTTTGCGTCAGCGAGATCCAAAACGCCAATCTGTGTTAGCGTTAAAAACACTTTATTATCGCATCATTGCTGCCGGCGATTCCTACAACGATACCACTATGCTGGGCGAAGCCGATCAAGGTATTTTGTTTCATGCTCCACAAAATGTCATCGACCAGTTTCCACAATTTCCTGCTGTACATACCTATGAAGATTTGAAAAAGGAATTTATAAAAGCAAGTAATCGCGAGTTGAGTTTGTAAAAAAGCGACTCAAAGTCTTCGTCATTAAAGGCTAATTTTTTTGCAATAGTTGTGGTTACTGCAGTTATCGTGACTATTGCAACTTCACATGGATTTTACAAACAAATGGGTAGCGGTGAATTACTTACAGGCACTTTTTCTTAGCTCCTGATTTTACTCTGTAGCCAACGCCAAATATCTCATCGTCAGGCGAAAGGTAGCTATTACATCAATCGCTAACCCACTCCAACCAATGCGATTTTAGCTGCCGTAATTCATGCGCCCTCTCCAATCTTAGCTAATGTTAAGATTGAGTCTAATCATTCAGGTTGTTAGCATGCCCGGACCCGCTCAAACCTCGCTCTATTCGCGATACTTATTACTGCTCTTACTCATCATCAGTGGCTCACTTGGTGCCGTTACTGGCGGTTTACCCATGGTGGTGAGATACCCTGACGAGGGTACTGTCTGGCCAACCTATTTGTATCGATATGAGTTGATTAAACAAATTCTTGAAACGACGAGGTCTGAATACGGGGATTATCGGCTTGAGCCCTACAGGGCCAAAGATCCGGGTGTGAAACGCCAAGCCATGTTAATTAGTGAGGGTGATCAAATTAACTTGCTGTGGGCATCGCCGGGAACTGCCATCGCCAATGCTAACGTTATTCCTATCCCGGTTGATATTTTAAAGGGTACCTTAAGTAGTAGGATTTGCCTGACTAACCGTATGAGCAGGTCAAAACTGAATGCTGTTACCGATATAAAAACACTTAAAAATATTCGTATAGGTCAGGGGGCGGGATGGGCGGATGTAGAAATATATACGTTTAATAAAATCCCCACTGTTCTATCGTCAAGTTTTGCCGGTTTATTTGGCATGCTCGCCACCAACCGCTTTGAATGTATTGCTTTTGGCATAGATGAGATTAATTATATTTACAGTGAAAAAACGCAAGAAATGCCTATGTTGGAAATAGATAAAACCTTCTTGATTTACTACGATTTTCCAGTTCATTTTTATGTCAGTGCCAAGTATCCCGAACTGGCCGAACGCTTTAAGAAAGGAATGCTGAAATTACAAATGAACGGTGAGTTTGATCGCCTATTTGATCATTTTTATCAAGACAAGCTTAAAGGACTCAATCTTAATGCCCGGCGAGTTATCTGCTTAAAGTCACCTTTTGTACCTCTTGAAAAGCAATGTTTGCATAATCTCTAGGATCGTTTGACCGCAGGTTTTTTTTATTTTTGTTGGCTATCTGAATAATGAACCTTGCCGCTTTCATCGGTCCAGCGATAAATTTTCTGCTCGGTTTTTTCTTGTGTGTTTTCATTTTTTTTAGTGGCTGGCTGCTGCAATTTTTTGTCAGTATTACTGATATCTTTTATTTCATACTGAGTTAGCCCATTTTCCGTTTTCGCTGGTGCAGTAAAAATAATTTCTGTTAGCATTTGTAGCTTGGGATTTGTTAAAAGTGGAAATTTGTTGCTTGAGTTTAGCTGTTGCTGAAACTCCGGGTCTGAGATAATTGCAATTACGCGCGGATCATTTTTAATCGCTTCGGTACGATCCCAAGCTGCCACCATTTTTTCTGCTGCCACTTGTTGAGATGTTTTTCCCATTTCTCCATCGTCTGCATTTTCAAGAATTGCTTGCATGTCTGCGTTGCTCATTAAGTTTTGAAAATCCTGATTGGCCATGAGCGCATTCGTATCGCCTTTGCTTAACAACTCTTGAATGCTCGTGTCACTGAGCAAGGTTTTAATTTGCCCGTCATTGGTAAGTTGTTGTATGTGGCTAAGCATTGATTGAGGATCTTCTGCAAAAGCTTTAGGGCACCTCCGAAAATATCAAATTTAAAAAAAACAAATTTTAAGAATTTGCCATTTTTCGAAAATTTCATGGTTTTTCTTCAAAGTCTTGAAAATAA
>JAYTSJ010000194.1:0-9587 GCA_043745725.1 Gammaproteobacteria bacterium | reverse complement strand
CAACTTGAAGTGGCGCACTTATCGACGAAAGGTCAGCAGCTCGCCAATGTTACAGGCAATGCCGGAAAAGAAATAGCGTAAACACTTTTCTAAAAATATGATGAGAAAAATAAAATGAATAAATCTACCTTTAAGTTTTATACCTATTTACTTGCCTTACTTGTGGTTCCGTTTTTTTTGCTGAGTGGTTGTGAACACGTCAATCAACCTGCAACAACTCAACCCACGCCTGTCCTGGCTAAGGTAGCGCTTTTAGCCAATGCAGCATCTTTAGCAAAAGTGGCGCCCTTGGATTGTTCGGATACGGGCCTCTATCAAGAGCTAATGAATCCACCAACATTGGCAGCAAAAGATCTCAACATAAATACACAACTCAGTGCAAAACTTACCGATAAATGCGTCAACGGAAAAATTATTGCCTTGCAGTCTTACCTTGATACTAACGCCGGTATTGATAAACGTGCGGTTGGGCCCAGCTATATTCTTGATGTGGACGCACAGCTTCCCCATCCAAAATTGGCGATTGAATTCAGCAATAAATTAGGCGATAGCAATAAAATATATGATTGCGGTCATCACGGTAAAGATGTAAGCCAATGCACCAACCTGCATGTTCATGGTCTCCACGTTTCACCTAAGGGTTCACTTGATCCTGCGCAAGTGCAATCTGATTTTGTATTTCTTGCGATATCGCCTGCGACCCAAACGGTTAAGTATGACTATGAAATTCCCAGTAGCCATCCACCTGGTACTCATTGGCTGCATGCGCATTTGCACGGTTCAACCGCATCACAACTTAAGCAGGGTATGGCTGGTGCAATTATTTTAAAAGGTGCTCTGGATAAAACGCTTGCTAAAGATTACGGCATTACGGGAAGCAAAGACAAAGTTATGATTCTGCAACAGTTGTCTACCGACGCAAATAATACTCCGTTGTGTGGCAAGGCCAGTAGTGGCGAAAATATTACTACTTCTATCAATGGTCAGTGTTTACCGATTATTACTGTTATGGCGGGTGATATTAATCGTTGGCGGTTTATTGATGCGGGTATTAGTGAATCTATCAATATTGCAGTTGTGCAAGCCGATGGAGTGAAATTGAATCTGCATGAATTTGCGCGCGATGGTATTACCACCAATGGTACACAGGTTCAGAAAAATATTTTACTGCAGCCAGGCTACCGCAGTGATGTGTTATTACAGTTCCCGGAGTGTAAAGAACAATATCCCTGTGAACTTTTTTTGGTAGATGATGTTAGTAAAGCAGCCAATAGTTTGATGGGTGAAGCAGAGCCAGCGAAACAAATTGCAAAAATTATTATTCAGAAAAATACACTTGCGGCTATAAAAATGCCGGCATCGGATATATTTCATAATCCCTATCCCTTTATTTGCGATACCACTCATGTGCAAGGTGCTGCTGCAAAAATAAAATTTTTCAACGATTGTAGCGAGAAATTGGCAAAAGAAAAAGTTTGGTTTGCTAACGTCGCCAATGAGTCTGGCGGCACCAATAAAACCGTTAATGATGGGGTTTATCCCAATACTCTTACCAAGCACCTTAAGCTCAATGGCAGCAATACATGGAAGCTGTGGGTTGGCGAAAAGCAAACTTCTACCGCCAGCCATCCTTTCCATATTCACGTTAATCCGTTTCAACTGATCGATAAAAATGGATTCAGTTATTGGAAAGATACTTTGTTAGTTTCCGGTACTGATAACAAGAGCGAAAAAAATGCACTCACTGTGTTGTCGCGCTATGACGATTTTGACGGTGAATTTGTACTGCATTGCCATAACCTTGACCATGAAGATCAAGGCATGATGATGAACGTGACCATTGATCCCTAAACAAAATAACCCCATAAACAAAAACAGTAATTCACAAACTAAGAAGGAAAAAACTATGTCTGATTATTTTTTTATTACCAGTAAACTTAACGGTTATGTGCTGGATGTTCAGGGCGCAAATACTGCTGCTGTCACACCTATTGTGAGTAATCCACAAACGGGCGTTCCTAGTCAATTGTGGCAGCGTGTGCCAACCGGCCCTAAAGATCGGTCAGGTGGTCAAAGCCAATACTATATCCAAACTAAATTAAATAATTTTGTGCTGGATATTAAGGGCTCAAATACTGCACCTGTAACGCCTATCATTAATTACCCGATAAATTCGCCAGCGTCTAATAATCAAATTTGGCAAATTGTTGAAAGTAGTGTTGAGGGATATTTCTATATCGTTAGTCTCTTAAATAATTTCGTGTTGGATGTGACAGGCTCTAACACTGCACCTGGTACACAAGTTATCAGTTATCCGCAAAACTCACCTGTTAGCAATAACCAGCTATGGTCGTTTGTGCTTAGCGATGGCACGCAACCTGTTATAAAAAAATCAGCTTTTGCTAAAAAATCGGCTTTTGCTACAACCTCTACTCCGGTAAAAAAATCGACGTTTGCTGCTACTAAAAAAACAGCTTTTGCGCCTCCTAAAAAATAAATCGTGTTATAAACCCTGATTATAAATCTTAACTATAAATCCTGATTATAAATTCTAGCTACAAGGAAAATGCACCATGATTAAAGCAACCGGCTCGCCAAAAAAATCCGCATTTGCGCCTGTGCAATTGTCCTGGGAAGTGTTGGAGAATTCGCCTATTGCCAGTTCGCGGACCGATGATATTTGGTTTTTTGATGAGCAAAAAGGTTGGTTAATAAATTCCAGTGGTTATGTTTGTAAAACAACGGATGGTGGCGATTGCTGGCATCCCAAGTTTTACGTTTGCCCTGGTTCAACTGGAAAACCTTATTTGCGTTGTATGGGGTGGGGCAGTGAGAAGGTTGGCTGGTTTGGCGCTGTTACCGGGCTGGGTGATGACGGGGTAAAAAATCCTGACAATTATTTGAATACTTTATTGCACCAAACCAAAGATGGCGGTGAAACCTGGCAAGCGGTATTGAATTTACCCAAAACATCACCTGCAGGTATTTGCGGATTTTATGCGGTAAATGAACAGGTTGCTTATGGTGCCGGCACCAATGATCCAGGCCTGCCCGGGCCCGGAATTATTAAAACGATCGACGGCGGTGCAACCTGGCAGCTGATTGATATGAGCGCTCACGCCGATAATTTAATTGATATTTATTTTGTTGATGAAAATAAAGGTTTTGTTGTAGGTGGGAAAATTCAGAATCAATGTCCTATAGATAATAAAGCCTATCCTGCTCCGCGATTAATTCGTTATGCACAACTTAAACCTGTGGTTTTAAAAACGCTGGACGGCGGCAAGACTTGGGAAAATATGGCTGCCACTACCGCAGGTTTTCTCTGTGGCGAATGGGGTTGGAAAATTCAATTTATCAATCAGCTGTGTGGTTTTATCAGCTTGGAAAATTTTGCCAGTGCCGCTATTTTAAAAACTACTGATGGCGGTGAAACCTGGGTTCGCCATAACATTCAGGACAGTCTCGGCAATATTATTAACGTTGACCTCGAAGGCATTGGCTTTATTAATGAAACTCAGGGTTGGGTAGGTGGATGGGGCGATAATTTTGCAGGGCTATTTAATTCTTACACTGAGGACGGCGGGCTTACCTGGGTAAGGCAAGATAATATTCCCCAAGATGCAAATAGTGATCAGCGTTTGCGCATTAATCGTTATCGTTTTATTGGCAACCCGGTTACTGCTGGCTATTGTTCGGGCCAACAAGTTTATAAATTACAGTTTGGTGGCCATGTTAAAAAATCTGCATTTGCAAAAACATCCAGCTTGAAAAAACAACGGCGATTAGAACCTGCCCGCAGTGGCGAAAAAGGGGATAAAAGTGCCTTCTCCAACACCGATCATCAGCTGGCATTTCCGCAGCATGATTTTGCTTTGGAATATCAAAAGCTTCCCGATGGCAGTTTAGAAATTAGTTATCAATTGCCTATCGGTACTGAAAATGTTTTTGTCGGTTTGTGGAATCAATTTGCATTTTATGTAAAAACTCTTGTGCATGACAAAGTTCAAGGCCTGGGTCGCCAAACAATTGTGTGGAATGGTTGTGACAATGAAGGTAATCCGTTAGGGCAGGGTGTGTATATTTGTCGGTTATCAGCAGATGGTCGTCAGGGCGGTAGCCAGATGATTAAGCTTGATTAATGGCAATTTTTTCGCATTTTTTTACGGGGTAGGGAATGAGCAAGTTCGATAATTGTTTGTTGGATAATATTTTCATTTATCACTGGCAAGCTTGGGATGGCTTTTTAATCAGTCATTTAATAGCTGATTATTGCCATATGGAAGCAAACTATGATGATGAAATAGCGGATCTCGAAAAATATCTCACACCCAATATTCGCGCAGTATTATTTCAAGTGAACTTAACCAATGCGGGAGTTTATCCCGCTAAACGTTTACAACTTATTCGCGAGTTGCAAGCGCGTAATATTCTGGTATTAAATTCAGAAGTTGAGGATATTAGCAAACGCAACTTGCACCAGTTGCTAAAGCAAGCGGGGCTGCGATCTGCTAAAGCTGAAAAGCATGGTCAGGCTGATCAGTTGCTATTTGTTAAATCCAATCTTAATTGGGGTGGTGAGGTAGAGTTGCGATTGCCGCAAGAATTACGGGAAAAATTACTTCCCCAAAAACCGGCTTTAATAACGGGCTGGGGTAATTACTATGTGGTAAAACGCGGCGACATTGATCCTGAGCTCTGGTTGAATTCGAGTATTGTGATTGAAAACTATATTGAAAATTCAGAACATAGTTTTTTTCGTGTCTATGGCTTTGGCGATTCAATCGTTATTGTTAAAGCCCACAATGAGGCATTAATTAAGAAACTCACTGAGCACCCAAAAGATATTAATATTATGCTCAGCAAGCAGCAAATCCTTACTGAAAAAACGGAATTATCGATTGACTTGCAGGAAACCATAAAGGCTTTTATTACACATTACCCCCTGGCGTATTTTTGTCTTGATATAGTTCACGATACTCTTAATATAGTGCACGATGCTCTTAATATAGTGCATGATGCTCTTGACCCAGTCCAGAATACTGGTGCCCATTACATCATTGATTTAAATCTCACGCCCTATGCTGGAGTAAAACAACAAACGTCTGCTGCAGTGAATTTTTTGTGTCAAGGTGCGCGCAGCTTTCTTAACCGCAATTTAGAAACAGAATTACAAACGGAATTAAATACGGAATTAGTCGAAGCATGAAAACTATTTCTATTTTAATTGCAGCCTTTCAGGCGCAAGAATATGTACAAGATTGTTTGAATTCTGTATTTGCGCAACAGCTACCAAATGGCTGGAGAATGCAAGTGCTACTCGGGGTTGATGGCTGTAATGCTACCTTGAAAATGATGAAAACAATAAACCATCCTGAGCTTGGGATTATTTATTTGGAGCATAATCATGGAACTTATATTACCTTCAACACCTTAATGAATTATGCCACTGGTGAACTAATTTGCCGATTTGACGCTGATGATGTGATGCAGCCCGATTATTTAAGGGCGCACATTCTCAGCATAGGGCCAGATGTAGATATGGCTATGTCATGGAGTATCTATACCGATGTCAACTTACAAGCCACCTCTCATGTTATGGCGCATGAATTTTATCATCCTGCAAATGGTTTAAATCGTCGTGCTGCCGAGGGACAATTTGTTATTAAACGCGAAGTTTGGCAACGCCTGGGTGGCTTTCGCGCCTGGCGCTGTAGTGCGGATACAGATTTTTTAAATCGCATTCAAACTGCAGGTTTCAAGCATTGTACTATTGAGCAATTTTTATATTTGCGCCGTACGCATGAGAATTCATTAACTGCGCACCCTGATACGAATTTTAAATCGCCGTTACGGCTATCTATCCAACAACTCAATGCTGAGTATTTGCAGCAATATAAAACTGGCGAACGCAGTTTAAAAATTCAACCTGAATCTGCGCCAGCTCATGTGCAAGTTTCCAGGTGCATGTCATTGTGATTTATTCAGCCATCATCCCCAGTTACAACCGCTGTAAATTATTAGCAGAAGCCATCGACAGCGTGTTACAACAAAATTTTCTCGCGCTTGAAATTATAGTCATTGATGATGGTTCGCGGGATGCTACTGCGGAAATGATTGCGCAACGATATCCGCAAGCGCTTTATCCCCAAGTACGCTATTTCCATCAATCTAATCAAGGGCCTGCTGCTGCACGCAATCGCGGTATCCGCGAAGCAAAAGGTGAGTTAATTGCTTTTTTAGATTCTGACGATATTTGGTCGGAAAATAAAATTCAAACGGAGCTTCTATTGCTAGAGCGTTTTCCTGAAGCTGATATGTTGGCGGGTAATGCCAGTACCTTCGTTGAGAATCAATTGCGTTCAAAAGATACTTTTGCGCAACGAGAAATATTATTTAACCAACAGCAGCCGCGTTTTTTCGATTGGTCTATAAAAATTATGCAATTGGGGCCGGTGTGTTGTACCAGTGGTATGACATTTAGAAAAGCTGCTTTACTGCAGCTTGGCAGTAATCCTTTTGATGAAACCTTACGTTTGGACGAGGACTGGGATTTGGAGTTTAGATTTTTCAGCCAATTCAAGGCACTACTTTATCCGAAAATTATTTGCACGCGACGCGTGTTTGATGATGGCACCCGGCATTTTTACAGCGCTTCGGGACAAGCTAAAAGTACCAAAGAGCAGCAACACATTTGGCAGCAGCAAAAAAATATTATTTCACGTTATCTGGGTAATCCAAAGTGGAATGATGATACCGAACAATGTTTTCAGCAGCGCAAAGAGCAGCTCACTGAGCTCTCGATTCAAAACATATAATTCGTGTATCAAAGCATATAACTAGCATCAAAGCACTTAAATTTGCGGAGTAGGACATGGAACTCGAATTAGACGAAGAAATTACAATACCTATCTACACGGCCATACAAATACAAACTACAAAAAAATCACCAGGTTCGTGCTTAAGTCCTGAACTAATGTTACTGATCAAAGAAAAAAATAAAGCCAGCCTTACTAAGCCAGCTGACCCTTTAAGTCTTTTGGGTGGCGGCCTTGCCGTACATTGTCGAATAGATCTTGAAAACAAAAAAGTACTTGAAGTTGCCGCCATGGCCACGCTTTTTAAAGGCTATGAATCTTTGCTTCCCGGTCGCGATTTAAAACAGGTTGGCTTGGTGAGTTCAACTGCGTCGGGAATTTGTGGTGGTGTGCATGCGACCGCATCTGCGCTTTGTTTAGAGATGGCGCTGGGGTTGAAACCGCCTCCACTAGGAATAGTGTTGCGAAATCTCTTACTGAGTTGCCAATATTTAAATGATAATTGTATGCACTTGTTTGTGTTGGCCGGGCCGGATTATTCACAACAGATTATTGAAAAAACCAATCCGGAAATATGGATCAAAGCGCAACAAAGCAGCACTCAGTTTTCACATTTACATGGCTATAAACACATTAGTGATATCATGGTGGATCTTAATAAAGGTGAAGGCAAACTTTATAAAGAAGCTTTAACAATGGTTTCGCTTGCACGCCAGGCTTATGCTTTACTCGGTGGAAAATATCCGCATTCAGAATCGATAATTCCCGGTGGTGTCACTATTAGCGTTGACCCAGGAAAGCTAGCGCAATTTGAAACTATTCTGCAGCCCTTTACAATTTATAGTCAAAAAACTGCGGCGCTGTGGGATGACATATTTAACTTTATGTTGGATGCCAACCCACGCTATGAAGACCTCGGTAAAAACGCTGCATCCATGTTGGATTTTGGGCAGTGGGATCACCCGGATTATTATGATGGGCGCTATGAAACCTGCGATACCTGGGGGCGAAAACGCTGGTCGACTCCAGCGGCAATTATCAATGGCAAATTAGCTTGCACGCAATTAAGTCAACTGAATGCTGGCATGGAAGAATTTTTAGATTATTCCTATCAAACACGCGCATCGCTAACACCTGAAAATATTATCACGCAGGATCCCAATGGCAATCGTATTAGTGAATATCACCCGTGGAATAAAAAAACACAAATTTCGCGCACGCTCAATGCCCAAGCTTATAGCTGGGGTTCTAGTTTAACCTGGCGCGGTGAGGGCTTTGAAGTTGGCGCTTATGCGCGGCTTTATCTCACTGCTGTTGCGCAACAACTACCGAAAAGTAATTATCTTTTTGCTACAGGCTTTGGGCTGGACTTTTTACTACCTGTTGCTAATGCGGCGGATGTAAAAATGCACTGGGCAGTACCTAAAACCTGGAATACATTTGAGCGTAATCGCGCGCGAGCTTATGCACTGGCGTTTAATCTTGCCGTAACACAGGAAAATATTTGCATCGCCAAGCAACTGATTCGCTCAGGTAATACACAAACTTTTGTACCGTTAAAAAATGACAAAGCTGGCCAGCAATTAGGCGTAGGATTATGGGGCGCGAGCCGCGGGTTTTTAGCGCATTGGGCCGTTATCAAAGATCAGGTTATTGATAACTATCAAATAGCCATTCCTTCCCGGGTGAATGTTGGCACTCGTACCCGTAATGATGAATTAGGCCCGCTGGAGAAAGCGTTGCTGAACACGCCTATTATCGAAAGCCGTTTTAATAATGCAGAAGATTTTAGTGGTATTGATATCCAGCGCACTATTCAAAGTTTTGATCCCTGTATGAATTGTAGCTCGCACGTACTTATTGATAAGAGTGACCGAGTGCTTGTAAAAGTTATTGATACCAGCTTTCCGATATAGCCTTGGCAAGGCCGAATAAAGTATTTTTTTGGCTGTACCATAAATTTGCATTACCTTGGTGTAGGTAATGCAAATTTTAATGGTTTATTTCTGTGCGCTAATTAATGCCATCACGCGACGATTTTGCGCTCGGCCTTGTTCGGTTGCGTTATCCGCAATCGGACGTTCTTCACCGTAACCTGCAAAAGCCACCCTGTCAGTTTCGATGCCTAATTTTTCAATTAAAATCGTGCTCACTGAGTGAGCACGACGTTGTGATAAGTTTTTATTAAGTTGGTCGTTGCCACGATCATCGGTATGACCTTCAATGGCCACTTTAGTATTGCTATGCAGCTTCATAAAATCTGCAAGCTTGGCAATCTCGGCAAGATAAATATCTTTTACTAGATCACTGTTGGTATCAAATTGCACGGCCAATGTAATAGATACCGGTTCGATTAATGTTGGTGTACATTTTTCTTGCGCGGAAACAGGTTCTGCGCAGGGGTCTACAACAACTGCTGGTATTTTTATTTCAGCTGATGTCGTTGTTGCAACAATTTTAGGGGCTATAGCAACATCAGCTTTATGATGGTGGAATTTATACTGCACACCTAAACCCAGAAGACCAATGTTTTCACCTTCCACACGATAATTTTCCCAACTTAAGCGCACACCCCAGTAATCATTTATTTCATAGCCGTAACCAATGCCCGCAAAACCATCGCGGCCGCTGGTGGATCGCTTGGCGAAATCTACTTGCGCATCCGCTTCGTAGCGAGAGTTTGCGAAGAGCAAACCAGCGCGTAGGTAAAGATAATTTTTTTCATTTAATGGATAGCGCCCTAACAATGCTAATTCATAACCACTAGCC
>JAYTSJ010000193.1:0-8665 GCA_043745725.1 Gammaproteobacteria bacterium | reverse complement strand
TGCGGAGCTTATAGAGGAGTTAGGGCTTCGTTTGATAGGGATGGATTTGCCGCATGACGGCGTGGCGGCACAATTTTTAACGATGTTTCCAGAGGGTGGCGCGGCTTTTGGTGACCTGCACAAGTGGGCACAGTTTGAAGCGCGTTATCCTGATACATTTGTATCTATGTATCATTTTTGGTGTCAAAAGGCTGTGTAATTAAAGCCCGTGTAATTAAAGACGGTGTAATTACGGCATTAATTTCTCTTGCCGGGGCGGTTATGCCTTCTACTACAGCGTAAAGTTTTCCAGCATAAGGTTAAGCTTGTCAGAATCTTCACGTACTTGTTGTGACAAGGCGAGAGTACCTTGCGCCGCAATTTTGGTGCCGTGCGATGACTCGTCCACTTGGCTTACGTACTCGAGAATCAAACCACTGGCGATCACATGTTCTTGCAGCGCCTGACCAATCTGCGCGACTATCATGGCTACAGCATCAGTTCCCTGTTGAATGGTTTTAACAGAGGCGCCACCTTGTTGTGTTTGGGCGATGCCTTTTTTCAGTTGGGTAACCATATCATCCATATTTTGTTTGGCGATGCGGCTACTATTTTGCACCGCAATAATTGTGGCGCTGATTTCCTGAGTAGCCTGAGTGGTACGGAAGGCTAATTGACGCACTTCATCCGCAACTACCGCAAAACCACGTCCTTGTTCGCCGGCGCGAGCAGCTTCAATAGCCGCATTGAGGGCGAGCAAGTTTGTTTGTTTAGCTACTTCGCTAATCACCGAAATGACTGCCGAAATACTGTGGATTCGTGAGGCTAACTCGTCAATACTGGATTGAGTAACGCTAACGCTATTGTCAATTTGAACAAATTCTCTTACGGCCGTCGAAATAAGTGCTTCCCCTTGTGCGGCAAGGCGTGTGGTGCTATCCGATTGTTGGGTTGCCTGCTGAGCTTGTTGCAAGGCATGCTTGGTTTGCATGTTAAATTCTTCGGCCGAAGATGCAATCTTGCTGGTGCTGATGCTTTGGTCTTCAATCATGCTACTGCTAGTTTCGGCTTTATGAACTATCTCGTCACTAATACTTTGCAAGCTCGCAACGGATTGGGCGATGCGAGCCATCACATCGCGAAGGTTATCGCGCATGCGTAAGGCCGAGCCGTAAATACTTGCTTCAGGTACCGTGCGGTTGATCCGATGTTGGGTAAGGTCACCGGCAGCAACCGCGCTCACCAGCGCAACCACTTGAGCCAGCTCCCCACCGAGCCCACGCTCCAAGCGGAACGCGAAGATAAATATAGGCACAATAATAATTAAGGCGGCAATAATACAGATGCCCAATTGCCATTTAGCCGTCGCCCAAAAACGTGCATTGACCTCGTTAAAGCCTATGCCGGTACCCACCACCCAATGCCAGCGTGGCGAGAGCTTGGCAATCGAGAGTTTGTTGTCGATCGAACCATCGGGTTGCTTTTGCGTCCAGTTATAGCGAGCAAGTTTGCCATGCGAATCTTCAACTGCTTTTAACAGAATATTGCCTACACTCTTGCCATTCCCGTCTTTGAATGAATAGAAGCTGGTGCCGTGTAGTTGTGGGTCGAGCGGGGTCGCTACAAAATTGAGCTTATCATCGGCAACATAAACGTATTCAGAGGTGTGATAAATATTGTTGCGGAGAACTGATGTAGCAATTTCTTTGGCTTGGTCATCGCTTAACTTGCCGGTGGCCGCAAGATTTTCCAATTGAATTACTGAGGCATAGGTACTATTAAGCAGCTGCTCAACCCGTGCGCTGTTGTCTTCACTGCTAGTGTATCGCAGCGTGAATAAGCCGATGATCATAATGCCAATCAAGCCAACAAAAATCAGAATACTAAGAATCCAAATCTTAACGCGAAGCGGCATAATTGCCTCCATTGGATGGTGCGCATATTTGAGGTGCTATGAATTTGAGTGTAGGTCAAAGATTAATCTCCGGGAGGGTAAATCGGTAAGACAACGTTGTCAAAGCGTTTAGGCTAAAAAGTAACGCTTTATGAGAGCGTTATGCCTTATTTTTTGCTGCCAAACCCATGGGTAACCTTAATTCTCTTACAGTCTTTGGCCTTGAATCCGCAAATCTAAACCCCATATAGCGAGCATTGATTTGTTTTACGGCCAGAACAACGGGCATTCCGTGTAAAAAACTATAGGAGAAAAGCGTGTCCCACGAAGAATATACTGAAATCCAACAGGCAACTGATGAGCAACAAGACCAAGCTCAAGAGGCTGCTCCTGAAGTTAGTGTGGAGCTATTAAAAGCCCAGTTAGCAACGCTTGCCACTGCCTTTGAATCAGCCAAAGAGCAATCTTTACGCTCACAAGCTGATGCGCAAAATGCACGCCGCCGCGCAGAGCAAGATGTGGAGAAAGCTCATAAGTTCGGTTTGGAAAAAATGGTCAACGATCTCTTGCCCGTGGTGGATAACATGGAGCGCTCACTAGCCGCCATAGACTCGGGAAACCAAGCCTTTGCCGCTGTTATTGAAGGTATTCAGCTTACCCATAAATCATTGATTGATGCGCTTGCTCGCCATCAGGTATTAGCTGTTGATCCACACGGCGAACCCTTCGATCCGCAATTGCACCAAGCTGTTTCGGCTATCGCGAATCCAGATGTAGAGCCCAACACCGTCATTAACGTATTCCAAAAAGGTTACACACTTTATGGTCGTTTAGTGCGCCCGGCGATGGTAGTTGTCTCGAAAGCACCATAAATAAAACGTCATAAACCATAAGTTTTGTAAGGATTTTTACACGCTGGCCTTGAATTACATTTGTCAGCTCCAATATAGAAACCAAGTGTCGGCAAAAACGTAATTTATAACTGATGCGTTTTACATCGAACAAATTTATTGCACATTAATTTAAAAGATTTTTGAAATTTTAGGAGAAGCACCATGGGTAAAATTATCGGTATTGACTTAGGTACTACCAATTCTTGTGTATCGATACTCGAAGGCGGCAAGCCAAAAGTAATTGAAAACGCAGAAGGCGATCGCACTACGCCATCAATTATTGCTTTCACCAATGACGGTGAAATTTTGGTGGGTCAATCAGCCAAGCGTCAATCAGTTACCAATCCGCACAATACTTTGTACGCGGTAAAGCGTTTGATTGGTCGTAAATTTAAAGACGACGTTGTGCAGAAAGATATCAAGATGGTGCCTTACAAAATCATCGCTGCCGATAATGGTGATGCATGGGTGGAAGTGAAAGGCGAGAAGCGCGCACCACCACAAATTTCTGCTGAAGTTTTAAAGAAAATGAAAAAAACCGCTGAAGATTATCTTGGCGAACCAGTAACCGAAGCGGTTATTACGGTACCGGCTTATTTTAATGATTCACAACGTCAGGCAACCAAAGACGCTGGCCGTATTGCGGGCCTGGATGTAAAACGTATTATCAACGAACCTACTGCGGCAGCCCTTGCTTATGGTTTGGATAAAGGCGTGGGCGATCGCACTATTGCGGTATACGATTTAGGTGGTGGTACTTTCGATATCTCCATTATTGAAATTGCGGATGTTGATGGCGAACATCAATTCGAAGTGCTTTCTACCAATGGCGATACATTCTTGGGTGGTGAAGATTTCGATATGCGTTTAATCGAGCATCTTGCAGAAACTTTCAAGAAAGAATCCGGCATTGATTTGCATCACGACGCAGTCGCTTTGCAACGCTTAAAAGAAGCTGCAGAAAAAGCTAAAATTGAATTGTCATCCAGTCAACAAACTGACATCAATTTGCCATACATCACTGCTGATAACACTGGTCCAAAACATTTGGTGATGAAACTCACTCGCGCCAAGTTAGAATCTTTAGTGGAAGATTTAGTTGCCCGCTCGATGGAGCCAGTAAAAATGGCAATCAAAGATTCTGGCATTGCTCTTAGCGCAATCGACGACATTATTCTTGTCGGTGGCCAAACGCGTATGCCAATGGTACAAAAAGCCGTTGCAGATTTCTTCGGTAAAGAGCCACGTAAAGATGTAAACCCGGATGAAGCTGTAGCCATAGGCGCAGCAATTCAAGGTGCAGTTTTATCGGGCGATGTGAAAGACGTATTGTTGTTGGACGTAACTCCATTAACACTCGGCATTGAAACTATGGGCGGTGTGGCGACTTCATTGATTGACAAAAACACCACTATCCCCACCAAAAAATCGCAAACTTTTTCTACCGCTGAAGACAATCAATCAGCAGTGACAATTCACGTAGTGCAAGGTGAGCGTAAACAAGCGTCGCAAAATAAATCATTGGGTCGTTTTGATTTGAGTGATATTCCGCCTGCACAACGTGGCATGCCACAAATTGAAGTGACTTTTGATATAGATGCGAACGGTATTTTAAATGTCAGCGCAAAAGACAAAAATACCGGCAAGCAACAGTCCATCGTAATTAAAGCATCGTCTGGCTTATCTGATGCTGAAATCGATAAAATGGTAAAAGATGCTGAAGCTAACGCCGAAGCAGATCGTAAATTTACTGAAACTGTAGCAGCACGTAATACGTTGGAAGGTTTGATTCACGCAACTGAAAAAACTTTGAAAGAAGCTGGCGATAAAGCGACTGCAGAAGAGAAATCTGCTATTGAAGCCGCTATAAAAGAAGCTCATGCGGTAGTGAAAGGCGAAGATATTGCTAAAATCGAAGCGGCAACAACCAGCTTAACTGAAGCTTCTAGTTCACTCGCGCAAAAACTTTATGCAGAGCAACAAGCAGCTGGCACACAAGGCGCTGGTGGTGCAGATGCGGGTAGCTCAAACAAAGCAGCGGATGATGGTGCGGTAGATGCTGAGTTTGAAGAAGTAAAAGAAAATAAATAATTTGTAAAGGGGTGTAGTTCACTGCACAAATTTAGTAAACAACAAATGCGGGCTTGCCCGCATTTGTCATGTAAGAAGATATTGAATTTTATTTTGAAATGCGTACCGATTAGAGCCGCATTTCAGTAACAGGTGTAAGCATGGCAAAGCGTGACTATTACGAAATCCTCGGTGTTGAGCGCGGCATAGACGCAGCCGACTTAAAAAAAGCCTATCGTCGTGTGGCAATGAAATTCCATCCCGATCGCAACCCGGATGATAAATCTGCTGAAGCAAAATTTAAGGAGGCCAACGAAGCTTACGAAGTATTATCGGATGAACAAAAGCGCGCCGTTTACGATCGTCACGGCCACGCCGGTGTTGAACAACAATCCGGTATGGGTGGTGGCTCTGGTAATTTTAGCGATATATTTGGCGATGTCTTCGGCGATATATTTGGCGGCGGTGGTCGTGGTCGCGGTGGCCCAAGTCGGGGTTCAGATTTACGCTACAATCTTGATTTAACGCTGGAGGAAGCCGTAAAAGGCACCAGTACCCAAATCAAAGTGCCTACACTTGTTTCATGCAAAACGTGTAGCGGTTCAGGTGCAAAACCTGGCAGCAGGCCGGTCACTTGTACGACTTGTGGTGGTCATGGCCAGGTACGCATGCAACAAGGTTTTTTCTCAGTGCAACAAACTTGCCCCACCTGTCGTGGTCGCGGCACTATCATTTCTGATCCTTGCAAACCTTGCCATGGCCAGGGTCGCGTCGAAGAAACCAAAACCCTCGCGGTAAAAGTACCGGCCGGTGTTGATACCGGTGACCGCATTCGCTTAACTGGCGAAGGTGAAGCTGGAGCCGATGGTGGGCCGGCGGGTGATTTGTACGTGCAAGTTAATGTACGCGAGCACAGTATTTTTAAACGCGAAGGTGCTGATTTATATTGCGAAGTACCCATGGACTTTGTCGATGCTGTACTCGGCGGCGAGCTCGAAGTGCCGACGCTGGATGGTCGCGTAAATTTGAAAATTCCACCGGAAACACAAACCGGAAAATTATTTAAATTGCGCGGCAAAGGCGTAACGCAAGTGCGCGGCGGTGCACAGGGCGATTTACTGTGTAGAGTGGTGGTAGAGACGCCAGTCAATCTCACCAACAAACAAAAAGAACTACTGCGCGACTTTAAGGCGACCATGCAAGGCGGAAAATATTCGCCGAAACAGTCAAGGTGGTTTGAAGGCGTTAAGAAGTTTTTGAAAGATTAAAAAAACGGGCTGAGTCGAAAGAATCAGCCCGTTTTTTCATATTGTTAGTAATGAAATGTTGCCTACTGGCGATTCAAAACTTAAGGCATAGTAAAGATATCCGCACGTAAAATTTATCAAAAAATGTGAAAAATTCACAAGGAGAAGTACCGGGTAAAAGTGTAATGAGTTCACAATCATTGCAAGGAAGTTGGTGGCGGTGGTTTGATGAAGATTTAGTATAAACATTCTGCTAGCATTCCAAAAATAGAGGCGCTAGCATGAGTGTGCTTTATGATGCTTTAGTAATTTGAAGGAATAAAGTAAAGCCGGAGCGGCCTGAGGCCGCATTTTTAGTTAATGGGATGTTGTTATGAAAAAAATTAGTCTTTTCACTTTGTTTTTGTTGTTATTGTCGCATCAATCATCTGCCTCGCTAATCCAACTCAATTATGAGCATTTTTATTCTCCTGTATCACCGACAAATTTTCCAGTTGATACAAGTGGCTTTGTGTCTTTTATTTTTGACGGTGACACGGCGGATCAAAATCCGGATGTTAATGAAGGCTTCTTTAAAGATCCAATAAAAACTGGTCAAATGTATTTAAGTGGTACGCACTACAATATTGATGTGGGTCAGCCAACCGAATTTAGCACCTTATATTCTGGTCGAAGCTATTTGAAAGCGGCTGGTACCATTTCCAATGTGGCTCTTGGCATGTCGCGGGCGTTTTCGCTTTATTTAGGTGGTGACTTGTCGCCAACAATTGGTAGCTCATTAGACAATTTACAGTTGAATGGATCTGAATTACATCTTATTGTTTTTGATCCGCTTGCCGTTTTTGGCAGCCCTGAATATTTGGCTAGCTATACATCTTATGAGAATGGCGGTGTACAGTTGGCAACGCTGCCAGAACCTGCGTCGATAATATTATTAATTTTTGGGATGGTGGGAATTGTTATTCTTAGAGCACGCAAAGGACAAGCCGTGAAATCAAACTACCTTAGAGGCTAGTCTATCTTGTTTAGTCTTTAAAGCGCATTACTTTAACGGGTATTGCGCTTTTTGTGTTTTAGGCGTTACAAATTATGATCGCGAATTCCATTTAGCATTTTATGAATTAATAAAATGAAATCTATCAAGCCTGCACTACGGTATCTTTGAATTTGTGCAATTATAACTTCGCTCTAATAATGTTTGTTAATGCTGCAATATGATCCGGGCGATCATTTAATGCTGCGATGTAGTGATAAGTTTCTCCGCCTGCATGTAAAAATATTTCGCGGTTTTGATCTGCCAATTCTTCCAGGGTTTCTAAACAATCTGCACTAAATGCGGGTGACAGTATGGCGATATTTTTTACATTATTTTGCGCTAAATTTTTGAGTGTTTCATCAGTGTAGGGTTTTAGCCATTCCGCATAACCAAAACGCGATTGATAAGTTGTTAAGCATTCGTCTTTTGTTAAGCCTAGCTTTTCTTGTACCAGACGCGTCGTTTTTTGACACAGGCAATAATAAGGGTCGCCTAAATCTAAGCTGCGTTTTGGCGTGCCGTGATAGGACAAAATAAGCTTTTCTGGTTTTCCATGCGCAGCAATATGTTCGCGAATTGAGTTTGCGAGCGCCGCAATATAGTGTTCGTTATCGCAATAATTATTGATAAAGTGTAACTCTGGCACCCAGCGCCAAGTGCTTAATTCTTTAGCCACTGCGTCGAAGGTGGCACCCGTACTTGCCGCAGCATATTGTGGGTACAGTGGCAGTACGACAATTTTACGTACACCCAACTGTTGAAATTCGCGTAGGGCTTGGGTGATTGACGGGTTGCCGTAACGCATACCCAATTTTACTAGCGCTGCATCGCCTAATTGCTGTTGAATTGCTACTGCTTGGCGCTTGCCAATGGCTAGCAAGGGTGAGCCTGCTTCGGTCCAAATTGTTTGATATTTTGCGGCGGATTTTTTGGGGCGCACGCGTAAAATAATGCCATGTAAAACAAACCACCAAATTAGTTTCGGTATTTCAATGACGCGCGGGTCAGCCAAAAACTCTGCTAAATAGACGCGCAGTGCTTTTGCTGTAGGCGCGTCAGGCGTCCCTAAATTGGTAATCAATACGCCCGTTTTAAGTGCTGTGGGCTGGGCTTGGTGAAATAAAGCGTCGGAATTCTCCGTTTGTGCGTGGTACAGGTTTTTCATAGGCTAATCGTCGTCATCACTGTCGTGGTTGCGTTTATTTTATGTAGCGTTGTCGCTGTAAAGAAGCTCTGTGCGCGCTGTCTGGGATGCGCAGTATAATCGACTACTCTATTATCGGTGCACGTTAAAGGCAGTTGCTTAAACTGGTAATCCAATCACTTATTATTTGTACTGCAGTATTGTCGACTAATGTTCTGCCCAAGGGTGGCATTTGCGTGTTGTCGACAGCCTGCATGCGCTTGAGTAGTATCGAGCGCGCAGGCTCAGTGGTTGCGACAATGCGTGCATTGGCGATGCCTAAATCACCTGCGCTGGGAGCGATATTGCAGATGTGGGTGTCTGCAAATGTGGTGGTGTAACGCAAATCACTATTCACCGGCG
>JAYTSJ010000192.1:0-4825 GCA_043745725.1 Gammaproteobacteria bacterium | reverse complement strand
GCGGTAGTACCAGAAATTACCCAACCGACTTCGGTGACTATTGCTGGCGATTTACAAACAGCATTGGGCTGCGGCAACAACTGGGATATAAGCTGCATTGAAACGCAATTAACGCTGGAAGATGGCGACAAAATTTGGCAAAAAACTTTTATGGTGCCCGCGGGAAATTGGCAATATAAAGCGGCATTGAATACGTCCTGGGCAGAAAATTATGGTGCTAATGCAAAATCGGGCGGCGCTAATATTCCTCTCGTCCTTGCGAGCCCACGCAATGTAAAATTTTATTACAGCCATAAAACACATTGGGTTGCTGACAATGTCAATTCAGTTATAGCAACAGCCGTTGGTAATTTTCAAGCAGCACTAGCCTGCCCCGGAGATTGGCAACCAGATTGTATGAAAACCTGGTTGCAAAATGTAGATGGCAGCGGCCTTTACACATTTTCTACAACCGCTTTACCAGTTGGCAGTTACGAAGCAAAAGTTGCTCTCAATGAAACCTGGGATGAAAGTTATGGCGATAACGGCAACAATATTGCCTTTAGCGTAACCACCGAAAATCAAAAAGTATTTTTTACGTACGATGCCGCTCGTCACAAAGTGTATATCGGTGATGAAGTGATTGCGGGCAATGTAAAAACCGCAAAAGCCTATTGGTTGAGCCGTGACACTATTGCAATGGCACTACCAAGTGCTCTTGCCGCAACAGCATCGGTAAAATTATATTTCTCACCTAGCGGAAGTTTAACTTCCAGCCCAGACGGCATTGAAGGTGGTGATTCTATTTCGCTAACCTATGACCTAACTGGTTTAAGTGATGCATTAAAAATAAAATACCGGCATTTAAAAAATCTCGCCGTGTATAAAATTTCTCCGGCTGATGCAACAAAATTGTCGAGCATTTTAAAGCAACAAATTGCCGTATCTGCAACGGGGCCTAAGGGCAATTTATTGGAAGCCACTGCATTACAATTTGCGGGCGCGCTCGATGATTTATTTGCGTACTCAGGAGAGCTTGGCGTTATTTACACTGGCGATGCTCCCACGCTTAAGCTTTGGGCACCCACTGCAAAATCTGTAAAAGTTCATATTTATAATGATGCAACTACCACTACTGAAACTGCAGCAGTTGATATGACCGCAGATGTAGCAACTGGAGTTTGGTCTGCAGTTGGCGATGCTAGCTGGAATCGAAAATATTATTTGTATGAAGTGGAAGTTTTCGCGCGCAACACTGGTCACATCGAACATAACTGGGTAACCGACCCTTACAGTATTGCTCTATCAACCAACGGTAAACGCAGCATGCTGGTTAATTTAAATGATGCAGACTTAAAACCAGATGACTGGAGTACGCTGACGAAGCCTGAATTAAATGCACCGGAGGACATAGTCGCTTATGAATTGCATATTCGTGATTTTAGTATTACCGACACCACTGTGCCAGAAAATGAACGCGGTACTTTTATGGCATTCAGTGAAAATAATTCAAACGGCATGAAACATTTAAAAAGTTTAGCGGCTGCTGGTGTAACGCATATACATTTATTACCCGCATATGATTGTGCGACTGTTAATGAAGTTAAATCCGAACAAAAAATCATTACCGATAATTTGTCACTTTATGCTCCCGACAGCGAATCACAACAGGCCGCCGTTGAAACAATTCGCCGTGAAGATGGTTTTAACTGGTGTTACGACCCCTTCCATTACACGGTACCCGAAGGTAGCTACGCCACAGATCCAGAAGGCATAAAACGCATTAAAGAATTTCGTACGATGGTGGCAAGTTTAAACAAATCCGGCTTACGTGTAGTAATGGATGTCGTTTACAACCACACCAGTGCAGCATTCCAAAATGACACTTCAGTATTAGATAAAGTGGTTCCCACCTATTACCATCGCTTAAATGCTTTGGGCGATATTGAAACCAGCACCTGCTGTTCAAACACGGCCAGCGAAAATACCATGATGGAAAAGCTCATGTTGGATTCAATGAGAATATGGGCAACACAATATAAAATCGATGGTTTCCGCTACGACATTATGGGTCACCACACCAAAGACAATATTGTTAAAATAAAAAATGAATTACAAAACCTTACCCTTGCCGACAATGGTGTTGATGGCAGCAAAATTTATTTTTACGGCGAAGGTTGGAATTTTGGTGAAACGGCGGATGATTCTCGATTCACTCAAGCTTCTATTGGCAACATGAGCGGCACCGGCGTAGGTACATTTAACGATCGGATTCGTGACTTGGTGCGCGGCGGCGGGTGTTGTGATACTGGCAGCCAATTATCGAAAAACCAAAGTTTTGTTTCGGGTTTATACACCGCACCTAACGCTGAAAATACCGCAGGCGACGCCGCCAAAGTTGCCTTGTTAAAAGCAGAAGATAAATTAAAAATTGTATTGGCAGGCTCGCTCGCCAACTTCAGCTTTACCGACCGCACCGGTGCAACGGTTAAAGGCTCCGAAGTGGAAGGCACTGGATACACGCAAGATCCATCAGAAACAATTAACTATATTGAAGCGCACGACAGTGAAACTTTTTTTGACATGATTCAATACAAAGCACCACTCAATACGAGCATGGCAGATCGCGTACGCATGCAAAATCTTGGTAACTCTCTAGTACTTTTAGCGCAAGGCATACCATTTCTCCATGCGGGTCAGGATATGTTGCGCTCCAAATCCTTCGACCGTGACAGCTACGATTCTGGGGATTGGTTTAATGCACTTGATTTTACCTATCAAAAAAACGGTTGGGGCAAAGGTCTGCCATTAGCAGATAAAAATCAAGCGACATGGAGCATTATGAAACCAAGATTAGCGAATGCAGCCTTCATGCCCACACCCGCAGATATTACACGTGCTCGCGAAGCTACTATTGAGTTGTTAAAAATTCGCAAAAGTTCAAAATTATTCCGTTTAGAAACCGCAGAACAAATTAATAGCGTGGTGCATTTCTACAATACCGGCGTAAGCCAAATGCCCGGCATTATTGCGATGAACTTAAATGATACTGCAGCTAACATTGATCCCAATGCTGAAGATATACTGATTATTTTCAACGCCAACACCAGCAGCAAAGCAATTAAACTGACTGGATTAAAAGGTGTTGATTTTGCACTCCACCCGATACAAGCGGCTTCAACGGATGCAGTTGTAAAGCAATCAGCTGTCGATAATGCTACTGGAATATTCACCGTGCCGGCTCGCACGACCGCCGTGTTTGTCGCGACTAAAAAACCGACATTAGTCACAAGTACAGAACCCGCACCTCGCCCTAAAAAAGGCGGCGGCGCAATGAATATCTGGTGGGATATGCTGTTATGCCTGGGCATTTTTGGGTTATGCCGGGTGAGAAGAGAAGCAGTTTAAGAAGGCCAACCAAAAAAAGCAGTTAGCAATTACGGATTTGTTTGCACGCTAACAAACTGCGTGACGCTGCTTTTTTTGCATGCGAATGAATTCTAAGTTCTTGTGAGCTGAAAATTTTTCATTAATACGCATGAAAGCAACTTAAGTAAGTACCATTTGGGCTTTACCCCTTACCCCGCCCTCTTTTTGAGAAGGGCGCATGCACAGGGTACTGCCCGGGAATTTCACATACCGTATATTTTCGTTTTTATTTGGTATAACCTACTAAGTGAATGCTAGAAGACTGGATTATAAAGGCAGCGCTTATCGTAGCTGCTGAAATATACGGGTTGAACTTTTGAATAGACCATTAGGTGTAAAGAAGTGCTCAATTTTATAGATGCTGAAGCAATACATACTGAGCTTCTTCGAGACACATTGATCACCTCAAAGGGCTACTGGGGTTATTCTCAAGAGCAACTTGAGAAATGGAGATCCAATTTAAAGTTTGAAGTAGAGTACGTTGCTCGTAATACGGTTAAACTAATTTATAAAGAAAATGAATTGATTGGGTTCTTCGCAATAGTGAAAGGTAATGGTGATGAGCTCAATGAGCTTGATCACCTTTGGTTATTACCAAAAGCTATCGGTAAGGGCTATGGCAACCAAGTATTTGAACGGATTCTTTCAGAATGCAAAACACTAGAAATAGCTGATTTTTATATTGTATCTGACCCTAATGCTGAAGGTTTTTATTTAAAGAAAGGGGCAATTAAAGTTGGGGAAGTATATAGCGAACCCCAGAAAAGAATGTTGCCTAAATTAAAGTATTCGGTGGCGGTGTCCACCTAATAATCACAGGCAGTCGACGCGAAAAAGTCCGCGTAACTGCTGCAAACGTTAGGCAAAAGCAGTATGGAAATAATATCGGTACCGAGTATTGTAAAATTCATCGCAGGGCCCTTCGGGTTGGTAATTTAAAGCAACGTAACTTTGACACCTGCTTGGATTCTTAGAAAGGTGGCAACCCATAACATTGGTTAGAGTTGAGGAACGGGAATGAAGGATCCTTTAGCATTAATACTTATTTTAACGGCGTCAATGTTCGTTGTAACTTTTATCTGTCGCATGTGGTCCGTTAGATTTGGCTCATTAAAGCTATCTCAATATGAAGTTTTCGATGTTAACCAGGAGCCTAAATATGTTACTAAAACAACTAACAATTTAAATAATTTATTTCAACTTCCACCAATTTTTATTGCAGCTTGTATTCTTTCTATTAATTTACATTATACAAGTGACACTCTCGTTTTTAATGCGTGGGGCTTCGTGGCTTCAAGATACATTCATACCTTAATACACATAAGGGTACCTCCGGAAATTGCCGAAATCTGATAAAATAAGATGCAAGACATAGTCGAGAAAATAACAATGATTCAGCCGAGTTTTTTTGACACAG
>JAYTSJ010000191.1:0-6958 GCA_043745725.1 Gammaproteobacteria bacterium | reverse complement strand
GCTATTGATCAAGCCTCACGTGTAATCACCAATCGTTACGATTTTAAAGGTGTAGACGCACGTTATGATCGTAAAGAATTTGAAATTACCATGATCGCTGATGCAGAATCTCAACTCGATTCAATGTTGGATGCATTGAGAAGTTCGCTGCATAAAAATGGCATCGGCATTTCTTGTCTTGAAGTTAAAAATGTTAAAACCGCTGGTAAGCAAGTGAAGAAGGATATTGTTGTACGTACCGGCGTAGAAATTGAACTTGCGAAAAAAATCGTCAAAATGATTAAAGACGAAAAAATGAAAGTGCAGGCGTCCATTCAAGGCGAACAAATACGCGTTACTGGAAAAAAACGTGATGATTTACAAGAATGCATGGCCATGTTGCGCGCATCGGATATTGAATTGCCGCTGCAATATACTAATTTTCGCGATTAAATTTTTTCAGCTGTAAGAGCGCTTCTTGCTGCGCCCTTACGCTATTTTATTTCTATTTTTTTCCAAAGCCATGCTAACAATAACAATGTAGGTATAACAGAAAATGTACTCAATACAAAAAATGTTTGATAATTAGTCGCTTCCACAATATAGCCAGATACTCCACCAATAAACTTACCCGGTAAATTTGCCAATGATGCGAGCAGCGCATATTGCGTAGCAGTAAAATTACGGTTTGTCAGGCTAGACATAAACGCCACTAAAACTACACCCGCAAAACCTTGCGATAAATTATCGGCACTGATCGCAGCATAAAATGCCCATTGTTCTGCTGGGTGAATAGCCATTAATACAAACGCCAAATTAGAAAGAGAAACACCAAGAGCTGCCACTACCAGCACGGGTTTAATATTAAATGCGGCAACGCAAAATCCGCCAAAAAATGCGCCGGCAATACCGATCCAAACTCCATAAAGTTTTGCAACTGTGGCTATATCCGATTTGGTAAATCCCGAATCCAAATAAAAGGGCCCCGCTAAAACACCAATCATTTGATCGGGCAATTTAAAGAGCCCCACAAACGCTAACAAGGCGAGCGCGAGCAAAATGCCATTGCGTGAAAAGAATTCCTGGAAGGGTTTTATAAAAGCATCTTGAATACGAATTTCGCGCACGCCTAAAGCATTTTCAGGGTTGGGTTCTTTTGATAAAAATACGGCAGTCAGCGGTAAAAGAATGCAGCCTGCCATCACTAAATAAGCGTTCGTCCAGCCAAAAAGCTCTGCCAAATAAAGCGCAACAGCGCCTGAAATAATAAGCCCGAAGCGATACCCCAAAATATAAGTAGCAGCGAGTGCCGCTTGTGATTCGGGCGATGCAATTTCAATGCGATAGGCATCGACTGCAATGTCTTGCGTTGCACCGGCGAATGCCGTTAAGCCTGCCAGAAGTGCAAATATCATTAACGATGAATTTGGTCCGACAATCGCCATGCTCGCAAGAGCAGCTATCAGAATTATTTGTGACGTTATTAGCCAACCTTTGCGTCGCCCTAAAAACGGTAGTGGGTAACGATCAATGAGGGGCGCCCATAAAAATTTAAGCACATAAAAAAAACTAGCATAACTCACTAGACCAATCGCGCCCAGCGCAACACCGGTATCGCGCAACCAAGTAGACAGTGTATAGCCCACTAAGAGAAACGGCAGCCCTGAGCCAAAACCTAAAAATAACATTGTTAATGCAGACGGTGTTGCGAAGGCTCGTTGAATACCTCTCCAACCTTTGTAATTATTGTTATCGTTTGCTGAGGTATCTGTAGTCATAAGTGTTTTCAGTGTAAGTAGTTAAGTTCAGTTATTGTAACCGTAAATTGATAACTTGATTTTTCCATTTTTAATTTCAATACCTTCAGCTGTTAAACGTTGCTGTTGTTCGCGGTAAGAATTTGAATCCTGCGGCAGCGAAATTTTACCTTGGGCATTGACGACTCTGTGCCATGGCAAGTTTGAATCTTTGGGCAAGTTACATAAAATGTGCCCCACTTGACGTGCGCCATTCGTTAGTCCCGCCAGCTTGGCGAGTTGGCCATAAGCAACAACTCGTCCAGATGGTATCGTAGAGAGCGCCAGATAAACGGCTTCTTGAGTGGTATTGGTTATATTCGTCATATTGAGGCAATCGAATAAGTCGAAGCGCTAATGATACACTGACAACAATTTATGTTTTGCAAGAGAAATACACTTATGCCCATTTTATTTTTATTGTTATTACCTGCGCTTGAAATTTATCTCTTTATAAAAATAGGTGCAGAGATTGGCGCTTTGGCGGTTATTGTGTGGCTTGTTGGCGCCGCATTTTTTGGCGTAAATATTTTACGTTATTTGGGGGCGACTGCAATGCTGGATGCGGCGCGCCAAATGCAAGCCGGCGCAGCACCAGCAGAAACACTGGCAGATGCATTGGTGAAAGCGATTGCAGCGGTGTTATTAATTATTCCAGGATTTGCGACGGATTTTTTGGCAATTGTATTATTGATCCCGCCTATACGTCAGTTTTTGTTGCGGCGTTGGTTGCGTAAATTTGCGTTGAAATCCTCATTTGGCGCTACGGGTTTTGGTGCTAATGATCAGAATTTTGGTGGCAATGTATATGAGCATGAGCGTGCAGTTAATGGGGAGTCTGAAAATTCGAAGGGGCAGAAAAAAGGGCATGTCTTGGAGCATAACGCGGACAAAAATAACCATTGAGACTCGCGAAGGCGAGCCTCAATGGTTAATTATTTATTGATAAACTCTAATGTAATCTATCGACATGCGTTGTGGGAAGCTACTGCTACCATCGGGGTTGCCTGGCCATTGACCGCCAACTGCTACGTTTAAGAGAATAAACATCGGGTGATCGTAAACCCAATTGCCGTAAGTTTGTACTTGTGCGCGGCTTACGCTAAAGAACTTATTACCGTCAACAAAATAGCTTACGCCGCTGCTATTCCATTCCACCGCATAAACATGATAGTTATTGCTGACTGATTCGTTGAGGTAATTAGCACCAATAAATGGTGTGTTACCTGAGTAGCCTGGGCCGTGCATGGCGCCATGGGTGACAACAGGCTCAAAACCTACGTGTTCCATGATGTCAATTTCACCGCAGGTTGGCCAACCTACTTGACCAATATCGGCGCCTAGCAGCCAAAATGCTGGCCAGATACCTTGAGTTTGTGGCAGTTTCATACGAGCTTCAATGCGACCGTATTGGAATGTCTTTTTGCCATTAGTTACCATGCGGGTTGAGGTATATTCACAACGACCGTACCAGCATCCGTAATTGGCTGGATTGTCTTTGCGCGCTTCAAGCACCAGCACATTACTGCCAGCAGCAGCGTCGTATTGAATAGAGGCATTTTGGCCGTTGGTGTAATACTCGCGCTCGTTGTTGCCAAAGCCGCCACCGCCAGTTTCGAAACTCCAGGTGTTCATGTCAATATTGTTGAATTCATCTGCCCATGTAGGTCCGCTTGCTACTTTGCGGATGACAATGGAAGACGCTTGATCGTTGAAATTGCTGATGCAAGCATTATCACCACCTATAACAACCGAAGCACCAGTGAAATTCCAGTCTTGGTAAAGAACGGCTTCGTAACCTGGAGCTATGCGAAGTGACGATGCATCATCATTTTTACCACCTTTTGCAATAATGGCATTCATATCGTAAGAACCCGCGGCATCAAACCCTGCTGACCAACCACCGTAATTACAGTGTTGATACAGTGTTGCTACGCTGCCAGTTGTGCTGCCGCCGCCGTTGGATACAACTTCTATCCAGTTAAAGTTCCAGCCTGCGGTTTTAGCAAACACGCCAAGATTATAGGTGCCAGCATTAATGTTTACGGTTTTGGTAACGGTTGTCCAGCTTTGCCAGCCGCCTGTTGATGGAATAATCATGTCGCCTAACAGCACGGAACCGCCATTAAGATCCACCGAAGCGGTAGCGCCAGATTGACTAGCAACACGCATTTTGATGGTGTAGCTGCCTGTAGTAGGAATGTTAAGATTGTTGTAAACGAGCCACTCATTTGCATCGATCCAGCCGACGTTAAAGCCACCGCCTGTATCTTGAGTTGCTTCTATATCGACATTGTCGTTGCGATAGGCGCCACCAATATTGCCCGGCGTAAGGTCATTAAACACATTGTAGTCTTCTGCTTGGAACACCACGGCGTGTGAGCCGAGTGAAAGCAGCATACCTAAGCTGCTACCTAGCAGCTTTAATGTAAGGGAGTTACGGTTAAACATGGGTACATCCTCGTTATTATTAACATTAAAACCTCTACTAAACGGATTTAGCAGAGGTCGGGTTCTTTAAATATCTAAACTTAACAGCCAAGATTACCTGGGCCTGCATTGGTGCCGAGAATTCCGATAAAACGATTAAATTCATTTATACGGCTTTGTACTTGAGCGGCGTTCCCACCATTACATTCGAGCGAGCCATTAATGGTGCGAATGGTTTCGCCGAACCCATGGTCATCAACAATATCGGCGTGGCCGGTCCAAAACCCTGCACCTTGTTGCGTCATCCAAAACCATAGTGCCGTTTTCCACGCAATTGTGGGGTTTTGTTCAACTTGCTCGGGGTATCTGCGTAAATCCAACCCAAGAGCATCGCCCGCCGCACAGTAGTTACCATTCCAGCTTAATTGTATCGGGCCCCGACCGTAATAACGTTTTCCTGGTTCACACGGACAAGTATTAGGGTTGTTATCCCAATCGCCGCAGTATTCATTTTTGGCAATTTCAGTGACATATACCAAGCCCCCGGTTTCGTGGGAGAAGTTGGCTAAGGCTGCAGCTGCTTCACGTTTTTTCTTTGCCAAGTCGCCCGTACCCGCAAACGCAGGATAAAAATTAGCGGCTTCTACTAAGCCTTGGTAGGTGTAAAAGGAATTGCGGTTAGGAAACATTTGGTTGAATTGCGATTCACTCACAACAGACGCGAAACCTGTGCCTCCACCACTTGTAGGCCGGATAACAATAGAAGATGCCATGTCATTGAAGTTGCTGAGGCAGCTGTTATCACCACCGACTACTATGGACGCACCAGTGAAATTCCAATCCTGATAAATAACTGCTTCATAGCCTGCTGCGATGCGGATTGACGAAGCATCATCATTTTGGCCGCCGCGTGAAATGATGGCATTCATATCAAAGGAGCCAGTTGAATCAAAGCCCGCCGACCAGCCACCGTAATTGCAGTGTTGGTAAAGTGTTGCCACACTGCCGGTAGTGCTGCCACCGCCGTTAGCGACTACTTCAATCCAGTTAAAGTTCCAACCTGCTGTTTTGGCGAAAACACCGAGATTATAAGTGCCGGCGTTAATATTGACGATTCGACTAATAGTCGTCCAGTTTTGCCAGCCACCAGTAGCGGGAATACCCATATCTCCGAGTGGAATGCTGCCGCCATTAAGATCGACTGACGCGGTTGCGCCCGACGGACTAGCCACACGCATACGAATGGTATAGCTACCAGACGATGGAATTGCTAGGTTGCTGTAAACCAACCATTCGTTAGTAACGATCCAGCCTACATTGTAGCCACCACCTGAGTCTGCGGTCCCCTCGATATCAACGCCGTCGCCACGATAAGCGCCGCCAGTGTTACCTGCGGTGGTATCAAAATAGTTACTGTAATCTTCCGCCTGAAACACGGCAGCTTGTGAAGGTGCTGCACAAATAGCCACCACAAGAGCGCTGAATAGATGGAGTTTGAAGGGTTTAATAAGCGTTAAAGGGTTTACCATTTTTATTTCCTCAATACAAAAAAGCCCCCTCTTGGATAAGAGGGGGAAGGGCAGGGTCTATTGTGGACAGTAAAAGGTAACTTCGTAGCTTACGTCGGTTGCCGACGGGCAGCTAGATAACCCGACACCATCATCGTAGGGATAGGTGTAGGTGGCGCAATGTTGATGAACCATATTATGAAATTTGGTTTTTGACGCAGGCCCTGCACTACATTGGTCAGGCGATACGGGAGGGGTAGGGCAAGAGTACATTTTGGCCTGCGCGGAATCTGCAGGATAAGTTGTAAAACCATTGGCCCAATGGCTAAAGGTCAGTTTAGACCCAGCAGAATAACAGCCAGCTTGCGCACCTGTGGTAGGGTTGGTGGCAATCAAATTTACGCTGGATAAAGCTGGGAACTGACCGTCAGTACTCAAGTTTTCATTGGTTGGGCAATCCGAAACACGAATAGTCGAGCAATCGATCACGCCACCAGGTGGGCCGCCAGGACCAAATACTGGTGCAGGTTGTGGGCCAGTAGGGCAGCTTCCGTGAACCACCACTTTCATGGGCGCGGTATAGCCATCCACGAAACTAGCATTCCACCAGTCACCACGGCCTAAAGGTTGACCAGGAGCAGAAGGGTTTTGCACACATTGCGCGTCGGTCACGCCAGGAATACAACCAAAAGAAGCTTCGAATTTGGAATCTATGGGCGGTGCACAACCACCTGGTGGGCAGGTAAAGCCTAAGGTAGCAGGGCCGCCACTTGCACCCACACGACAGTTTTGACCATTGCCATCACAATCATAGCCTGGCCAGAAGCGCATAGATGGCAAGCCTTTATCCGGAACATCATACTCAATGGAGCTACCAAGAGAGGCTAATTTAGCGCGGTTGGCAGCGTTAAACGCAATTCCGGGAGCTGTTAACCATTGCACCCACACAGGGTTGCCACAACCGTTAACAATTTTTAAACGTTTGTGAGTACCGTTAGCGGTGCCTCCACCAATAATACTTTTAGGCCTGATCACAATGGACGATGCCATGTCGTTAAAATTGCTCAAACAGGTGTTTTCGCCGCTCACCACAATGGAAGTGCCAGTAAAATTCCAATCTTGATAAAGAACAGCTTCATAGCCTGCGGCAACTTTAATCGATGATGCATCATCATTTTTGCCGCCTTTGGCAATCATTGCGTTCATATCGTAGGAGCCAGTAGCGTCAAAGCCTGCGGACCAGCC
>JAYTSJ010000190.1:0-15685 GCA_043745725.1 Gammaproteobacteria bacterium | reverse complement strand
TGCTAATAAAAAACCGGTATTTTTGGTGTGGTCATCGTGATTGCGCGCCACAATATTGAATACCATGCGGCGATAAATTTCTACCGCTTCTGCGCGGGTTAAACGCAATTGCCGCGCAACCGAAAATAATTGTTCGTAGCTATAGTGGCCAGGTTTTTTATAATCGGCGTGATCCATCGCGCAGAGTGATTGGTAATGTAATTTATAGTTGCCGATACGATCAAAGCGTTTTGTTAAAAAATGTGCACGTTTACCATCGATTAATAATTCGCAGGGCGACATCTGAATGCCTGCATCTTTTGCCATTAAATAATAGGCATATTCCATTCGCCCAAAACCCTGTGGGTCACCAAACGTTTCGCGGCTATTGCCGTATTCAATGACACCGTCAAATTTTAATAAATAATGTTCAAAACCTGCAGGGGCATCCACTTGGCCAGAATAAATTTCGGTGCGATCTGAGTTAATGGCGATCAATGCTTTTGCGCGCGCGCCACCGGCAGAGGTACCTACTTGTAAAATGCCGGTGAGATCATCGGTAGTATAAATTTGATCATAAGCTTGTGCACGTTGATCCAACACTTGTTGTGCCATATTAATTAGCGATTCTAATTCGAGTTTGCCGCTAGTGGTTTGTGTTTGGCGCACTGCCGGTGCGTATTCCAGTGCACCCATGCCGCGTTTTGCGGTGTAAAGTAATCGCTCTAATGGATTAAAGCTGCTGGGATCGCGGCCATTGCGTGAGAGCCATGCATTGATTACGGCGTTGCCAAAATCATCGGGAAGGGTATCGGCGAAACAAGCAGGTAAACCTTTATAGGTATCGTAATTGAGTTGCGGGAAACGAAAAATTTGTGGGCTTTTATTTTGTTGGGTAGGCATGTGTAAAGGCGCAATTTGCACTTCAGTTTGCGCCCACTCTGGTGTGTATTCAAAGGTAGCCGTCGCGGTTTCTGGCTCCCACGCCAGCGCACCTACTAATTTGTTCCACAGCCAAACTTCTGCGAGGTTTTGCATTACCAATCCAGCCTGGGTTCTTCTACGCCTTCAGCCGCGCGCGCATCTGTTGTTTTGTAAATGCTGGGTTGACGTGCACGCAACCGTTCTTTTCTTTTGAGTTTCAGTTGTGCCAGTGGGCTAGGCGGCTGCTCGGGTAAAAAATTATCCAACTGCTGCAAACAATCCAGCGCTCGCAAAGCCGCAATCATATTCTCCAGTTTGCCTCCGCCGCTAATCATTTGACGGTAGCTTTTAGGGGTAATGCCGATTTCATCCGCCAGTATTTGCTGCGGAATATTACGCTCCAACCGCAACCGCTCCAAACGGGCACCCAGTTCGGCAGCAATGGCGGCATTTGTCATAGGGTAATAGTTCATAATGGGTATATTTTTGCCTTTAAATTAATAAAAAGTTGATTTAAGGTAAATATATACTCATTATTAACTAAATTCAATATTTAGGTAAAAAATTACCTTTAATGTTAATAAAATGGATTTTTGGGGTAATAAAATAGCTATTGTTGGTTATTTTTAATTCGATGTACATTGGTAGATTTGGGGTAAGGAGTGAACTGGCGACAAAAATACATGAAAGTATTGTTATGCAATAAAAATCAGGAAATTCGAGCGCCATAGTTTGTTAGTTAGCGAACGGATGCTTTTGATTTAAATCATTATTGTGTGCGCATTATATGTTCCTTCAAATGAATGACGTAGATTATTTGGACGCATCATCTTTGAAGTAATTAATTTATTTCTATCATAAATATTAAGAGTTAATCATGACAAATATTGCCCGCGAGATACTGTTTGAAACATCGCCTCAACTATTAGATGCTGCTGCCTTTTTAAGTTCTGCTGATCAAGAGGTTATTAATCTATTCAGTAAATATGAGCGCGCGCAATCAATGGTTGAAAAGCAAAAGCTGGTCGAAAAAATTTGCAAGGCATTAACGATTAACATGCAAATTGAAGAAGAAATACTTTATCCAGCAATACAAGTTGCCTTAAAAGAAAAAGGAATGGTTTCAGCTGCCAAAATGAACCGTGCCATTTTAAAATATTTGATATCAGAAATTGAAAGCATTGATGTTAACAGTGACACATATGATATAAAAATTAAAGTGCTTAGTGAGCAGGCTAAACACACTGTGAAGGAAAGGCAAGGCAAACTGTTCCCTAAAGTAAAAGCAACAGGAAAAATTGATTTATGGAAATTAGGTACACAACTTGCGTTGCGCAAAGAAGAATTATTTGGAACTAAGTAACATTATCTATTTAAGTATATGCTCACGCCGCAATATACGTATATTCCTACCATAACGCTTTTAAAATACTCCCATATGAGTTCGCCGAGCATCGGAAGAGAATTTCTGTAAAACGCACAGGAAGTGCGTTTTAGTGACGTCGAGACATGGATGTCTCGTCGGAACGACGGGAATTATCTGAGAAGCGGAGGAAACACGAACGAGTTGGGTGCCTTTTCTTTTGCTTACTTTTCTTTGGGCAAGCAAAGAAAAAGTGAGGCCTGCGGCAGGCATGGATCTTAGATGTGAAAAATAATGTTGGGCATTGCTGCCCAGCCTACGGGCTGCTGTCGTCATCCTCAACTAGGCGTCCCCGCTACGCGAGGATGACGAATTCCTGAATGAATATGGTAGTTATATTTATTGTTTTGCTTTTTTGAGATGGCAAAGCCAGGGGCCGTCATTATATATTTTCTTTTCTTCAGGATCTATTTTAAAAATAGAACTAAAGACAGATGTTACATCAATAAAAAACTGACCTTTATCCATTACCTCGATAATTCCTTGAATATTTTTAATTGATTTATTACCTGGTTGTACCGATCCATGTTTAATTCTTTCCGGTTTTGGATGAACGATCTCATTTCTAAGTTTAAATACTTTTTGAATAATATCTAGTGCAGGCTTTTCTAGAGTTTTGTTAATTTTTAAACTTGGATAAATTTTCCATTTGTTAACTGTAGATAATGATTTTTCGTAGTCGTTATGAAACGGAATGTCATAGTGTGCTGCATAATAGTTAATATAGGCTTCAAGAGAAAATGCACTATATACAATAATATTAATCATATGAAGTCTATGCGTGTATAGGATATCTTCGTCAGCTTTGGATGGAGTAGTACCCCGTGTTCGTATTTCATCTGCTGCTGACGATATTTCTTGGCAAGAAAAAAATGATCGTTGTGCCAACTCATAATACAAAATATGAGGCATTTCAAGATAAAACCATTCATCTTTTCGTTTTTCAGAAATAAATCTTAGCATTACATCCTCCTTATAAGTTTTTATATTCGGCGTAATGTTTCAATATTGCGCCATATTACTCCGCACTAGGTTCATACGCCAGCACCGGACTCATCCATCTTTCAATCTCCTGCACACTAACGCCTTTCCTCACCGCCAAACTCTCAACCTGATCTTTCTCAATTTTCCCTGTCGCAAAATAAGTTGCTTCAGGATGCGAGAAATACCAACCGGAAACGGCAGCAGTTGGCAACATTGCAAAATGCTCAGTCATTGTAATATCCGTATTTTTTGTAGCATCCAACAATTGAAACAATTGCGTTTTCTCCGTGTGATCCGGGCAAGCCGGATAACCAGGGGCAGGGCGAATACCTTTGTATTTTTCATGAATTAAATCGTCATTGGATAAACTTTCTTCGCGATCATAACCCCAAAACTCTTTACGAACACGTTGGTGTAAATGTTCAGCGAATGCTTCTGCTAAACGATCAGCAAGCGCTTTCACCATAATGCTGTTGTAATCATCGCCAGCATCTTGATATTTTTTCGCGAGTTCTTCAGCACCGATTCCTGCTGTTACTGCAAAGCCACCAATGTAATCCTGCTTGCCAGTTTCTTTTGGCGCAACATAGTCAGCGAGTGAATAATGCGGTTTGGTTTCCATGCCTTGTTTTAAATGTTGTTGGCGAATGTGATGCAAAGTGGAAATTTGGTTTCCGGTTGAATCATAAACAGCGATATCGTCGTGATTAATAGTATTCGCTGGCCAGAAGCCAATAACGCCGTTAGCGCTGATTAATTTTTCATTGATTAATTTATGCAGCATTTGTTGTGCATCATTAAATAAATCGCGTGCGGCTGCGCCTACCACTTGATCTTCTAAAATGCGTGGATATTTTCCGGCGAGATCCCAGCTGATAAAAAATGGTGTCCAGTCGATGTATTCGACGAGGGTATTCAAATCATAATTTTCAAATACTTTTAAACCCGTAAATGCTGGAGTAGGTGGTGTGTAATTATTCCAGTCGAGTTTTAAGCCTTTGGCGATTGCTTCAGGATAAGTGCGCACAGTGCCACGTGGTTTGCGATTAGCGTTGCGTTCACGTACTTCGATATATTCAGCTTTAATATTCTCAATAAATTTTGGGCGTAATTCATCGGATAATAAATTACTTGCTACACCTACCGCGCGAGAAGCGTCTGGCACATAAACAACTTGATTCAATTTAAAGGCTGGATCAATTTTTACCGCGGTGTGTGCTTTAGATGTAGTCGCACCACCAATTAATAAAGGTTTATTAATTCCGCGACGTTCCATTTCGCGTGCGACTGTGACCATTTCATCAAGCGATGGTGTGATCAAACCTGAAAGGCCGATGATGTCGCAATTTTGTTCAATGGCAACTTGCAAAATTTTATCGCACGGCACCATTACGCCGAGGTCAATCACTTCAAAATTATTGCACTGTAAAACGACGCCGACAATATTTTTGCCAATGTCATGCACGTCGCCTTTTACCGTAGCCATTACAATTTTGCCGTTGGGCTTTGATGCCTCTGTTTTCGCAGCTTCAATAAAGGGCTGTAAATAAGCAACGGATTGCTTCATGACGCGCGCTGATTTAACCACTTGCGGTAAAAACATTTTACCTTCGCCAAATAAATCACCCACCACATTCATGCCATCCATTAGCGGACCTTCAATAACATCGAGTGGGCGAGGGTAGTATAAGCGTGCTTCTTCGGTGTCGGCTTCAATGTGCGCGGTGATGCCTTTTACCAATGCGTGCTCAATGCGTTTTGCGATGCTAAACGAGCGCCACTCTTCATCTTCTTTTACTTCACCCGTAGAACCATCGCCGCGATATTTTTCGGCGATATCGAGTAAGGCTTCAGTGCCCGTGGTGGAGCGGTTGAGAATTACATCTTCTACTTTGTCTTTTAATTCTTTGGGTAAATCGTCATACACCGCTAATTGGCTGGCGTTGACAATACCCATATTCATACCCGCTTTAATCGCGTGGTATAAAAACACTGAGTGAATTGCTTCGCGCAGTGGGTTGTTGCCGCGAAATGAAAATGACACGTTAGAAACGCCGCCACTAATGCCGGCGTGCGGCAAGTTTTTACGAATCCAGCGCGTTGCTTCAATAAAATCTACGGCGTAATTATTGTGATCATCAATGCCGGTGGCGACAGCAAAAATATTCGGGTCAAAAATAATATCTTCTGGTGGAAAATTTAATTTATCGACAAGTGTGCGATATGAGCGTTCGCAAATTTCTTTTTTTCGTGCTTGCGTATCGGCTTGGCCTTGCTCATCAAATGCCATCACCACAACGGCTGCGCCGTAACGCATACAGAGTTTAGCTTTGTGTAAAAATTCTTCTTCGCCTTCTTTTAAACTAATCGAGTTGACGATGGGCTTTCCTTGAATACATTTTAAACCAGCTTCAATCACGTCCCATTTGGATGAATCCACCATGATAGGAACACGGGCGATGTCTGGTTCGCCTGCAATTAAATTTAAAAATCGGACGATGGCTTTTTCGGCATCGAGCATGCCTTCGTCCATATTAATGTCAATAATTTGTGCGCCGTTCTCTACTTGCTCTAATGCAACTTCAAGTGCGGTGGAATAATCTTCATCCACAATTAATTTTTTAAATCGTGCAGAGCCGGTTACGTTGCATCGCTCGCCTACGTTTACAAATAAAGAATCTTTGGTGATGTTGAAAGGTTCTAAACCAGAAAGCCGACACGCGGGTTCTATGTCCGGAATTTTACGCGGTGGATATTTTGCAACGGCGTCAGCGAGCGCTTTAATGTGTGCAGGAGTGGTGCCGCAGCAGCCGCCGATAATATTGAGAAATCCGCTTGCCGCAAATTCTTCAACAATTTCCACCATTTCTTCTGCGGTTTGATCGTATTCACCAAACTCATTGGGCAAACCGGCGTTAGGGTGAGCAGACACATAACAATTTGCAACGCGCGAAAGTTCTTGCACATATTGGCGCAATTCTGTGGCGCCAAGCGCGCAATTCAAACCCATGGTAAGTGGTTTTGCGTGGGCGAGTGAATTATAAAAAGCTTCCGTGGTTTGGCCGGAAAGCGTACGACCAGACGCATCGGTGATGGTGCCGGAAATCATGATCGGCAATTCAAAACCCACTTCATCAAAATATTTTTTTACCGCGAATACGGCAGCTTTTGCATTGAGCGTATCAAAAATAGTTTCGATCAAAATAATATCGGCGCCACCTTCAACTAAACCATCCATCGACTCTAAATAATTCTCAACGAGCTTATCGAAGGTTACATTGCGTGCGCCTGGGTCGTTTACATCTGGCGAAATAGAACAGGTGCGACTAGTTGGCCCAAGCACACCTGCAACGAAACGCGGCTTGGCAGGATTTTGCGCAGTCATTTCATCGCATAATTCGCGAGCGAGTTTTGCAGATGCAAAATTCAGCTCGCGGCTCAAATCTTCCATGTCGTAATCGGCCATGGAAATGCGAGTGGAGTTGAAGGTATTAGTTTCGAGAATATCCGCGCCAGCTTCTAAATACGCTTGTTGAATTTCGCGAATGACTTCGGGTTTGGTGATAGACAATAAATCGTTATTGCCCGCGATATCCATGTGGTAATCCGCAAAGCGTGCGCCGCGATAATCCGCCTCTTTAAGTTTGTAGCCTTGAATCATGGTGCCCATGGCGCCGTCCAAAATCAGGATGCGTTGGCTGATGGCTTCTTTAAGGGCGCCTATTCGATTTAAAGCGGAGGGGTGGGCTTGGCGTGCGTGACTACTATTGCTCATTGAGAACCTTTCATATCGATAAACTTTGAAATCTATATCAAAATATATTGATATAGTGGGGTGGCGCGAATTCTAGCAGAAAAGTCCTCATAGTACTTCATTCGTGGAAACAGGCATAATTGCGCCCACAAATTTACGAGGTATATCGCTATGCGTATTGGAATTGTGGGGCTGGGTGATATTGCCCGTAAAGCTTATTTGCCGGTGGTTGCCTGCCATGCCGATGTGCAACCAATTTTGTGTACGCGCAACGCCGATGTGTTAGCGCGCGTAGCGGCACAATATCGTATTCCAGAAACAGTGAACCATCTCGATCAACTTATAGCGGCACAGCCAGACGCGGCGATGGTACATACCGCCACGAATAGTCACGCAGAAATTGTGCGGCGTTTATTAAACGAAGGCATTCCAGTATTTGTGGATAAACCACTCAGTTATAAATTGGCGGAATGTGAGGCATTGTTAAATTTAGCTGCCGCAAAAAATGTATCTCTTACTTTGGGGTTTAATCGTCGTTTTGCGCCTTTAATGAGCCCTTTAGGGCAAAGCCAGATGCTGGTGCATGCTCGCTTGCAGAAAAATCGCACGCGCTTGCCCGATGATCCACGAATCTTTATTTATGACGATTTTATCCATGTATTGGATAGCCTCCGTTTTATTGCGCCAGGCGTTCCTCATGATTTACAGGTATTTGCCTATGGTAAGCCGGGCTCTTTGGCCTCGTTACAAGTGCAATGGCAAGCTGGCTCCAGCCTTTTAACGGGCAGTATGAATCGAGTAAGCGGTGTTACTGAGGAGCGTTTGGAGGTTTTTACCGAGGATCAAAAATGGCAAATTGATAACTTAAACGGTGGCATTCATCATTCAAATTTACCGGGGCAGCCAGTTGCAGTTCGCACTTTGGGATTTAATGATTGGGAGAATACCCTTTATAAGCGAGGGTTTGTGACTATGTTTAGTGCCTGGTTGGCGCAGTTAGGCACAGGCAAGGCGAGCGATTATGAGGATATTCTGACTACGCACCAGCTTTGTGAGCAAGTGGTGCAAATTGTTGAAGCGCAATTATCGCTACAGTAGACATTGAAAAATCCTCGTGCGTACTGCCGCCGTTTTGCAGTAGAATACCTGAGTAATTTGATCGGGTATATCGCCCCAGTTTTATTAGTAAGGTTTATATGGTCAACGTAGATATCACAGAATCCGCACAAGAATATTTGAAAGGTTTGCTCGACAAACAAAAAGACAATGATGGTATTGGTATTCGCATGTTTGTCGCGAATCCAGGCAGCTCGCAAGCGGAAACTTGCATCGCTTATTGTCGCCCCGGCGATGAAAAGCCGGACGACGTTATCGTCGAATTTAATGCATTTAAAGCTTATTTTGAAGGCCGCAGCTTGCCATTTTTGGAGGACGCAAAGGTAGATTATGCTTCCGACCGCATGGGCGGCCAGCTGACTATTCGTGCTCCCAACAGCAAAATGCCACAAGTTAATGATGATAGCCCGCTTGAAGATCGTATTAATTACGTATTGTTTAACGATGTAAACCCCAGTCTTGCCTCCCACGGTGGCAATGTCAGCCTGGTAGAGTTGACTGATGACATGTATGCAATATTAAAATTTGGCGGTGGTTGTCAGGGCTGTGGTTCAGTCGCTATTACCTTAAAGCAGGGAATAGAAGTGCAGTTAATGGATAAATTGCCTGAGCTAAAAGGTATTCGCGATGTAACTGATCATACCGATCGTTCGAATGCCTATATGTAAAATTCCTGGATCTTCGTGATATCAGCAATACACACACCGCCTTTTGGCGGTGTTTTTTTATGGGTGTTTCGCATAATTGCTTTACCCATTGTACGCTATCCAGCTTATGGAGTTACGTAGAAATGTACTGGTCAACCTAAACCGGACACTTTCTTTTGAGAGTTTTCAAGGTTAATGGGCGACACACTTCCGTTAGCCGTGTGCAATCGTTCGAGGTTGTAATATTTAATGTAAACCGCCACATCAGATTTCATGTGATCACGCGTTAGTTGCGCGACGTTGAAAATCCAATCATGCTTCAAGCTGCCAAAGAATCGCTCGACAACGGCGTTATCCCACGACTGCATGGATGCAGGAGGTAGAGCAACGCAGGAACAGTTGCCGAACAAGCGCCAACATCACCCATGGATGAGCGGACACCATAACCTTTCAGCTGTGTGAATCCGCCATTTATTAACTCGCCCAGAACTCACATTGACTTCATTAGTTCGCAACAAATTTCCAATCGCACGAGCGATACGCGACCTTATTGGTAAATATCGAAAGCAGGCGCAAAAAGACGGTTATCAACAAGTCCTATTCTCAACCGAAGCAAAGCTGGATAGTCAGTCCTGAAAAACGCATTTCAAACGCTGCCACTCGTCATTTATTATTTCGAATAAAATGGCACCGGCTTTTGAACCACGAAACCTTGTGCGAAATCTACGCCTATCTCTCTCAGCAAGTTCAGCGTTTGTTCATTTTCCACAAACTCCGCAATGGTTTGAATGCCCATTACATGGCCGATATTATTAATAGATTCCACCATTGCTCTATCCATTGGTTCATCAATCATATCTCTGACAAAGCTACCATCTATTTTCAAATAATTAACGGGTAGATGTTTTAGATAGCCAAAGGACGACATGCCGCTACCAAAATCATCCAGTGCAAACAGGCAGCCTAATGACTGCAATTCCTGAATTAATTTTACGGCTTGAGTAAGGTTTGCGATGGCTGCTGTTTCTGTTATTTCAAAACAAATACTGGAGGGGGGGACATTATATTTTTCGAATTGTGCGTGTACAAATGAGAGAAAATCTTCGTCGCACAGAGTAGTGCCAGAGAGATTAATGGCTAACATTTGCTTGCTTTGCAATTCACTTGTTAAGGTTGCACATTGCTCAAAGGCTCGGGTCACTACCCAGCGATCAATTTGCGTCATGAGCCCGTATCTTTCTGCGGCGGGAATAAATGCCATGGGCGGAATTATAGTTCCATCGGTATCTCGCAAACGTAGCAACAATTCACAATGGGATACCGCGGGGCGGCTAGCATCAAGCGCAAGAAATTGTTGCGAATATAAAACAAAGCGATTTTCACTGAGCGCAGTGCGAATGCGTTCTACCCAACCCATCTGCCCGTGGCGTGCAGCAAACTCCTGATTTTCTGCTTCGTAAATTTGTATTCGATTGCGGCCTTTTTCTTTCGCAACATAACACGCGGAATCTGCCATTTGTAATACATCTGTCAGGGTAATGCCGTCATTACTAAACGTTACCAAGCCGATGGTCACACCCACTGAAAAACTTTTATCTTTCCACACAAAATGAAAATCACTCACAGTCACACGCAATATTTCTGCAATTTTTAACGCTGCCGGAGTGGCACAACTATTTAACAGTACACCAAATTCATCGCCGCCAAGGCGCGCTAAAGTATCAGACTGACGTAATTTTGTTAGCAACAGACTGGATAGCTGGCGCAAGAGTTCATCTCCGGCAACGTGGCCGCAGGTATCGTTAACGATTTTAAATTGATCCAGGTCGAGGTATAGCAGTGAATGCTCGTTCAGTTGCAGCTTGCCAGTTTGCAATGACAACTCTACACGACGCTCAAATTCGCGGCGGTTGATAAGCCCGGTAAGAGAATCATGCGTTGCTTGATAAGTCATTTCAGCAGCCATTTTTCGCGTTTGGCTGACATCGCGAAACACTAGCACCACGCCAATAATGTCGCCATCTTTACCACGAATCGGTGCCGCTGAATCTTCAATGGGAATGTAAGCCCCACTATAACGTTGAATGAGAATGGTATGCTCTGCAAGCCCAGCCGATGCCTCGGTTTCTAATACTTTTTTGATGGGATCGAGTGCGCGTTTTTGCGTTTTTTCTTCGATAATATAAAATACATCAGTCGTAGGCATGCCGATGGCTATATCGTTACTCCAGCCTGTCATAATTTCAGCAACTGGATTGAGGTAGGTTATAAAACCTTTGGTGTCTGCGGTGATAACAGCATCGCCAATTGAGCGCAGCGTAACGCGCAACCGTTCTTTTTCTGCAAACAATTCCAGTTCATTTTTTTTGCGTTCGGTAATGTCACGTACTATTCCGACAAATGAACGACGGTCATTGATACGCATTTCGTTAACGCCGAGCTCTAATTGAAAAATCGAACCGTCGCTACGCAAACCGGGCAATTCGACATTTTGTTTACCAATTACATGTGCAGTTCCGGTACTTATATAGCGATGCATGCCCGCATCATGGCCTTGGTGCATGGACTGGGGCATTAACATTTTGATGTTTTTTCCAATGACTTCAGCAGCAGAATAACCAAATATTCTGGATGCGGCGGGGTTGAAGGTTTCGATAATACCCGCGTCATTAATTGTTAAAATTCCTTCGCCAACACTGCTTAATAACGTACTTATTTGTTGTTCTTTTTCAGCAGCTTTCGCTTCTGAAATGACTAATCTTCGTGCCAACGATTTTAGTTGTGAGCGAAGTAGTAGCGCACCGATGAATGTTAATAATAGTAGCCACAGCATAACAATTTTAAGCTGTTCACGAATATCTGCATAAAGCTCTACCAGATCCTGTTTATTGACCATGCCCAACCCGGGCGATACCAAACTATAAGCGGCCAATACGTTATGATCGCGATAATCCAATGCTTCAATAATTCCGCTCTGCCCGAATAACGCGAGCTTCATTGGCAACGGTTTACCATATTTTGTAAAAGGTTTTATGCTGAAAATTTCCGGGTTGTGCTTTGGTAAAAGGCAGAGCATGCTTTCAGATTTATCAATACACATAGCAACTTCGCCAGTTTCACCAAGCTCCCGTGTGCTAAATAATTCTGTAGTTAATGCGTTGAGTGATTGCTCAACAATTAATGTACCTATGCGGTCAGCACCATCGAAGATTCGCGTTTCCGTTTTCAAATAGAGGCCTTCATCCCATATTAGTGTGCTTGAACTCGAAGTGGGCGTTGAGATTTCTAGGCCAATCGTAAATGTGCTGCTGTGAATAAAGTCGCCACGCCGAAAGCGTTCATTTCCGGCTACGTCTTGCAGTGTTATACCGCGAAAGTTATTCGCCAATAATATTTTTGTAAGCTCTTCCGGTAAACCCATTCCGTCAGCATTTGTACTCAGCATCATGCGATGTGTTAATTCGATAAGCTCGGGGCGTGTGGCGACGAGACTTGCATTACTTGCCGCCTGTTCTACGGATGAATGAAAGAGTGCGAGATGATTTACAAACGCGGAATGCAAACGTTGCTGTAAAGATTTTTCAAGCACTGTTTGTTGCGATACAAATCCGGTTAGCCCAGCGGTGATGGTTATTACAATGAGAATCGCGGTACCTATAAAAGCGATTTTTTCATCTTCGCGAAAATAACTGCGTGAACGATACCAGTCGGCATTGCTCCAACTCAACCACAGCGCCGTAGCTGCCAGAATCATTCCACATGCGGTTTGCAAAGCCATTCGTGCTGAGCGCGCCCAGCCATAAAGTAAATCGGGAGCTAGGGAATAACCCACTAATCCTGTTAAACCAATGGCAAGTACACTAAACGTTAAAATCTGTGCGAGTCGTGCTTGTTTTTTTGTTGTTACACGAGGTATTTGAAGGAACGCCAAACCAATGATGATAAAGCCAAGTGCAGTATTGGGCGCCATGCGCCCGGGGCGAATATTGTCGTCGCCGATCCAGGTATGTAACTCAGGAAAATCAATACCAAAACTGCGATCAAAGAGCATCTCGGAAAATGTCAGGCCGCAATAAATAATTAAAAAGACGCCGGCTAAGGTTTGTAAATTGGCAAAGAATTTATGGGTTAAGTTGGATACGACTAAAACAATACCCGTGATGGTAAAACACAACGCGGTGTTAAATACCATTGCTACAAATCCGATTTTGAATTGCACCATAATGGGCACATGCAGCAACCATCCGCAAAGAACTACTACGCCCATTGTAAATAGGATTAAACCAATGAGTGTTTTAAAGAGTTTATGCATAGCGTTTAATAGATCCTGGCCTGGATTAGTGTGGCGTTTGATATTGTCATTATTAGAAATAGTCTGCTTCTCTTTATTCTAGGCGTTTTATCAAAAAAGATTAGTCAGAACCATTAAATATAGTGATTGATTCATGTAGCAGTTGCTGTCGTTGAGAATACCCAACCTGGGTTAGACGGTTGACCTCCATTCTTTCAACTATCCGCTATAGTTAAGAGAATCACCCTTGACTGCATAGATTGGATAACCATGACTGAAAACAACGCCACAGAAACTAAAGGAAACGTGAAGAAAACAAGAATACTTGTTGTTGACGACTCCAGGCTAGTCAGAGTTACCGCCACTAAAATTTTAGCGGCACAATTTGACCTGATACTCGCCGAGGACGGAGAGGAGGCTTGGCAGAAAATCTGCGAAGACGATACTATCCAAGTGGTCTTTACTGATTTGGGTATGCCAAAGCTTGATGGCTATGGCCTTATTCAACGGATTAGGCAATCTGAAAATGAGGGTATCCGTAATCAACCGGTCATTGTGATTACCGGAGCGGCGGAAGAAGATGATGTTAGAAGAAGGGTGTTTGAATTAGGTGCTACGGACTTTATTACCAAGCCTTTCAGATCTACGGAGATTATCGCCAGAGCTGAGGCTCATGCAAGTTACCGTCGGGATAAGGATAGCTTGCAGAAGAGTGTCGACATTGATTTGCTAACTGGCACATTAAATCTTAGTGGGTTGCATCAACAGCTAAGAAAAGATGTATCTTTTGTGAATCGTCATGGGGAAAACATGGCATTGATAATATTCGAACTGGACGACTTTAAAACAATATATAAACGTATTGGCGAACAAGCTGCAAATCGCATTGTTAAGCAAGCTGCAACCACATTGCTCGGTGCTATTCGGGAAGAAGATAGTGTAGGGCGATATGGTTTTGAAAGATTTGTTGTCAGTTTGCCGATGGCCAAAACAGAAGGGGTGATTATATTAGCGAAGCGTTTATGTGAACGTATCAAGTCATTCAAAATAAGCATAGGTGGAGAAGCGCTCACAATTACTATGTCTGCCGGTATTTCTATTGTAAGAAAAGGCAGCCCCACCACCGTCAAAGAGTTGTTTAAATCTGCAGAACAAGCCTTACATAATGCTAAAGAGATGGGCCGTGGCGAAGTTCAAATATTAAAACTTGAAACCAAACAAACGGATGAACCTACCGTGGCGGTTTCTATCGATAACTTATTAGAGGCGATAATTAAAGGTAAAGCCGAGCTGATGGAAAAACAAATGCTGGCGGTATTAAATCGCTTGGCACCATTAATCGCATTGATGACTAAAAAACAAAAACAACAATTAATTTTATAGAAAAGGGTAGAACACCCACATAAAAAAGGCCGGTCAATTGACCGGCCTTTTTTATTTTTCAGCAAACCATTTTGAAATTATGGCAATGCTTTCAAGCTAGTGCTTACAGGTACGGAGAATGGACGGCCATCAGCCACATCCCAGTTAATTGACCAGGTCATCATGCCGCGGAAAGTTGGATAAGCTACAGATGGCTTAACAGTCGCGCAGTTAACCAGTTTAGTTAAGCAGGTTAATGTTTTGTCCACATTAGCTGCAGTTACAAAACCTGTGTTAGCTGAATGGCTGCCAGAAGGAACACCAACAGCAATTTGGTCCGGACGCAAACCAACAAACATAGTGCCATCGGTTTTCTTGAAGCCTTCAATCAACATCAATGAAGAGGCAACCATAATATCTTCAGTGCCTTCACCAAAGGTGCCGTATGGAGTGTATAGGCTACCGTTGTTATACAGTTGTACATGGAGGATGCTCAATTCATTGCGCAAGCTATCAATAATGGGCAAATAAGCGCCCCAGATACCTGAGTATGCTGTGAAGCCACCTTGAACGTAAGGATGCTCAGGAGCCATAGACAAATACAGATTTGCGAACTTAGTTTTCAATTGTTTAACCGCGATTGGTAAGTTAGTGATAATTGGAGCGCCTAACGATACACCAGCACCACTTTCCAAATCCAAATCGATACCATCAAAGCCGTATTCATTCAAAATGGCCGCTGTACTGTTTACGAAGTTGGTAACGTTAGTTGCATTGTTCAGTGTTACGGTACCGTTTTGGCCACCGAAAGACAGAATAACTTTTTTACCTTGAGCGCGTTTTGTTGCAACATCTGCAATAAATTGTGTTTTGTTCAAGGCGCTATCGAGGTTGAATGCAACATTGCCATTGCCTGCATCATCAGCAAACGCAATTACAATTACATCCCACACGCTATCAACATCGGCTAAGCGAATAAAACCGCTGCCGTTATTAAAGTTATGCCAGTAACCTACAAGAGCGTGTTTTGGCAGGCCATTATTAACAGACGAAGTTGACGCAGCTGTTGACGAAGCGACGGAAGAAGAGCTGGCAGCAATGCTCGCTATGCTAGATTTAACTGAGCTACTTGCACCTGCGGTACAGCTTCTTACTAACGCCCATGCGTCTGTCCACGCAGAGCCAGTGCCTGGAGCATAAGCCCA
>JAYTSJ010000189.1:0-4478 GCA_043745725.1 Gammaproteobacteria bacterium | reverse complement strand
TTGGAAGTAGTAGCCAGCAGCTATGACACATGGAACACCAACTCCAATAATAACCTTGCTGATATTGATGGCCGCCAATACCGTCTGGATGCTTTGTATAACATCGACACCGAGAGCCTGTGGCGCCCTTATGTTGCGTTTGGTGTAGGCGATCAAAAACAAAAATTAAACAAGACTACTTCTACCCGTGACACATTATTAAATGCTGGTGTTGGTGCAAAACGTAGCTTGGGCGGTAACTGGGAATTTCGCACAGATATACGCGCATTCAATAGTCTTGACGAAGAATACACAGACTTAGCCGTAAACGCTGGCATTAGCTACCTGTTCGGTTCAGTACCCATAAAAGCCGCTCCTGTAGTTGCTGCTCCAGCACCAGCTCCCGTTGTTGTTAAAGACGTTGATACTGATGGCGATGGCGTGTTCGACTCTAAAGACAAATGCCCCGATACCCCGGCACAATATAAAGTTGACGCAGTGGGTTGCCCAATGGAGTTAACCGAAACCGTTGCGATTAAATTGGCTGTTAAATTTGATACGGCTAAATCAATCGTTAAAGATCAATATCTTGAAGATATAGGCAACCTGGTGAAATTCATGAATCAATACGCCAACACTATCGTTACCGTTGAAGGTCACACAGATAGCCAAGGTTCAGATGCCTACAATCAAACTTTGTCACAAAGTCGCGCTGAAGCCGTTAAGCAAGTGTTGATTACAAAATTTAACATTGGCGCAGACCGCGTTAAAGCCGTTGGTTTCGGTGAAGCAAAACCCGTTGCAGACAACACAACCGCCATTGGTCGCGAAGAAAATCGTCGCGTAGTTGGCGCGGTTTCTACTGACGTAACCAAAAAACAAGTTCGTTAGTTTTATTGCGCTTGCGCATTCATTTAATGTTGCCAACGTGATAAAAAACCCGGCATCTATTGCCGGGTTTTTTATCAACCTTAATACTGACTCATACAAACAACCGCTCAATTACAAATTAAAATAGATGAAAAATTAAAAACTTTTCTTAACTTTAACCAGCCATTGCACCTTGGCAATATCCTTGCTGCCATCGAGCGGAGCGGCAACATCCAAATGTAATACATTGTGAGTACCCTCTTCTGCGTTACCTGTGCGAGTTCCGGAAAAACGCAAGCCAATACCTACATCGCGCAGCCAACCTTGCTGATCTTGTGGAATGGCACTAGTGCCAGAAACGCGACCTTGATCATAAAAAATAGCAGCGCCCACATGAAATAAAGAAAACCACTCCCTCTCACCAAAATAACGTTGCTCTATCGTTAGTAACTCTAAATGATCACCGGCCTGATAGCGGATAGGATAACCGCGTAAGCCAGTATCACCGCCTAATTCTAAAGGTAAATCCGCGAATAAATGCACTCCTCGCGAAGCAGATAAATTAACAAAAAATTGTGCGCGCCTAAAATTTTGCCAATGATAAGAAACTTTGCCTAAAATAATATTGTTATAAATACGGTCACCATCATAAAGGCCTGTACCCGTTGCGGTGGCGAGTAATAATTGTTGTTCAGAAATTTTTAAGCCTTGAGAATATTCTGCTTCATAAATAAAATTTTTATCGTAGGCATCATATTTTGATGCGGTATAGCCAAGGCGTAAACGGGTTTGCGCACCGAGGTTAATATCTTCAACACGATTTAATTGTTGGATGTTATAGGCTTCAATATAGCCATCATAAATATGTTGGTATTCCACCCAGGGATAAGAAAATTGTCTAGCCTCTGGTACAAGTATAGAGTTATCAGGGGGAATTCCTACAGAACTAAAATTATCATCAGCGTAACTGTAGCCGACAGAAATACGGCGAACAGATTCGCGTGATGCAGTGTTGAGTTTTAGCCCGTAAAAAAATAATTGATCGGAATTACGGTGACTAAAGCGATCCACTTCTTTGCCCGCATTATAAAGTGTATCTTCCTGGGTAAAATTTTCATGACTAATGCCGCCAGCCCATTCAGTATCCAAGGCTATAAAAGGTTTAATCAAGGCAATTGCTTGTGATTTACCATCATTATTATTAGCGTATTGGAAGCTGAAAATAGAATCCAAAAAGCCGGTGTTAGGGTCGTAATATTCAAACAAATCGCCAGTGCGCAGTACGGTGCTACTGTGAGAGAGGTTAACCGTTTTACCCGTACCTAAAAAATTAGAATCGTGTAAACCAAAACCATAATTACTATTACCACCGGTATGTGAATAGGTAATTTCCGGAACCAGGGTCCAAACTTCGTGAACGCTTACGTCAACTACACTATGATGATTGCAATCTACCTGGCTCGTAATCAATGCTGTATTAAAATAACGACGAGTCCGTAAAATACGTTCACTCTCAGCCAGTAATTTTTCATCCAGAGCATCACTTTCGCTGAAAAGTAAATCGTCTTTAATGACATAGGTATGTGTATCTATGTGTAATTTATTAACCAGGTTAAAGAGCCAGTTATTTTCATCAGGATTTGTTTCATCAAATACCGGATGAATAAGAATATTAATTTTTTCAATATTATTTTTATCAGGGCTATTTTTATTAAAATTATTTTGGTTAATGTCAGTAATAACATCAGTAGGAATAGAGGCAGTTTCTTCCGATGAATTTGTGACGGAAGTTGAGTCTGCACAAGTAATCGGGGTAATGAATTCAGCTGCGAGCGAGTTAAAAGCCCAAGTACAAAAAATAGATAAAAGTAAGCGTGGCCAAAAACGTTTATTAGAACAGCTCGACATGTGGTTGATCTCTTAGTGCTACTAAAGTACAAAAATTATTTAAATAAAATAGTTACTAAAATTTAAAATAGAGGAACATAAAATGTTAGCAATAGGGGGCTTATTAATTTAATACTTCCTCATCCTAACGATAAGCACCATGTAACAGTACCGTTAGTAATACTTTTCCAACGACAAGAATGTCATTACCTGTGTCCTCCAGTATTGCTTCGGGTGCATCGAGCAACTTAATACCAAATTTTTCAAATTTACTTTCTTCCGGCGCTTTTATATAGCATGCTCTGCGATTGTTTGATGACCCTTTACCAAAATAAAGTTCTTTGCAAATATATTCCTTGCCCGAAGCTTTCAAAGAGCTTTCTACATCAACTGTGGGGCTTTCTTGAATGACCTCAACATATTTATCAGGGATTGTCTTATTCATTACCTTAGAAGTTGCCTGACAAGCGCTCATTAAAATAGAAAAACAAACCATCATAAAAAGTAACTTAATATTCATTTTATCTCACTTATACTAACTCGAAGTTAAACGATGCGCCGGCAGGCGCGTCTACGAAGGTTTGCTGTCAAATTAAACACCTCGCCGCAAGCAACGAGGCATATTTTTGTTCCAAATATCTATTTCGTGGCAAGCCACGAGAATTTCACCCTCACTTGCGACTAAAAAACCGAAATCTTACCGATTTTCTAAACTATTTAATTTACAGTATTTTCCACCACTGCCAGGCCAAAGCTTATCAGTATAAGCATCAACCACCACTGAAGATTTCGCTGCTGAAGCAGCAAGAATCATACTAAAATTAACTTGAAACCCGACATCGGTTTTTGCAATCCAATAACCATCAATACATTCGGGAATAGGATTAGCAACTTTAAAAGTAACATCACCTGTAGAACTATATGACCATACGGATGATACCGTAGTTACAGGTGTTATTGTGCCCGCGAACTGTAGTGGTCAAGTAAAATTGGCCACGATTTAAGAGTTACTTGCATACAGACGCTCCGCCATTACCGGAGATAATCCGTTGTTGTGGCGATGCATCTTGTGTGGCTGTAGTAACCCAACACATAATCCGTTATTGAACATTCAGCTTCCTTAAAATTTCTGTAGCCAAATGTCGGCACCCATTCCGTTTTTACACTTCTAAAAAATCTTTCCATTGGCGCATTGTCCCAGCAATTGCCGCGACGACTCATACTTTGATCGATGCGATAACGCCACAACAATTGTCGATAACTTTTGCTGGTGTAATGACAGCCTTGATCAGAGTGAAACATGACACCTTTAGGTTTTCCTCTTGCGTCAAATGCCTTGGTTAATGCGCGCTTGGTTAGCTCGCTATCCGGTGATAAAGATTTTTCCAGCTCGGCGAATGCGTTGTTGCTCGGGTGTTACCGGCGCGCCTTTACGGGTCGTCCATCCGATGCTGCTCGAAGTTGTTTAACCTATTTATCCAGGTGGATAATCCAACTCCCATCGACTCGGCGGCCTCGCGAATGGAGTAACCTTTTTCAACAACGAATTGCGCAGCTTCTTGACGGAATTCAGGGCTAAAAGTGGGTCTTGTACGTTTTTTCATTGGACACCTATTATTTTGATGAAGTGATAATATCACTTCTAATTAGTCATCCCTGAAAAACTAATTTCACACCGACAATAACAGCACTGGTTTCTCCAGTGCTGTTATAAATTCATCAAATATTCGTTTCAGTTGGCA
>JAYTSJ010000188.1:0-8414 GCA_043745725.1 Gammaproteobacteria bacterium | reverse complement strand
GGTATTGTGCATCGTTTGGATAAAGAAACAACGGGCCTAATGGTAGTGGCTAAAACCTTGGAAGCGCACACTGATTTGGTGGAACAGCTCGCTGATCGTACTGTTAGCCGCGAATACGAAGCTATTGCAGTTGGTGTTATGACTGGTGGCGGTACTGTGGACGCGCCTATGGGGCGTCACCCCACACAGCGCAAACTGATGGCGGTGCTGAGTTCTGGCGGCAAGCGTGCTGTTACACATTACCGCGTTGCGCGACGTTATCCGCATCACACTCATATTCGCGTTAAGTTGGAAACCGGCCGTACCCATCAAATTCGCGTCCATATGGCGCACATTGGCTTCCCCTTGGTGGGCGATGCTACTTATGGCAAACGTTTTAAAATCCCCAAAGCGGCCAATAATCATTTAATCGAAACGCTCAAAGCCTTCCCGCGTCAGGCGCTGCACGCTGCCAAGTTGGGTTTGGAGCATCCAGGTACGGGCGAATACACTGAATGGACTGCACCAGTGCCTGCTGATTTTCAAAACTTGCTGGATGCGCTAAATAACGGTTACGTTGTTGAATAACACGTTAACTGGCGCAAGGCAAAAATTATGAATAGCTCTAATCACATTATTCCCGATTGGCCCGCCCCCGCAAATGTGCGCGCTTGTATCACCACCCGTAAGGGTGGGCATAGCATGCACAGTTATGCGCACAATAATGTTGGTTTGCATGTGGGCGATGATGCGCAAAATGTCGAGCGCAATCGTGGCGATTTGTGTGCTGCGTTGAGTTTAGTGAAAAGTCCACAATGGCTTGCACAAATTCATGGCGTGAAAGTGGTCAATGCTAAAAGTGATGGTTTAGTTCGCACTGCCGATGGCAGTTATAGCAATGAACTCGGTCAGGCTTGCGTGGTAATGAGTGCTGATTGTTTGCCAATCTTATTGTGTGATCAAAAGGGTACTCAAGTTGCCGCAATTCACTGCGGTTGGCGCAGCCTTGCAAAAGGCATTACAGTTCGCGCGCTAGATAAATTTACGTGTTCACCTAAAAATATTCTCGCCTATTTAGGCCCCGCAATTTCACAGCCACACTTTGAAGTGGGTGTGGATGTGCTCGAAGCTTTTTTTAAAGCAGCGCGCAGTGCGAAACATGCCGACGATATGGCAAGAGCTTTTATTTCCGCGCAACGTCCATTACATTTTTATGCGGATATTTATGCGCTCGCCCGCGCCGAGTTAAATGCTTTAGGCGTTACGCAAATTTATGGTGGTGCAGCTTGTACTTATTCAGATGACGAACATTTTTATTCGTATCGTCGCGATGGTGTGACGGGCAGAATGGCGAGTTTGATTTGGTTAGAGTCGCATTAAAAATCGCGTATTTAAACCGGTATTTCACTGATCGCTATTGCCAAATCTGTTGCGGCAACCGGGCGCGCGAAATAATAACCTTGATAAGCGTCGCAGCCCATATCGGCAAGGGCGGCGCGTTGCTCTGCTGTTTCAACTCCTTCAGCAATAACTTTTAAACTTAAGCTATGAGCTAACGCAACAATGGTGCGCGCAATGACTGCATCATTCGGGTCGGTTAACAGATCTCGTACAAAGGACTGATCAATTTTAAGTTGGTCAAGTGGTAAACGCTTTAGGTAGGACAGCGATGAATAGCCGGTGCCAAAATCGTCCAGCGAGAAAGTCACACCCAGCGACTTGATGGCAAACATTTTTACAATAACGTCTTCCACGTCTTTTGCCAGCATACTCTCGGTTAATTCTAGTTTCAGTAAGCGTGGATTCGCGCCGGTTTTCTCCAATGCTTTTTCTATGTTCATAATAAAATCAGTTTGCGCAAATTGTGAAACGCTCACGTTTACTGCCATTGTCCAATGCGATCTTTCGGGTATTTTCCCCCATTCAACCAGTTGCGCGCAGGCTGTTTCTAACACCCATTGCCCCAACGGTAAAATCATTCCGGTTTCCTCGGCTAATGGAATGAATGCTGCGGGCGGAATCATGTTGTGTTTAGAGTGATTCCAGCGGACTAGTGCTTCTACTCCTGTGGGTATGCCTTTGCTATCCACTTGAAGTTGGTAATGCAGAATAAACTCTTTCTGTTTTAGCGCATTGCGCATACTTTTTTCAAGGTCGGCACGCACGGCAACAGCCGCTTGCATCGCGGGATCATAAAAGCGTGCGGTATTGCGACCTGCGGCTTTGGCTTGGTACATGGCCAGATCGGCTTTTTTCAGTAGCTCTTCCATGGAGGCGCTTTGATGGAGAAAAACAACAATGCCAATGCTGGGAGTAATCACGTAGGCGTGTTCGCGTAGGGTGTAAGGTGCGCTTAAAGCCTTCAATACTTTATGGGCAATAACTTCAGCTTGCGAGGCCGCTTCGTTTGGGTAAATGCTTAACGCTTCGATCAATAATACAAATTCGTCGCCGCCCATGCGTGCCACGCTGTCACCTTCGCGAACGCAAGCTTGTAAGCGCGTTGCCACTTGTTGCAAAAGTACGTCACCCAAATCATGTCCCAAGTTATCATTAAGCTGTTTGAAATAATCCAGATCAAGAAACATCAACGCGCCATGCTGATCTGTGCGGCTGGAGGTCACCATTGCTTGCATAAGGCGATCGAATAATAAACGCCGGTTAGGCAGATTGGTCAGCGGGTCATAAAAAGCAAGGCGATTGATTTCTTCTTCACTGCGGCGCTGCCGAGTAATATCGCGAATCAAACCAATGAACGTTGCTTTGTCTTCGCGAAAAATTTTGGACACCGACAAGCTCATCGGGAATATGTCGCCATCTTTCCGTTTCCCCTCTACCTCTAGCTGCGAGCCCAGTGTGCTGGCCTGCCCCGTTTTAACGTGATGTGCAAGATAACCGTCATGCATGAGTTTAATTTTATCGGGCATAAGCATGGATACGTTGTTGCCAATGACTTCTTCTGCGCTATAGCCAAAAATGGTGCTGGCCGCTTTGTTGAAAGACTCAATTACACCTAGCGTATTAATGGTGATAACGCCATCGAGCATGTTGTCCAGAATCGCTTGGGTATGCGTAGCAAATTCAGCTAGTGCTAACTCAGCGTGTTTGCGTTCGGTGATGTCCAGCACGACTACAAAGATCCCTTCAACACAATTACCAACCATATCTGGGATATATTGCGACCATACATACATGGTTGTGCCATCGGGGCGCGGAATTTTGCGTTCAAAACTTTGTGCTTTACCCAGTAATGCCGCCTCCATAAATGGTTTATTTTGCTTGAATAAATCTTCACCGATGATGTCTTGCGGTGTTGCATACTTTACTTCTTCCGCCGTTTTGCCAAACCAGTTCAGGTATTCTTTGTTGGCAAAATCGCAGTTCAGATTTTTTGTCCAGTGCGACACCATGCCCGGCATATTGTGTGCGAGAGTTGAAATAAACCGTTCATTGTGGCGTACTTCTTCTTCGGCTTGTTTTCGCTCGGTGATATCGTGCGCAACGGACAGCAAAACCGACTCAGGTGCTAGGGTGAGATAACGCGCTGAAATTTGCATGGTTCGAATATCGCCATTGCGACGACGCAATTGAAACTCGAAATCGTCTACTTGTCCGTCACGCAGTAAGGTTTCGCGCAAGACATCGCGTTGCTCGGGGTATACCCATAAATTAATTGCTTTAGTACTCTGACCGAGCATTTCTTCTCGCGAGTATCCGGTTATTTCACAAAATGCATCACTACAATCGAGTAGCGCACCTGCTGGTGTTTGCAGAGTGAGTGGGTTCGGAATAAGTTTGAAGGTATTGCGAAAACGTTCATCGGCTTGTTTAAGCGCTGTGACGTCTTGTGCAGTACCCACCATGCGTGCAGGAAAGGAAAGACTGGCAGGTAAAAATTCTGAATGACCGCTGATGAAACGAATATCACCTGCAGGGGTAATGATTCTAAATTCTTCGTTAGTGGGTAGGCCAGCTCTGATAGCGGCTGCAGTTTTCTCTATGACAGGTAGGTCTTCAGGATGAATCAAGCTCATGAATGACTCTTTGGTGGGCGCAAATGTCTCCGGAGATACACCATAAATTCGGTACGTTTCCTCGGACCAAGTGACGTGGTCTTCCTGAATGTCAAAGCTCCAGCTACCAATGTGCGCTATCCGTTGTGACTCGGATAGGAGCCACTGTTTATCCCGTAAAGCCTCCTCCGCTTTATATTTTTCGGTAACGTCGCTGAATACTAATACTACGCCCACAACTATGCCTGAGGAATCGCGAATCGGCGCCGCACTATCAGAAATTTGATATTCACGGCCATCGCGAGCTATAAGAGTTGTGTGATTGGCAAGCCCCACTGCTTCCCCATGTTCCATCGCCAGCTCCACGGGGCTGAGAGAGGGTAAGCGAGTGTCAGCATTGACTATATTAAATACCTCGGCCAATGGGCGACCCATGGCTTCGGGTAAGGTCCAGCCCGTAAAACGCTCGGCTGTGGGGTTCATGCGAGTAATCCGGCCTGCTGCATCAGTCGCGATCACGGCATCACCAATCGATTGGAGTGTGATAGAGAGATTTTCTTCGCTACGGCGCAGAAGCTCCTCAGCTATCTTCCGTTCCGATATATCCTGAAACGTGCCGAGCAACCCAGATAAATTACCCTCTCGATCCATTAGTGGTGCACCGCTAATCAGCACGTCACGGCGCCGGCCTTGTTTACCAATGAGTTCAACTTCATATGAAGAGGCCTCACCACTATTGCGCTTTGCATGTTCGGTACTCATGCGTTCAAGGCTGGCTTGCGTGAAGAAGGAGTGAAATGTATGAGTGATTAGTTGCTCCGCTCTCTCTATTTCTAGCATGGCGCACATCGAACGATTGATATAAATAGTGTTTCCGTCTGTGTCGATATGCCATACGCCCGCAGTACTCAGCTCAGAAAGAATGTTGTAACGGGCATCACTTTCATTGAAAGCTGTTTCAGCTTGCAAGCGTTCTTGACTCAATCTGTGTAGGTTGCGTTGGGTTTCTGCCAACCAACCCATAATGCTATTTTTTTTATTGTTGGGAACAGTGATGGTGGATGAAAAATCCCCACTACCGATCCGAGTGATCTGTCCGTAGATTTCATCCACTGAACCACCCAAGGTAGTTCGTAATGCTTGAGTCATGCGCCACACCATAAACATTAAACTCAAACCAAACCCGATAAACGTCAATCGCATGAGCAGAGCTTTATGCTGAGCTAGCGTTACGGCAGCGTGAGTGCGGCTATCCATTAAGGCATAAAGCTTATCAATAGGCTCTAGGAATTCGGCCTTAGCACGGTTGAATTTGTCATCGGTGAGCATTTTCAGTGTCGTGGTTCGAGCTGCTTCAATATCTGAATGGGTTGCGTCGAGCAGATCCATCGCTTTTAATTCAGTCGCTGAAATTGCGTCAGAGCTCGCTTTAGCTTGCGCTAATATGCGCAACTCTTCGTCATTAAACTCTGCCTCCTGCATCAATTTTAGTAGAGCAATTGACCGCCCATCGTTGGTCTGCGGTGGTAGTTTTTTTGCTACCAGTAACTCCCAATAGGTAGAGCTATAAGTATGTGGACGTGGCTTTTTGCCGTCGCGAATATCCAGGATGTCTTGATAATATTGTTTGTAATACGGCTCACCCGTTAATACGTAAGTGCGTGCCATTTTGGTAAGATCAAAGGAAGATTGACGCAGTTCATTCACGAGCAAAAAAGATTGATGGCGTAAATCGTTGGTGCGATCTATCTGCTTCTCTGACCATACATACAGCGCAAACATGATAACGAATGCTGTGAATAAGCCTAACGTCAGCCAAATGTCGAGAGAGTAAGAAAGTTTTTTTCTGATCGTCATCATGATTTCCGTGTCTGTTAGCCCGACTGTTTGAGTCAGCTAACATGAAGCAAATTAACCCCAAAAAAACAGAGGAACAATGTTTAAATAAGCGCCGTTGGCGTCAGAAACATTTTTGGAGTCCTAAAAAGCACATAATTTATCTGGCATGCATGATTAAACCGCTAAGCAAATAAACAATCTGTCCTTATTGTAGAAGTAAAGCGGTAAAATGCTCATAAATCAGTGGCGCAGCTACTACCATTTTTTCTAAAAATAAAAAATACATCACATCCATTCATATATTTATTCGGGAATACGTATGGCAACGGCTACGAAACAAACAAAATCTACTTTTATTTCGGCGCTATTGCGCAAAAAAAACGTAGTCACAGAAGAAGAAAATCACGGTTTAAAACGTTGTTTGAGTGCTTTTGATCTCAGCTTGATGGGGGTGGGTGCCATTATCGGTACCGGAATTTTTGTGCTCACCGGTGTAGCTGCAGCCACCGCCTCAGGACCTGCAGTTATTCTGTCGTATGTGGTTGCGGGGCTGGCCTGTGCTTTTGCAGCTTTAGCATATGCAGAATTAGCTTCTTGTGTGGGTGGTTCCGGCAGTGCTTATGGTTATTCTTACGCGGCGTTTGGTGAGCTTATCGCGTGGATTATTGGTTGGGATTTAATTTTAGAATACGGCGTTTCAGTAGCGGCTGTTGCGAATGGTTGGTCCGGATATTTTAATAATGCGTTGCATGCAATTGGGTTAGGTTTGCCTGCTGCATTAACCAAAGGCCCCTTTGCTATAGATGCGATAAGTGGTTTGCCAGATGGTGGAATTATTAATTTACCCGCTTTCGCAATTGTATTTTTATTAATGGCCATGTTAATTATCGGTGTAAAGCAGAGTGTAAAATTAAATATGGCGATGGTCTTTGTAAAATTATTAGCGATTATAATTTTTTTATCGGTAGGTGTTTTTCATGTCAATCCAGAAAATTGGAGTCCCTTCATACCTTTTGGTTGGTATTCAGCGGATGAGGCGGGGAAACCTATTGGTATTCTTGCTGGTGCATCTGTTGTATTTTTTGCTTACGTTGGGTTTGATGCGGTATCCACCGCCACTGAAGAAGCCAACAAACCACAGCGCGATATACCTATTGGTATTCTCTCTTCACTTATTTTTTGCACAATTATTTATATTATCGTATCAGGCACGCTCACTGGCATGGTGTCATATAAAGAGTTAAATGTATCTTCTCCGGTGTCATTTGCTTTGCAGAAAGTTGGATTAAATTGGGTGTCTGCTGTAGTCGCTACAAGTGTGATTGCGGGCTTAACTGCTGTAATGCTGGTTCTCTACTACGCGTTAACTCGTATCCTAACTGCAATGTCGAGAGATGGTTTGCTCTCATCATTATTTTCAGATATAAATAAAAAAACGCAAACGCCCGTAAAAAATACTGTGATCTGCGGATTAATTATGGCGATTATGGCCGGATTTATTCCCCTGCATGAACTCGCCGAGTTAGTTAATGTTGGCACGCTCGCTGCGTTTATTTTGGTGTGTATAGGTGTAATCGTGTTACGTTTTACTCATCCTGATTTAAGGCGCCCTTTCAAAATGCCTTACGGGATTTTCCTATCTATTCTTGGTGTGGTTTCTTGTGGAGCGCTCATTAAATTTTTGCCGTGGATAACCTATTGGCGTTTTCTATTGTGGTTGGCTGTGGGTCTGGTGATTTATTTTGCGTATGGAATTCGCAAAAGTCAGTTGCGCAAAGAATGACGGCGTTTCGTTAACCGGTGCCGTTGTGATTAACTTCAGTGTGTAGCGCAATGAATTTCATCTCCTGCATTGCATTAAATTGACAAAAGTCACTGAACGCATCTGACAATCATTTTCAGCGTTTCTGATCATTGATTTAAGTTAGGTGAACCCCCATTGAGTGAGCACGATAAGCTATCGTGCTCACTCAATGAGGTTTTTATGACACAGTATTTCCCTGCAATTATTACACTCTTAACACTTTTTTTATTGCTAGCCACTGGTATTTTGGTTGCAATCGCGCGCGGAAAATTTGGCATCAAAGCACCTGCTACAACCGGTAACGATGATTTTGAACGTGTGTTTCGAGTACAAATGAACACCCAAGAAGCAGCGCTGATTTTTTTACCCGCACTCTGGTTGTTTAGTATTTACGTCAACCCATTGTGGGCTGGTATTGCAGGCTTGGTTTGGTTGGTGGGGCGTGTTTATTATGTGATGAGCTATACACGTTCTGCTGCTGCACGTGGCCCTGGGTTTATTATCAGTGTCACTGCCTTTGCCGTGTTGGCAGTGGGTGCGAGTATTGGCATTGCGCTAAAAATTATTGCTGGCGTTTAATCAGCTCTATCCAACTTCGCACAGGAATTTTCTCATGTCGGAAACGCTTGTTCCAACAACGCTCAGCACTCCAGTAGAACCTCTTATCACAGTAGCTCCTAGTCCTAAGCGGCTAAGCCCTTTATTAGGTTTAATGCCTTTTCTAAGGCCTTATTGGGTGCGTTGGGTTTGGACGTTTATTGCATTGGCGGTAGCGGCAA
>JAYTSJ010000187.1:0-19881 GCA_043745725.1 Gammaproteobacteria bacterium | reverse complement strand
TTGTCTAACGCGAGCACTCCGTCGAGTGCGAATGGCTTTAGCAATCCTGGAAGCATCAAGCTAGACGTAGCTCACAACCGCGCCTTGGTGGCAGATGTTAATCCTCCATCCGTGATAGCAGTAGATTTAAATACCGGAGCGCGGACGATTTTGTCTAATTAACGCAAGCACACCATTATTACGAATAGTTTTAATATTCAAATTGACGTCACACAAGACGCCGCTTAGTCCTGTACATTGGCGGTAGCGGTCACTGTGATTTTAGGCCTAATAATTCTAAAATCTAATTGAATAGGGTCGATTTTCTCCGTTGTCGGCTATTATGTTAAGCTGTGGCTTCGGCGAATCAACAACGGACTCAAATTAATGTCCTACGGTGTGTAGGGCAATTTTCTTAAGGATCTAAAATGGCGACAATATTACGTAAAGGCGACAAGGGCAAAGCGGTTCGCGAAATCCAAGGATTACTCAATTCGAGATCCGGCAAGCTTATCGTGAAACCGGATGGTGATTTTGGCGGAAAAACAGAGACGATGGTAAAAGAATTTCAAGCCAAAATGAAATTTAAAGCCGACGGTATTGTAGGACCAAAGACATGGGACGCATTGCATAACGAAGCACTCAAAGCACAATTTGATAATTGTTCCGCAGCGCACGATTGGTTCTCATTGCTAGAACTTGAAAAATTTTTTATTGGCCTTACTACACATGCAGAACAAGATGTTGCAACAGCAGCAAATTCGCTTCAGAAATTAACATCATCAGCTCCAGCTACGACTCAACCCGTAAAAACACCTAGCGCTTCGACCTCTGCACCTGCAATTGTAAAACGCACCGATTTTAAAAATTATCAGCGTACTAGTTTTCACGGTTACACAGGTCAGGGTTATATCATCAAAGACTTTAAAAAGTTTGAAAATGGTGCAATTCAATTAAGACCTTCAGTGAAAATTATTGAGCCAAAAGGAGCTCTACCAAATGGCTTTAAAAATGAATGTGCATCTTATGTTCAATATTTTGGCATACCTAACACTCGAAGCTGGCTAAGAGGTCCAAGAGTGTGTGATTTTAAACCGGGTGAATTACCTGAGGGTACAGTGGTTGCCACCTTGCGAGACGGAAAATATTACAGCGATTATTCAGGAAGGTCTCATGTTGGTATTTATTTAAAGCATGACGATTACACAAGCTATTTATCATCAAAAAATGCAACTGTTGGCGTAACCTTGATGGACCAATATAACGGCGCAGTGATTAGTAGACGCACCAAATTATACGCGGTTGACGCCGATGCGACTGGAAAACCATCAGCAAATTGCTGGACTGACTCCAGCGGAGTTACTCGCACGAAACGAGTATCCTGGGGAGCGGATGGCGAAGAATATTATGTATTATTATCAAAATAATGATTTCAAATTTAAAGAGAAAATATTATGAAGCTACTTAAATATTGCCTACTTCTTTCTTTTATTTTTTGCGGCTGCGCAGATGCAACACCAATAGAAAAAATTCCCGAATTAACATGCCCCTATATATTACCTACAGAAACAGATTTTCCAGTTAGCTGGGTTACACTTGGCAAAGCACCTATTGGGAAATTACAGCTTAGAGAAACCACTATTATCTATGGCAATGCGAAGGAAGAAAAAGAAAGGGTCACTATAGCCAAAGAAAGAATTTTCTCTGACGACATGATTGATGAGTGGGATTATTTAAAAGATAGATCCGAAGCAACCGCAGAGTATTACGCGGATCGTAAGCTTGATGTGTCAATGATGTGCACTTATGGCAGAACCCAACCGGAGTCTTTTGATATTAATTTAAATGTTGTTTTACTAATTCCGTTGCCACCCAAAAAACATGTGACCTGCTTATTGGTTAGGCGCGATGTCGACCCAACCCACGAAATATCGTGTAAAGTAAAATAATGAGATTTATTTTTATGGATGAAAATTGAAATGAGCTTCAAGCTTGATGTAAAAATGAAAGAGAAAAACATCATGTTATTCCCTATCAAATATATTAACGGTATGTTTACATGAAATTTCTACTGAATATTCGTTTTATTCTCACTCTCACATTAATGGTTTTTACTTTAGGCTGCAAAGCCGAAATAAAAAACATAGCCACAGAGCAAAATAGTAGCCTCACGACCAAAAGCAGCCTCAATGCTGAAAGTACTTTTAACACTTTTTCGGCCGCGCTCACAAATAAAGATATGAGCGCATTTCTCACCATTGCAGATCCACATGGAATTTACCTTGTTCGATTATTTACCTCTGGCAACCTTGGTGCGCGAGGATCATCACTCAGTGAGCTCCAGGCCATCGCTAAGATTGACAAGGCGTTAGCATTCCCGATAAAAAAGCAAACAGCTTTTGAACTGCCAGGACTCTTTATCAATCTTCCGATTAAATCCTATAAAAATTTACACAATCGTACAATGTCACCTGAAATTGACAACACTCATTATGATCAATGGGCACCCATTCTGAAAAAAGCCTAAGTGGTGCACCAGAAGCGGTGACGGGTGATCCCATTATCTTATCGTCCAGCTCTTCGAAATATTGGGTGTATGCAGAGGCACAAATTATTGATGATATTTTGGTGGGTGGATTTGCCGTTTTTGAAAATCAAAATAATAAGCTGATACTTGTTGCCGTTATTGAGCTTTTATAAATCAAAAACGCCGCCTTGATTTTCAAAGGCGGCATTTTTGATTTTATATATTCATAAAATGATTGACGTGCATTCACCGCAATAAATTAGTGACCAAAGGTTTAACGCTTACAACTCAAACCTCAAACCCGCACTCACAATAAAACTATCGTAAATATCATTCGCTAAAAGTGTTTGTAGGTTAATGAAAGCTTGTGTACCTTTTTTAAATACAAAAACGCTGCCGGCGCTGAGTTCGAAAAAATTAGCATCCAAGGCGTCGGTTTGATAATTAAATTTCTTCGCCTTGATATCTTCTGTAAAACTCACCTGAACATTTCGCGAAACACTTTCGAATTCGTGGCGCCAGGCCGCAGAAAATTGCGGTATAAATGCGCCGTAGCTGGTGCCTATCGCAAAGGCGCCTTGAAAACCAAGTGCAGTTTGCAGGGATTTTCTTGCGTCGTTGTGAAAGCGTAATTCCAATCCGGATTTTCCTTGTTCACTATAGGTGTCGTAAGCGCTATTGCTCCAATCGATACCAACGAGTGGTGAGAAACTTAAGCGGCCAACATTCAATTCATAGGCGACGCGGGCGTTGAGGCCTAGTTGTTTGTAATCGTAATCCGCCAGGGGTGTACCGCTGGTTGAAAAGATAGCAGCATTATTAAACAGATCATTAAAGCTCGCCATGCGTTGTCGTTTTGCAGCTACTGTGTCGTAAGCGGCGGCCAATTGCAGCGACAGTTTTTCGGTAGGTTTAAATGAGCCCAAGAGGCGAATGCCTTTGGTATCAAAGCTAAAATCGCCGCCGCTGTGAAAATCGCCGTCATGCTTACTCATATTTAACGCAAGGCTAATGGCGCTGGCGGCGCTGGCGATATAACTACTGCCAAGCACTATACGATCCAAGCTGGAATCAAAGCCGTCTTCCGACGCAGTCAGCCTACGATCAAGGGATTCATTTTCGGCAGTCAGGAAAAGATTCCACTGCCGATTGCTTGCGGTAAATTCATGCTTGCCCGATTTTTGTGCTGCATCCAGCACGCCTGAATCTGTACTGGGGATAGCCGCTGGTGTGGCAGAACCGCCGCCGGTTGCGGAGGGGGTTGAGCCTACAGGGACTGCCCGCGCGCAGATTATTTCCAGATTGCCGGTTAGACTGGCTCCCGCTGCTAATAATCGAGCGCAGGGTCCGCCGCCGGGAGTGTTTTCGAGTTGCAAGTTGACGGCTTTATCCAAGGATATTGCCTGTGCATCGACCATCACAAAAACGACCATTGAGAATATAAGACGCGCGATCAGCTTTACGTGATGTGTTGGTATATTTTGCATATTTCCGTTTTCCTTTTGCTTGTGTAATAACGTTTGCCGCAGATACATATGTTACTGTAATTGCCTGTCCGCTTGGCGGCCGGTGATTATAGTGCTTATTTTCGAAAAGTATTCGCAACCAGATTTTAACAGATAGATAGATATGCAAAATGACGATGATAAGACCCACCCTCTTTTCGACAAAGCCCAATTACAAAAAAAAATACCCGTGGATAAAACCCGCTTAAAGGTTAATTCCGCGCTGGATAAAACAAAAACACCTCAGGCTCACACGACAACTAAAACGGGCACGCTCTTTTCATCGGACAATCTAGCCTATGGCATTGGCCCGCAGGTTAAGTCTGCGGATGATTTAGTTCCTGGCGCAGTAATCAAACAACGCTTTAAATTGGAAGAATCTATTGGTCGCGGCGGTATGGGGACTATTTTCCTAGCGGTAGATCTGCGCAAAGAAGAGTTGAATGATAGTGATCCCTATGTGGCGATCAAATTTCTTAATGAAGAACTGCACGATAGTCTCGGCGCTATTGTGGCCTTACAGCGAGAAGCGCGAAAATCCCAAACCCTGTCCCACCCCAATATAGTGACGGTTTACGATTTTGATCGTGAAAATGATATTTTTTATTTGAGTATGGAATATTTGCGCGGCGAATCTTTCGCGCAATATATTTCCCGCAACGCCAATCGTACGGAAAAACCTACAGAGTTGATGCGCTACATAGAGCTTATGGCGAGAGGCCTTGCTTATGCGCATCAAGAAGGTTTTGTACATGCAGATTTTAAACCGGCCAACGTATTTTTAACCGAACAGCAACAAGTCAAGATTTTGGATTTTGGTATCGCTCAAGCGGTTCGAAGCAATCTCGCGGTCGCACACCCAAATGATTCCCTGTTTGATCCGGTATTAATGGGCGCTATGACACCAAACTATGCCAGCCTTGAAATGTTAAATAGCGAACGGCCGCTGCCCGCAGACGATGTTTATGCACTGGCAGTTGTTGCCTATGAATTGCTGGGCGGCGTTCCGCCATTTCGCGTGAATGGCAAGCGGATTAATGCCAAGCAAGCTTTCGAGCAAGGGATTCAAGCTCTGCCAATTGTTGGCGTGCCCAAAAAACCAATGAATGCTATTCTTAAGGGCTTGTCCAGCAAACGTGAAGATCGTTTTGCCGATGCCGGAAAATTTATTGATGCGATAAAACCCAAGGCTAAAGTTCGACAATCAATACTGGCACTGATTGCGGCGCTGGTGATTGCTGTGTTAGTTTCTTGGGGGATTACCGTGAATAACACCGAAGCAGTGATTGGCCTGGATGATCTCCCCCCAACCATGAGCAGCATAGTTGAAACCATTAAAACGGCAGATACTATATACGCGCAAGGTGATATCAACCAGTCGCACACATTGTATGCACAAGCCTGGGAAGCGGGAACGGATAGCGCGCGCACGGATTCCCGGGATCTTTTAAAATTGAAAGTTATTCTGGATCGCCGCATTAATAAAATTATTGAAAATTTACTTGCCCAAACGAAAGCAAAAGATTTGAATCTTTTTTCTGCCATGCAGTTACAAATAACCTTAGAGTTTTTGCAACAAAGTGAATTAGGCACGCTCGATAATGGTATAGCAACGGCTTTAGCGCAGTTGCAAAAAAAAATTGACAGCAAAGAAATTAATTAATTTTTCCAATTATTTTTTCCATTATAAGGAGCATTAAATGAAGGGCATACTTGCTAAAATTCCGGCAAAAATAAAGATGGTTGCTGCTGCAATGGTCGCTATCGCTATTGCAGGCTGTAACAACCTGCACACAAAACCTGTAACAGCAATGACCGAGGGCTATAAGCCAATTGATGAGCTGCGCATTGTCGACTGCTCGCTGCCGGGGCAAGTCAATCGCCTGGGAAACATGACCTACGTGAGCGAAAGGCGCGCCACGCGCACTACGGCATTTGATTGCAATTTGCGCGGCGGCGAATATGTTGCCTACGATCGCGCGGACTATAGATCTGCACTCAATGTTTGGCTAAAAAATGCGGAGCTGGGCAACCCTGAAGCACAGACTTATGTGGGTGAAATTTTCGAAAAAGGTTTGGGTCAGGAAGTAGATTATGTCACTGCTGCACTCTGGTATACAAAGGCAGCGGAACAAGGGTTTCAACGTGCGCAAATAAACCTGGGCTTTCTCTATGAGAAAGGCCTGGGGGTAGAAAAAGATATCGCTAAAGCCCTGTCCTATTATCGTCTTTCTGCGGGAGGTGAAGCTTTAGTACTCGCCTCTGATGCCAAGCAAGCCGTAGCAGAAGCACGCACAGAACTGCAACATAAAATCGAGGCGTCGACTCAGGAATCAAGCTATTTGCATTCGCAGTTGCAAGCACTGCAGCAAAAAACCGATGCGATAAAAAACAATCAATTGACAGTACTGCAAAACCTTTACGACAAAGCTCAAGTTGAGTTGGGTACGCTCAATCAAAAAATCGCCGGACTACCTAAATCAAGCTATCGTAATATTGCCCCCGGTGAATTGTTACAGCCGGTCACTTTAAAAGCGGCTGCACCTCTTGAGTTTAATGACGTGGACTTTGGTCGGTATTTTGCGTTAATTATCGCCAATCAGGATTATCTTTATATTGACGATTTACAGTCACCCAAAAAAGATGCGCTGCGTATTCAACAAGTGCTTGAACAGCGCTATGGATTTAGTGCAGTTACGCTGTTTGATGCTGGTGAAAAGGAAATTTTAAATGCATTTAATGATTTATATAATCAAATCGGCCCGCAAGATAATTTAGTGGTTTTTTATGCTGGCCACGGCAATCTGTCCCTCGGTTCGGTGCGCAAACGCGGTTACTGGTTGCCAGCCGATGCTGAGCGCGATGTGCCCACCAATTGGATTAGCAATAATATTATCAGCGACCATTTGGATCGCATTAAAGCGAGATCCATTTTGGTGATTGCTGACTCTTGTTTTGCCGGAAATCTCGCCTCAGAAAATAGTGCTTTTTTATTGGGTGGTGTTAACGTCCAGCTTTCCAAACAGTCTATCGAAATTGGTAAATCCCGGCGTTCCAGGATTGTTATTTCTTCCGGCGGAGAAAAGCCAGTGCTGGATGGCGTTAACGGCGAACACTCTATTTTTGCCAACGCCTTAATCAATTTACTCGAAAAAAATACCGGTGTACTGCGCGAAGATATGTTGTTTGCTCAAGTGGCCGTCAATGTGCGCCAGCAAGCAAAAATCAACAACCTGGAACAAACACCGGAAATGCGGCCAATTCGCGCAGCAGGCCATGAAGGGGGGGATTTTTATTTTATACCTAGAGCGGCAAAAACACTTGGCACTCTGGAAAGCGCTTATGGTTTTAAGCGCTTAGCTGGACAATAAACGCGACGGCTTATGTTCAGCAATACATCTGGTTTCAGTAATATGTCCAGCAAATACTAACTAAGGTCCGCACCCTTGAACTTTTCCCTATACGCCCCCATCAATGTTGCTGACCTGCGCAACTAGCGTTCAATTCTTTTTCAAGCTCATAAATGCTCTATTGAGTGTTTTCCCTAGCGACTAACGAGTAAAACCGTTTTATGAATCAGACTTTTATTCTGCAAAATCAAGACAAGCTTTTTTTTGGGAAAAGTAAAGAATGGGTAGATGGTTATGATGCCAACAGCCTGTTTAAAACCCTTTATAAGGATGAAGCAATCAATCAGATGGTTGAAATAAGCGCTAAGGATTATCAGCAACGCATCAAAATTATTTCCTGCGATCTCGATGACAAAGGCCTACCTTGTATCGACATCGAAATAATGCCTTCGCCAATAGCGAAAGCACCCAAAACTATCAAAACCGCTGAAGATCTTTTAACAGTTGCCCCCTAAGGAGTAGATTTTGTCATTGACTCATTCCACCCACTGGCAAGAGTGCTTAAATGCTTTTGCACAAGCGCCAGCTAATGCTACTTTCACCGGCATTTTGCGTGGGCTGGAAAAAGAAAGCCTGCGCATTACACCACAGGGGAAATTGGCACAAACAGACCACCCCCTAGGCCTTGGCTCAGCACTCAAACACCCCCATATCACCACAGATTATAGCGAAGCATTACTCGAATTCATTACCGAGCCATTTGACAATATCAATGCGCTTTTACAGCAATTAAGCGATATTCATCGCTTTACCTATCAGCAACTCGCCAAAAACAATGAACGTCTTTGGCCGGCAAGCATGCCTTGTATACTGCCTGCTGATCCTCAAATCCCAGTCGCACGTTATGGCAGCACCAATAGCGGCATCATGAAAACCATCTATCGCGTTGGACTTGGCTACCGCTATGGCCGCAGCATGCAAACCATCGCCGGCATTCATTACAACTTTTCAATGCCCGATGATTTTTGGCGTGAGCTACAAGATCTGGAAGGCAATAATCAGTCGCTGCAAGATTTCAAAACTGAGCGATATTTTGCCCTGATTCGCAATTTTCGCCGCAATTTTTGGCTATTAATTTATCTGTTTGGTGCGGCGCCAGCAGTGAGTGATAGTTTTGTTGCAGGTCGTCCGCATCGACTGAATGCGTTTGGGGATGATTCACATACTCAGCACTTACCCTACGCAACCTCATTGCGTATGGGCGACTTGGGCTATCAAAGTGATGCCCAACAAGCATTGTTTGTTTGCTACAACAACCTGAGCAGCTACCTCAAAACCCTGTGCGGTGCCATCACCCAGATTCATCCCGAGTACGCTGACATAGGTGTTAAAGACGCGCAGGGCAATTATCGTCAGCTCAACACTAGCCTGCTGCAAATTGAAAATGAGTTTTACAGCAGCATTCGCCCTAAACGCACCATCCAATCGGGCGAAACTGCACTGCAAGCTTTGCGATTGCGGGGCGTAGAATATATTGAAGTGCGCTGCGTGGATCTAAACCCTTACGAGCCTCTGGGAATCACCGCCGAACAAATGCATCTCCTTGATGCCTTTCTACTATATTGTTTATTTAGCGATAGCCCACAAACCTCTGATGAAGAGTATGCAGAAGGGCAAGAAAATCAAAAGCGGATGGTCTACTTTGGACGTGATCCACAGTTACAACTATTACGTGCCGGGCAAGAAGTTAATTTTCAGGAATGGGCAAAAGAGATACTGGATGGATCATTAGCCTGCGCTAGTTTGCTTGACCAAGCCAATGGAGGAGACGCTTATATCACTGCGGTTAAACAGCAATATGCAAAACTGATTAACCCGACATTAACACCCTCGGCACAAGTATTATTGGACCTGCAAACACAACGAAAAAGTTTTTTTGAACACACCCTATCGCTTGCCGAACAACACCGTGCTTATTTTGCAGAGCATCCATTAAATGCTGAAAAAGCAGCGCAGTTCCATCAACTAGCAGAAATATCGTTAGCAGAACAATATCAATTAGAAGATTCGCCGCAAATTGCATTTGATGAATATCTTGCAAATTATTACGCGCAATACCGCGGCTGTAGCTGCGGATAAATTTAACCCTCACTTGCGGATAAATTAAGCTATTTTTGCACCACTAAATTGTCAAAAAACAAGTCTGAAACCGGCTCGGGTTTAGCGTGAGCATTTGTTACTTTGCTATGCTCATTTTTTGCGTGATCATCTTTCGCTGGCGCTGAGTTTTTGTCTCCTGCTGCCGTATGGCCAGCGTTAATTTGTGCCTCAAGCGCCTCGTTAACCTTTGCCAACGCCTGCTGCCGCATAAGCTCTTTGCCTTCGCCACTGCTAATTTGTTCATCCGTCATACTGCTGAGTAACATAATCAGAGTATCTCGAATAAGAGGCATGTGATGCGCCACTTCTACCGCTGAATGATTATCTTCAACGCGCATAGAAATCTCGGCCTTAATATACTTAATCTTTCCTACCCCGCCGTAATTAACAATCAATGACGGCTTGATAGGTAAATAATTGACCCCTTCCGCAAAGGTTTCACCGCCACCGCTATTCGCGCAGGCTAGAGGCGCGACAAAGGCCAAACCCAATGCAATAATTCCTGTTTTGATGCTACGAACAAAGCCAATTTTCATAACCTTTCCACACCCATGAAATATTCATTGCCACCACGACAACGCTTATTAACAGCATAGACGATTTGTCGAAAACGTCTGGCACTTCCGAGGGGTTTTTGCTTACTATAAGCGCTTATATTTGCCTAAGGTAGAACCATGAATCTTTCCAATAGCACAACAATAATTCCTTCTATTCGCAAAACCAATCTCATCATCTTTATCGGTTGCGTGTTATTGATACTCGTAGGCGTTTATCTGGAACATGTGATGCGCTTAATTCCTTGTCCGCTGTGTATTACTCAGCGCGCATTTATTGATTTAATAGGGGTTTTAGCGCTCGCTGCATTTATTCATAACCCAAATATCAAAGGCCGCCGCGCCTATGCTGTCGCTGGTATTCTTGCCGCACTCGGTGGTGCGTATTTCGCGCAGCATCACATTTGGCTCCAGAGTTTACCGGCGGATCAAGTTCCTGCCTGCGGACCTGGGCTTGCCTATATGTTTGAAGTATTTCCCTTTATGGAAGCATTCACGATGCTGCTGCAAGGCGATGGCACTTGTGCGCAACCGCACATTATTTTCGGCCTGAGTATTCCCAAATGGACATTGATTGCTTTTATTGGCTTAGGACTTATTAATATTTACCAAGTAGTTCGCAAGCATGATGCTCTAGTTAATTAACTATTGCCGCTCTCACTAAGATAGCCTATTGTGGCAACTTGCCATTTCACAATGGACTTACACCCCAAACCAGATAGCCAGTAGTCATCAGGAATAATAAGTATGTTAGAAAATTGTCAAAACGCCAAAGAACGCTGGGGAGGGGTGAGTGAAATCATCGACCGCTGGCTCCAGGAACGCCAGGATATGCTTGTGCAATATTGCGCACTGAGCGGTCTTGATCAAAGTGCAAGTAACAATGATTTACGCGGCGAAAAATTACGTAAACTCTGCCAAATTTTGGTGGATTATGTTTCCGCTGGACACTTTGAGATTTACGATCAATTAATGAAAGAAGGGCGTGAATTTGATGACGATGAAGCCCTGCAAGAAGCTGGCAATCTATTCACAGCTATTGATAACACGACCGAACAAATACTCGACTTTAACGATAAATATCTCGAGACTGACGATTTAAATAGCCTGGATACTGACTTATCCGAGTTAGGTCAAACCCTGGAGGTCCGTTTCAGCGCTGAAGATCGTATGATCTCTGTATTGCATACATCGCACAAAGATTTGGTTAGCTAATCGCACAGTGTTTGCAGTTAGATCAAACCATTATTTATTTTTAAACAAGTCAAAAAAAATCCCGCAATGCGGGATTTTTTTTGACTCATATTTTACAACAACTTACTTTTTAGCTGGTTTTGCAGTAGCTGGCGCAGCTGGTGCTACTTTTGCTGCGGCTGGGGCAGCTTTCACTTCCAACAACTCTACTTCAAAAATCAGCGTTGCAGCTGCTGGAATTGGACCAGTACCTGCTGGGCCGTATGCTAATTCAGAAGGGATATACAATTCCCACTTAGAACCTTGTGGCATCATTTGCAGAGCCTCAGTCCAACCTGGAATTACACCACCTACTTCAAAAGTAACTGGTTGATCACCGTGTTTACGTGAGCTATCAAATTCAGTTCCATTTACTAATTTACCAACATAGTGAACGCTAACAGTGTCAGTTGTTTTTGGTTTAACGCCAGTACCTTCAGTAATTACTTTGTACTGTAAGCCACTTGCAGTCACTTGAACACCGGGCTTGGTTTTATTTTCATCGAGAAACTTTTTGCCTTCGGCAAGATTAGTTTCACTCAATTTTTTATTTTCTTCTTCTTTTTTAGCCATCACTTTTTGTTGCATTTCTTGCATCACTTTCTGACCATCTTCTTCAGAAATACGTGTAGGCGTACCGCTTTTAACATCGTTAACGGCCAACAAAAATGATTCAGTCTCTAATACAACACCATTTTGTTGCAGGCTTTTTGCCATATTTTGGCCAATCAAATAGCTCACTTTTTGTTCGGTTGTTGCAATTTTTGTGCTGTCGTCTTGTTTTTTAGCATCTTCTTTACAGCCTGTAACCAGCACAGCAGAAGCTACTAAACCGGCAATTATTAGATGTTTGTTAATCATGTTGCACCTTAGTCGTATGGATTTTTTGAAGGAATATTTGGCTTAAGTAGCGCCACGTTTTGTAATGGGTAACCAGTGGCTAAACCACCCGTGTGACAACCCTAACGGGCGCTAATGGTAACCCAAATATCAGATGTTGTGCGGTATTTTGTCTTATAAATAGGGCTGAAACAAAAAAAATAGTTATCTTTATCGCCTTAATGACTGCGAAATTATCCAGTGGAAATGGTTTTCTCTAAACCCCAAATATGATATTTTTTGCTTCCTGTTATTTATAGGTGGCCTGTCGTTTATAGGTGGGTAGATTATAGGGATTTGTTGCAATGGCAGTTTTATAATTAATAGGACATGTTGCACGGCGAATAATTTTTACACTTTATAGGACTTTATTATGGCTACCATTAGAAACACTTCACTGAGTATTGCGGACCTTGAAAAACAAATTGCAAAAATTGGCGCCGAAATAGAGAAAGTGCGCGCGCAAGAATTAATAACTGCAGAAAAAACACAAGCTGCTGCTGAAAAATCTGCAGCAACAGCACAAGCGATACTGGTTAAATTAATTGCTAGTGGCGCAACCACTCCCGCTGCAAAAGCACGTCTGGCTGCAGCTAAAGAAGCCTCTGCAACTCATAACAAGGCCGTGACTATTGCCCAGCAAACAGTAGCAATGTTAGTTGCCAAAAATAAAGCCGCCGCAAAATTTAGCAAAAAAGTGGCTAAAACTCTTGCCAAAGCTAGCAAGGGCAAAAAAACTAAAGAAGAAAAGAAACTCGCTAAACACAGCAAAAAAGCTGACAAAAAAATAAAGGCTCGCGAAAAAACCACAGCTTTTGCCGCAGAATCGCCGACAACAGCGCCAGTAGCTGGCCCCCTCAAGCTCGCAAAAAAGAAGGCGGCGCCAAAAACTAAAGCTGCTGCGCCCATTGCGACAGTGACACCAATAACCGTACCGGTTAAAAATCTTGTCGATGAAACAACAACCGCACCAACCAATCTCAATGTTCCCGAAAAAAGTAGTGCTATTGAAACCGCTACCACTGCTGAACCTGCAACAACAAATAACATTGAGCAGCCCGATACCGATTCTGCTATCTAACGTATCTATTTACTGACAACACCTTACTGACAGTACCCATTTTTATGGGTCTGTCAGCTCGCAGCTTTACCATATATTCGTTTTTACTTGCTCGATAATGGCTAGCGGAATTTTCAAATAACCCAAATAGACCTGCAAATTTTCTCCCACCAGAATTTCAATAGCTTCCACATTCCAGTCTTGAGTCAGACTTTCCAACCATTGCTGTTCTTGCTTCTCAGCTGCCAGCTCCGCCTGCTTAATATTATCGCGCACCACTGCGACCCTCTCCAGATCTTGGGCAAACTCACGTTTCATAGCGCGCCTTAGGTTGCGAAGAGCTTGCACATAATCTGTATTCCAGCGCTGTATTAGCTCAAGCGCCATGGCTAATCTAGCGCCGGTTAATCGAATCTGCTGCTGCTCTAACCAGATCGACCAGAGTAGTAAATTAACATCAGCACCATAATGATCCTGCAGTTGCAGACAACAATCAGCAATCTGTGGTTTGGCATAGGCCGTTAACGAAAATGCCCAAAAATGATTTTCGGTAGAGAGCATGAACATTCAATCCGCTAGCTGAAGGTTGATGCAAGTCTGCTAGAATGCGCGCCATGATTCAATTACAAAATATCTCATTGCAACGCGGCGCCAAATTCTTATTGGAATCCGCCGACTTAACTATTTATCCAGGCCAAAAAATCGGCCTGATTGGCGCCAATGGTAGTGGAAAATCCACGCTGTTTAACATGTTACTTGGCAAACTGCCGAGCGATACCGGCACCGTGGATATTCCTAAACAATGGCGCACCGCACATATGGCGCAAGAGGTTGGGCATACCAGCCGCAGCGCACTGGATTATGTGCTGGATGGCGACAGCGAATTGCGCCATCTTGAACATGAAATTATTGCCGCCGGTAGTAATGGCGACAAGCTCGCACACCTCTATGGTGAGATGGAAAATATTTTTGCTTACTCGGCGCCATCACGTGCACAGCAACTCTTAAATGGTTTAGGTTTTGCAACGGGCGATGATGCGCGCCCTGTCACCGATTTTTCCGGTGGTTGGCGCATTCGTTTAAATCTTGCTCAGGCACTTATGTGTCCCTCCGATTTATTGCTGCTCGATGAACCCACTAACCATTTGGATTTAGACGCTACTTTATGGTTAGAAGAATGGCTTAAGCGCTATACGGGCACGCTGATTATTATTTCGCACGACCGCGATTTTCTCGACAATATCGTTGATCGTATTGTAAATATCGAAAAACAAAAACTTGATAATTACAGCGGTAACTATTCTGCGTTTGAGCGTCAGCGCGCAGAAAAACTTGCGCAACAACAATCAACTTTTGAAAAACAACAAGAGCGTATTGCGCACGTTGAAAGTTATATTCGCCGCTTTCGTGCTTCTGCTACCAAAGCGCGACAAGCGCAAAGTCGCATTAAAGAATTGGAGCGCATGGAAAAAATTGCGCCAGCGCACATTGATTCACCGTTCAGCTTTACATTTAAATGTTCTGACAAAATGTCTGTGCCATTAGTGCATATTGCCCGCGCTGACATTGGCTATCGCGAAAAAGATGGCAGTAGCGAAAGATGTATTTTACAAAAAGTTGAACTCAGTATTCGCGCTGAAACTCGTATTGGTTTACTCGGCCCTAATGGTGCGGGAAAATCCAGCCTGGTAAAAACTCTTGCAGGCCTGTTGCCACTGCTAAAAGGAGAACGCACCAACGGCGAACATTTTAAATTGGGATATTTTGCGCAACATCAATTAGAAGCGCTCGACATTAACGCCTCAGCAGCACTGCATATTCAACGTATTGCACCCTTGGCACGCGAGCAAGAAATTCGCGATTTCCTCGGCAGTTTTGATTTTCATGGCGTGCGGGCATTTGAACCGATCACTCATTTTTCCGGCGGCGAAAAAGCGCGTTTGGCATTGGCGCTAATTGCATGGGAAAAACCTAACGTATTATTATTGGATGAACCTACCAACCATTTAGGTTTAGAAATGCGTCACGCACTTACCATGGCGCTACAAGATTTCGAAGGCGCCGTGATTATTGTATCCCACGACCGTCATTTATTGCGCAATACAGTCGACGAATTTTTATTGGTTGCCGATGGTAATGTGAATGAATTTGATGGCGACCTAGATGACTATTACAAATGGTTGCTGCAACAGCGCCAGACACAAATAACGGCCGAAGAACCTAGCGCTTCCGACAGCGATAGCAAAGTCGATAAAAAAGTTCAACGGCAACAGTCAGCAGCGCAACGGCAACAATTAAAGCCGCTCACCAACAAATTAAAAAACATTGAAACGCAAATGGAAAAACTGCAAAAGCAAATGAGCAATATTGAAAATCAATTAGGCGATAGCAGTATTTACGACGATAAGAACAAAGCAAATTTGCAAAATTTATTACTGGAACAAGCAAAAGTACAACAAGCTCTGGATGAAGCTGAAGAAAGCTGGCTATTGCTCAGCGAAGAGATAGAAGCGGCTAGCCTCTAGCAAATATAATTTTTCTTGCTTTCAATATTTTTAACAATCACCAAAAAATACGGTCCTCATAACATGTATCAATCCTTGCAACCAATTCCTTTTCGCTGGGCACGGCTTATCATTATTCCGTTTATTGTTTTTGCTGGAATTATTGCGTTGTTTGTCAAGTTCGATATTGATAAGCAATTAGCTTATTTTTTATCGCATCAACCCGGCGGCTTCCCTTATGCAAATTCTGATGGCTATGAATTTTGGTTTCACTTTTTCCCCAAAAGAGCTATTTCTGGCCCGCTCTTTGTGGCCATGCTGACATTAGCAATTGCCTTAATACCCTTTGCAACCTGGTTAGAAAAAATTTCCAACACGCGCTGGCAAAAAATCTTCTCGCGCTTTACTCAATTGAATGTTGTGTGTAAATCACGGCTTTGGTTAGCCAGCCTACCCAAAGGTACAAGGGCTGCACTTTGGCTGACTGTTATTGCCATTGTTTTTTCGATGGAAATGATTGGTCATTTAAAGCGTGCGTCTAATGTCTATTGCCCCATTACCATTCAGGTCTACGGTGGCAGTGAAGTCGTTCCGCTTGACACTATTACTGAACCTTTCCCCACCTTTGCACCACATGGCGGGCAATGCTGGCCTGGCGGCCACTCAATTACCGGCTTTATTTTTGAAGCTTGTTTTTTTGGTTTTTATTTACTGGGTATGCGTCGGGCAGCGTGGACTAGTTTGCTAGTAGCCTTAGTCTACGGGAATTTTTTAGGTTTAACCCAGGTTCTTCGCGGCCAACATTATTTATCGCATCAACTTTGGTCGTCAATTTTATGTTGGTATTTTAGTATAGTAATTTTCTGGCTTGCAGAAAAATTTAACCATTACCGACAAAGTAAATTAATGCAAACCACTAAATTATAACTATTTATTGTCATTGCATCTGATCAATAAATTTTGACAGAACTTCAAATTTGTCGACGTCATTATCGACAAAACGAATGACAATTTTAACAATATTGGATTCTGGCCTACTCTCACCAGCCATAATACTGTGCACGTAACCATTTACACGGGCAAGGCCTTGCGCTTCGCCCATATCAATATCCACCACGGCCGGATCAAACACGCGCGGTAAATTTTCACCGCGCTGCATCACACAGCTCATTACTTGCAGTGACATCTCACGCACCACACAGGAAAAAGTTAAATTATCGGCAAACCGTAATTGCGCTTTGGCTTTTGCCGTCTTACCCGTCGTGAATGGTTTTGCAGCGGGTGCGCCACCCATAAGTAGTCCTGCAGAGGATGTCGCAGAAGCTGTCAGCGGAGCCGCGGGTTTCGGCCTACTACCACCGGTAAGTACATCTACTGATGAACCGCTAATGCCTTGAGTGTTTGCCTGACGGGTTTGATGAGAAGGCAATTTACCGATAATTTTTAATTGTTTATTAACTTTGCCGAGCAGCTCCTCTGCCGAAAATGGCTTGGTTAAATAATCTGATACCCCAGCTTGGGCTGCTTTCATAACGTGGTCGCGATCACCGCGGCTGCTTATCATTACAAATGGCGTTTTTGCACCTTCTGGTAAAGCTCGGACATGTTTTAAAAGTTCTTCCCCCGTCATCATGGGCATTTCCCAATCAGACAGAATAATATCTATTGGGTTGTGTTTGAGTACAACTATTGCCCGAATGCCATCCGCGGCTTCAAATACTTCGACTCCGGTGATATGGTCACGCAACTGCTTTTTAACTAAATCGCGGATGAAACTAGCATCATCTACTATCAATATTTTGAGAGCCATGCGGATTATTCCTAAAAGCTTGGCTTAAAGATTAGCTTAGGATTGTGTTATTGGCGAAAAAGGTTTTAAAGCAGTTCTAGCGGCTGTGTAAGTGGCGAACCGGGGTATTCGTTAATGACTCGTCGTCATCTACAGAATAGGCATTTTGTGCAGCTTCTACGGCGATCCGCATCCAGTAGATCAATTCGGGGGGATTATTCAGTACATCGTCAGGCAACTGAAAAAAACTAGGCTCGAGCGCGGCCATAGCGCACGGTTGAAAGGCTGCCATTTTTTTAGCGAGATATAAATCGCGCGAAAAATTGTCCGCGCGAAAGTAGAGATGGTCGTTGATGATAATCGCAAACTGTACTCCTTGATGGTAAATCCCGTAACCATTAAAAATACGGCGATAGGACACAGGCGCTACGCTAGCCATACTCTCTATCGCATGCAGAATAAAATGATTGCTTACCGTCATGGCCTTCCTTTTATTATGCTGGGGATATTATTGCTAGGGAGCCCCGGTATTATTGTGAGGAACTTCAATAAAATATACAGTCCGCAAACTGTAAGTTTCTGTGCTAGTGAATGCAACCTAATTCTAAGACTGATTTTCACAATAAACCAAGCTTAGTTGATATTTTGAGAATATGAAGATCAAATCAAGTATATAGTGAAAGTGTGTTAATTTTTTGTACTGTAATTGTTACAAATTAACTTATGCTCCCAGCTCTTCGCGTGTAAAAATAAAAACATGTTCGTTTGACTGCGATTGATTAAAACTATATCCACCGACATTAAACTGCTTGAGTTGGTTTGGATCAGTAATTTGATTTTTAATAATGTAAGCACTCATCATTCCGCGCGCCTTTTTAGCAAAAAAACTAATAATTTTGTATTGACCATTTTTTTTATCTTTAAATACTGGTGTCACAATATCGGCATTTAATAGTTTAGTTTTCACTGCGCTGAAATATTCGTTGGATGCAAGGTTAATAACCAGTGTTGATTTAGATGCCGTCAACTGCTGATTAAGTTTTCCTGTAATTGCATCACCCCAAAATTCATACACATTTTTCCCACGCGAATTTGCAAAGCTAGTGCCCATCTCCAAACGATAAGGCTGAATGAGATCGAGGGGCCGCAACACACCGTAAAGGCCCGATAAAATCCGTAAACGTTGTTGTGCAAATTGGATATCAGCCGGCGAAAATTGCTCGGCTGCCATGCCAGTGTAAACATCACCCTGAAACGCAAACAGCGCTTGTTTAGCATTTTTTTCCGTAAATGGAGTGCGCCAATCCTTAAAGCGTTGGAAATTTAACACACCGAGTTTCTCGCTAACATTCATTAACTCTGCAACACCCGCTGACGACAAGCTACGCAACTCCTTAATAAGTTGACGCGATTGTTTTAAAAAATCTGGTTGCGAAAATTCTGACGTGGGTGATGGTGTGGTAAAGTCGAGCGTTTTGGCAGGAGAGATAAGTAATAGCATAAAATATTTATTTCGCAATTATAGCCTGAGAGTAATACAAAAAATTATTCCGGTTTTAATATATCCTGCCACCAATTTAACAAGGTTTGGCCATCGGTGGGATCATATACATTGCCGTACATCCAACTGCTGTTTCCATTATGGCCAATGTGCTGATTTAAAATCGCTTCGATGGTGTTAAAACCGCAACTAACATGAATTGAATAGACCAACATACGTGGCGTTTCTACATCAAGTTCACCCCCTAATTTTTCTATTTCGGGAGTGAGCGCATCAAGCAGCGACGTAATATCCTCACGGCTAAATACACGCACGCTTAAATTGCCACTGTGCTGCACAATTTCAAATTCTTGATTGGGTGAATCACATTTTATTACATCACCACTCGCAAGGCCCTTAACAAACGCGGGCGATTGCACCAGTTGTAGCTGACCATTATCTAATTCACGAACTTGTAACTTCTCTACAATCGGCTGACCTTTCGCGCCTAAACCGGCAAAGAGCTCTATCACTTGCAGTGCTTTCATTGCTACATCTCAATTTAAAAAAACTTGTGGCATTATAGCCGACTTGAACGGTGAAAATTGGAGGAAGTATGAAACATCTATTGAGTTTATTAACCAGTGTAATGGCAACACTTAGCCTAGTGATAACACTTGGTTTGGTAGGTATCTTAACCGGCTGCGCGGTCAATCCCGTAACCGGCAAGCAACAAATGATTTTTGACTCGGCCGAACAAGATATTGCAACCGGCGCCAAAAATTATGTGCCCAGCCAGCAATCTCAAGGCGGCCAATACGTGGTTGACCCGGACCTAACAGCCTATGTCAATAAAGTAGG
>JAYTSJ010000186.1:0-2051 GCA_043745725.1 Gammaproteobacteria bacterium | reverse complement strand
AATTAACTGATTACTCTGCAAAAGTTAGCTATCTGTTCGACTCAGCATTGGATGTTGGCGTGGAAGTAGGATATCGCGCACTTAAACTGACGATTGATGACAAGGACATCACTGCAGATGTAAATTTGAAAGGCCCATACGCTGCTCTTATCGCACATTTTTAAGCACAGCTATACATCTCCCGAAATCTCAACTACAAAGCTTAAGGAAGAGCTTGCCTACTTTGCACAAGATAAAATACCTTCAGCATTTCCGACCTTCAAATCCTCAAAGTTTTAAAATCCTCAAAGCTTTCAATTAATCACTGCGTTATACTGCGCAAAGTCTCGACAAGAGATTTTATGTTAATGAGAGATTTTATAATGGCAAACGTCGATAGCGCAGAAATCGCAAAATTTGAAGCCCTGGCCAGCCGCTGGTGGGATAGAAATAGTGAATTCAAACCACTGCATGATATTAACCCATTGCGCGCGAACTACATTGATGTGCGCTCGCCCGTTGCGCAACGCAAAATAATTGATGTGGGTTGCGGTGGCGGCATTCTTGCCGAATCCCTCGCACAACGCGGCGCAGAAGTAACTGGCATCGACATGGGTGAAGCCCCCTTAACCGTAGCTCGTTTACATGCGCTGGAAATGGGCGTGACTATGACTTACGAAAAAATTACTGCCGAAGATAAAGCTCAACAATGTGCTGGCGAATTTGACATAGTGACTTGCATGGAAATGTTAGAGCATGTACCAGACCCAGCCTCTGTGGTAAAAGCCTGTGCCGATTTAGTAAAATCAGGCGGTGATGTTTATTTTTCTACGATTAATCGCAATGCGAAAGCTTATGCATTTGCAATTTTAGGTGCGGAATATTTGTTAAAGCTTTTGCCTAAAGGTACGCATGAATACGGAAAATTTATTCGCCCTTCGGAATTAGCGCAATGGCTGCGTGCAGCAGGTTTGGAATTACAAAATATTAGTGGGATGACTTACAACCCTATCACTCAACATTACAAATTGGATGACAATGATGTGAGTGTTAATTATTTATTACACGCGAAGAAAATAGTTTAATTCTTGTCATGAACTCCGCCATTCTCTCTGCGACTCGCCGTGAATACATCCATGTAGGCTCGAGTCGGCATCCTGCCTTCTACGGCCGCAGAGAGAGTGGCGGACTTCATTAAGCGAAATTGTGAGTGAACAATGGTTTTAGACGCAAAAAAAATTCGCGCTGTCATGTTTGATCTTGATGGCACGCTACTTGATACAGCACCCGATTTTATTGCTGTAGTAAATCAACTTTTACAACAAAATAATCGCAAAACTTTACCGGATGAGGTGATTCGTGTGTGCGTATCTAACGGAGCGCGTGCATTAGTGATGATGGCATTTGATATTGAAGAATCACACTCCGATTTCCCTGCATTACGGTTGCGCTTGCTGGAGCTTTATATTGCTCATATCGCGGTATTTTCCAAACCTTTTCCTGGCATCACCAATCTTATCGAAAAATTAGTCGCCAATAATATCGCGTGGGGTATAGCGACTAACAAACCAGCGGTTTACACCACACCCTTAATGGCGCAACTCAATATGCAACCTGCGCCTACCAGCATTATTTGCCCCGATCATGTTTCAGAAAGCAAACCGCATCCGGAATCTTTATTTTTAGCCAGCGAACAAATCGGTTGCACACCGGAGCAAATTATTTTTATCGGTGATCATAAGCGCGATATCGAATGCGGCAAGCGTGCCGGCAGCATTACTATCGCCGCAGCTTATGGCTATATTGATAGCGCAGAAAACATAGATGATTGGCAAGCTGATTATCGCGTAGAACATGCCGATGAAATTTGGCCGATTGTTGAAAAATATTTGTAATTCATTACCGTCATACTCGCACAGCAGTTATGACAAAACAAAAATCACTTATTTACCTACTACATTATGAACATACCCGAAAATTTTTCACCCGCAGCAAACTGCTTAAGCAATAAAATTATCCTTGTTACCGGCGCAGGTGATGGTATTGGTCGTACAGCTGCAAAAGCATTTGCA
>JAYTSJ010000185.1:0-6740 GCA_043745725.1 Gammaproteobacteria bacterium | reverse complement strand
TATTTTCAAGACTTTGAAGAAAAACCATGAAATTTTCGAAAAATGGCAAATTCTTAAAATTTGTTTTTTTTAAATTTGATATTTTCGGAGGTGCCCTTTGGATTATTTCTTGCGGGATGATTTAAAAGTGCAATAAATCCGTGACTATATACCTATCCCTTACTGGCTAGCTTGTACCAAATTTTTTCCAGTCGGGAAGGTAATTAATTTATTGCCGGATAGAAGGGGTATCTCCGATGTCAGGTTTACATACAATTTTAGAAAAACACATTGTACGTTTAATGGTTGTGATTTACGCGTTCGCATATTTCCTACTCATTTCCGATCGCAAATTGTGAATTCCAGATAAAGCCCGCTATGCGGAATTAGCCGCGAAATGATCCAGCGATGCGATTGGGTAATATGGCCGTTGCCGGCATGAATATTAACCTCCTCAATACCTGACTTGCCGTCAGTATGAATATCAAGCGATCAGATAAGACAGCCATGCTCTTCTTCATGCTCGGCACTTGAGATTATTGTGTGCGCCGTTGATTTGATTGTAGCGAGCGCTATTTTCTCAGCTTCCACCTTGCTCACAGTTGCCACCTTGGTAAGTTGCGCGTGGTTGCTTCACGCAGATAGTATGATTGTACAGGGTACCGCTTGGGTTTGAGTGCTGATCAATGAGGCAAATGCAAGTAAGCTAAAACGATGATGGATCATGGATTCATCTCAAGTTTGGCGACCACGAGTTTGTGGTCACTTTAACATCAAGTCTCCGCGGTAATCGATGTGTCGTCTGCGAGGCAGAACACTTAATGCGCTGCGAAAATAGTTTAAACAACTTATATTTGCTTATGAAATGACTCTAGCAGTATGGCTCATCGTGAAAGGATTTCATTATCCCATCTTTATTGGGCTTTCGTGAGACTTTTTTAATCAAAGAGAAAAGAATAATCAGTTAATTTTGCGGCCTACATTTCTACGCTAGTGAAACAATTACCTCCCCCCAATTGCTGTCTCTCCCGCGAGATTTTGATCATTTAATGTTTCCCCTCCAGCTAAGGGCGATCTCTTATGGACATGACCGATATCAGGTGATGCCTTTAAACTGGTTAACGCATTAATCCATTCATCAAGCCCAATCGAATCGTAATAAATCATTATCGATTTCATTCGATTAATTGAAAGCTAAGCATTTTTACCTCCAATTTTTACTAAAATATAAATAAATTTATATTTTAGATTTGAATTATTACACATCGCAACTGCGGTTGCAGGAATACAATCCCCCTTTAAATCCAATCGGATTACTTTTAAGATATCGCCCAATACTCGGATCATAACCCCCGAAAAAAGTTGTAATAAAGTTTTGATTCGCTATCTGCATACCGCGCTATAAATCACGGATTGTAAGTAGGCAAAAAAAAGCCGAATAACTATAAATTGCTCCGCTTTGGGAGTACCTTTTCAATGTAAAATAAAACAAAAAATAATTTAACTTCAATTTAATACAACTCAAAAAGGCGAGACCCGAGCCCGTTACTTTATAATATATGACTTCATCCGGCGGTTAAGCAATATCATTTGTTTCCAAATTTGCTTGGCTGCCTATGCAGCTATAGTTGCTGAATTAATAAATTCAATAACAAAACAAATTTTCGAATGGGTCGTAACTCTTCATGTTGAGTTATTTTTATTCTCCCACAGCACAAACCATGACCACTATAATTATAAGTACTCCTTTTACAGCATCAGTAACACTTTTTAAGACCTTCTGACAAGTACTACCTGTAGCACGCACAATGAAAGCCTAACAAATAAAACCAACCTTTCGCCACGCGAGCAAATCCCTCCTATACTCTGCTTTACAATTCAATAAACGCTGAGGCGCATCAATGCATTCACCCAAAGAGCCGTTTTCGAGGAACAAAGGGGCAAACCCTATGCGGCCAAACTTTGATGAAATTCAGTCGCTCTATGGCAAACAGGAGTTCCGTATTTATCAGGAAGCCATTGAGAAAATGCAGACTAATGAGGATCAGCTGCCAAGCCTGCCTACTATTACCCTGGAAATACGCAATGCCACAGGCAACCCTAATGTTTCCATGACTCACTTAACAACGCTGATTGCAAAAGACCCAAGTTTGACTGCACTTCTTATGAAGCATGCCAGTAGCGCGTTTTACCGGACTGCTGACAAGCCCAAAAACCTTCATGATGTTATTGGTCGCCTGGGCATGCGTGCCGTTGAGAATATTACACTGACACATAGTATTAAAAGCCTATTTGTGTTGCGCGACCATCAGCTTAAGAATCTTTACAAACAAGCATTAAGACGCCAAACACTCAAAGCTTGTATGAGTTATTACCTTGCCAAAGTTATTCATTTTCCCGGCGCTGAAGACACCTTAATTGCAAGCCTACTGAGCGAGGTAGGTACACTTACCCTACTCGTTGCCTTACAAAACCATAACGTGCCTGCGGAGCAAACCTATAAAGTATTGTGTCAACATTACAGTAAACATTTGGGTGCAATTTTGTTGGCAAAATGGGGAGTCGCGCCAATTTTTCTCGATGTGTTACGTAAAACGGGAGAGTGGACTCTGGATACAGGGAAAGCAGTGCAACTGGTAGACGTGATCAATCTCGCATTGTTCCATAGTATTCATCATATTACTCCGCAGAATGATTTAGAGGCGATTCAAACATTGTCTGCCTTTAAAAAATTAGCGCCGCAATACACTAATATCAACAAAGAAAATAAATTATTGATCATTGAAGACAACATTGATGTCATTAATGAACTGACAAAATCTTTTGGTTAAAATTTTAATAGGCGAATGTCGACATTAAAATGCAGCATAACTTACCACCTAATATTGATAAAATATTCGGGTACAAAAATTCAGAACTTACAATGGAGATAAAAAATAAAATTGAGTAATAGTTTTATACTGAAGTTTTCCAGTTAAACCTGTCACATTTAAAAACATCAGTTACAAAACAAAGTTAATTTTCCAATCACTTCTTTCTGTATTTTGAAGGGTTTTAGAAGAGTAATTACTGAAGCATCCCAAATATCATTGCCACTACAGATGATCATTTAGGATTTCTTTTAACGAAATCAGCGATGCTTCCCGCCATTGAAACAAATTCACTCGGCATTAAAATAATCGTCGTTGTATTTTGTTCTGCACCGACTTCAGTGACCATTTGCATGCGACGAAGCTCGAGGGATATAGGGTTTTCCATGATTAAATCGGCAGCTTCTTTTAGTTTTTTGGCGGCTTCCAATTCCGCTTCAGCTTTAATTATGCGTGACAGCTTTTCTCGCTTGGCTTCGGCCTCCTGAGCCATAACACGCTGCATTGAATCAGGAAGCTCAACGCTGCGCATTTCAACACGTGACACAGTAACGCCCCAGGCATTAGTGATGACATTAATAGACGCATTCATTTCGGCTACAATTCTTTCTTGATCTTTTAACACTTGATCAAGTGGATGTCTGCCAATAATGTTTCTTAAAGCTGTTAATGATACCTGGACTGTAGTGACATCCGCATTTTCGACTTTAATCACAGCGTTTTTCGGGTTTGTTTTCGAATAAAAAATAACTGCATTAACCTTAATTGGTACATTATCTTGAGTAATTGATTCAAGTTTATCTACGCTTTGAGAAATGGTTCGCGTATCAACCTTAATACAGTTTTCTACCATTGGGATCATAAAAAAAATCCCGGCGTCAGCTACACGTACGAGCTTACCAAAGCGGAATATCACCGCTTTTTCATACTCTTTAACGGTACCGAAACATTTAAATATTAATGGCCCTATAACAATGGTGAACATTAAAAGCAGCATGCTTCCGAATTCAAATGACATAGTTTCTACCTTATAACGAGTAAAGAAATAACTGCTAGAAAAGCAATAGGGTTTATTTTTTTGTGTATATATTTGCGCATGTATCTTGACGGATTTTCATGGCTTATGTTTGGGAAATCATTGTTAATTCGTGTCGATTAATACGAGCGCGAATACATTAAACCCTTTCACGATAAGCAATAGCGCCTTATAAATATCCTCTTTAAAAACCTAAAACAAATCCTCAATCGATAAATATCTTTCACCGGAATCATAACTAAAAATAATCACGCGGCTACCGGCTGCCATTTCATGTTGTTTTTGTGCAACGGCAGCGAGTGTTCCACCGGAAGAAATACCCACGAAAATGCCTTCTTTTAATGCGCATTGACGCGCCATTTCAAAAGCGGATTCTTCACTTACCAATACTGTGCCGTCCAATGTGCCTTTGTTTAATACTTGCGGAATAAAGCCCGCGCCTATGCCTTGTATCCGGTGTAAACCTTTTTGGCCGCCACTGATCACAGGGGATTTTTCGGGTTCTACGGCGAGTGTTATTAAACGCGGAAATTTTTGTTTTAGTGCTTCGCTGCAGCCGGTGATATGACCGCCCGTGCCCACGCCAGTGATTAAATAATCAACGCCTTCAGGGAAGTCGGTGAGAATTTCTTGTGCGGTGGTGGTGCGATGTATTTCAACGTTAGCTGGGTTATTAAATTGTTGCGGCATCCAGCTATTGGGATGTTCGCTTAATAATTCATTGGCTTTGGCGATGGTGCCGCCCATGCCTAACTCTTTGGGTGTTAAGACTAATTCTGCACCCAGCGCTTTCATATTTTTACGGCGTTCTATCGACATAGATTCAGGCATGGTCAAAATTAAACGATAACCTTTTACTGCGCACACCAATGCCAAACCAATACCGGTATTGCCTGAGGTGGGTTCAATAATGACGGTATCCTTATTAATTAAGCCCTTAGCTTCTGCGTCTTCAATCATTGCTAATGCAATACGGTCTTTAATACTACTGCCTGGATTAAAGCGCTCCACCTTCATCCACACCTCTATATCATTGCGAAACAGGCGATTAATACGAACATGAGGGGTGTTGCCAATGGTCTGTAAAATATTATTGTATTTCATGATGACTCCTTATGCGTGGATGATTGAGTTGAAGAATTGGATAATCTACATGCTTTTTAAACGGTTTAGCAGCAACAAGCAAGCCTAATAGGGGGTGGAAATTGGTGCGAGTAAATTTGATAAGCTCCTACTATATAATTAACGGCCTCCAGAAAAGTAATTCTTTTCTCCATTCTCATTCCCACTTAATAGTGGGAGTTGATGCTTTCCGTATTGTGTGACGCAGTATACATTTTGTGTTTTTAAAAAAAAGTACGGTGGCGATAGCTGAATTTACGAGCACAAGATTAAAAAGATATTACTTCGCTCCTGCGGCAGTATTTTTTTGATGGCTCACTATAAATTTAAATAATAATTATCAGCTGCTCCAATGTGGTTTCGTGAGATTTTTACTTAATCAATAACGATCAGATTTTTTGTTTAAAAAATAATCATAAAACCTAATTATAAAACCAAGGTAATGTACATGAAGTCTTTTCCAACGCTGTTGGCAGCGGGAGCTGCTGTTCTATTGATCGGCTCTATTTATTATTTCCAGAGCGATGAAAAAAAATCGCATGCCGATGTTTCAGGCGACATCAACACAAATAAAGCAACCGTAACAGCAGCTGCGCACGATAATTTTGCGTCGCAAGAAGTTGGTGTAAATACCTCTGCGAGCGCTAAAAATTCCAATGAGGAAATTCTTCAACGCCCCGACACAAACCCCAATTACGGAACCTTCAGGAACCGCGTAACAGAAGTTGAAGCTCGCAGAAATGGCAAGCCAGTAGATCCTCAGCAACTATGGGAGGCAGCACAGCAACCTAACGCGTGGAAAAACGTAAGCAGCGCATCTGATTCGCTCAACTTATCCGACGTTGATAAAAATGACGGCCGTAAGTTTATTGAACTCTCACCGTTAAAACTTGAATCCCTGGTGGCTGGAGATACGCTAGACATCGACATGGGCGACGCTGGTAAAGCGCTCAAGATCAAGATTGACGCCGCACACAGCGAAGATGACGGGAAAAATGTAACTTGGACAGGAGGCTCAACCGATACAGGTTCCCCATACCACCTCACCATCACCAAAGGCGATACCTTGGTGATGGGTGGAATAAGCACCCCCGATGGTCTTTATCAAATAGAAGTACATGATGGTAAAGGCTGGATTGTCAGCAACGCCACATTGTTCAGAAAAGGTACCGATCAACATATAACCGTACCCCCAGAGTTGTTGAAAAATCCACCGAAAGACGCAGTTGTTCTCCCGATAGACCCCGCAAGTAAGAAGCAGTAAAAAAACTAAACCACAATAAAGGTAATAAAAAATGAAGGTTAAAACACTAAGCACGCTGTTAAAGCGTTATTTTTTGCACAGCACTATTGCACTTGCAGCATTTTCAGCAGCGCAATCACACGCAACCACAGTAGATCTACTAGTTGTTTACGATGGAGCAACAAATACTAAATTTAACGGTCAAGTCGACACAGCTATGCGCAGTTGGGTGTCGCAAATCAATGACCTTTATCGGAATAGTCAAATAGATATTCAAATGCGTCTTGCTGGCACTATGAGCTACGATGTAGGCGGCGCCGACATGGGTGAAGTGTTGGGCAGAATCCGTGTAGATGGCAATATTGCGGCAAAGCGTCAAGCTGTGGGAGCGGACTTTGTGGTCCAATTACATGGTACCGGTAACTGCGGCTTGGGCTATGTGGCTGTCGATAAAAACTGGGCGTTTAACGTAGTTGGCCCAGGTTGCGGT
>JAYTSJ010000184.1:0-6857 GCA_043745725.1 Gammaproteobacteria bacterium | reverse complement strand
AGATACCAAAGCGATAGAAACACTAACAACAAATTACGGAAGTGACACAGCTAGACTTCAACAAGTTGTGCTGTCAATTATTACAGACTCATCTAAATTTTTAGATATTGAAAAACTGAAAATTGAAAAAGAGTTACTAGACTCTAAAATTACTATTAACAATCAAAAGTTGGCTGCCAAAAAGAAAGAGCCTAGCCAGATTGTTGAGCTAGATTCACTATCAAACGTGCTAATTGGCATAAGCGATCTTATTGACGCCGCAAATGTTCAAGTTACTGAACACAATATAATGGTAGCTAACCTAACAACTGAACAAAAAACAGTAACTTCAGAAGTGTGGAAATATGTTCTGGAGAGTGAACTCAAGGCGGAAATTGCAGCTTATAACGCAAAAAAAGATGGTCTCTCTAAAGCTATTGCAGGTATAGCTGCGTCAATAAATACAAAGGAAGAAGAGAGAAAAACCAAAGCTGTAGAAATAAGAACCTTAGAAAAAGATACCACAAGTATTCAACCAACAATTGACGGTATTAATGCACTATTGGCATCGTTTGGATTTCAGGGGTTTTCTATTGCTAAAGCCGCAACAGGGAATTTTTATAAACTGGTTAGAATCGATGGTTCAAATGCACAGGAAACCTTAAGTGAAGGTGAAAAAACGTTTATTACATTTTTATATTTTTATCACTTTTTAAAAGGAAGTGTTTTCGAGTCAGGCATTACAACCGATCGTATCGTGGTATTTGATGATCCAGTATCAAGTTTAGATAGCGATATATTGTTTATAGTTGGAGGTTTGATAAAAGGTTTATTTGAAGAAGTGCGAAAAGGTACGAGCCATGTCAAGCAAATTTTTGTATTAACGCATAATGTTTATTTTCATAAAGAAATCACTTTCAACCCTAAACGACAAGATGTCGCAATGACTGAAGAGTCATTTTGCGTAGTTCGTAAATCTGATTTAGATTCAAAAATTGAAATGCACAACTCAAATCCTATCAAGACCTCATATGAGTTGTTATGGTCAGAAATTCGCAGAACTGATCGTTCAAAACTCACAATTCAAAATACCATGCGCAGAATTTTAGAAAATTATTTCAAAATTCTCGGAGGTGTTGATCCTGATAAAATTTGTGCAATGTTCGACGGTAAAGATAAATTGATTTGCAAATCTTTATTCTCTTGGATTAACGACGGCTCACATTTCGCTTCAGATGATATTTTTGTTGCTATAGATGAAGGCATGATTGAAAAATATTTGAATATATTTAGAGCAATATTTAAGAAATCTGAGCATGAAGCTCACTATAAAATGATGATGGGAGCTTCATATGTTGAGGCACCAACAGAGGCAATTGCAGTATGAAACAAAAACTAGAACTCACCTGGATTGGTAAGGACGTACGGCCTAAATTGGAGCCGCGTATATTGTTAGAGGATCCATCTAAAAGTTATCACGCGAAGCATCGGGTGAGTGAACACGATATTTTTGATAATCGTTTGATTTTTGGCGATAACTTGCTGGCGTTAAAGGCGTTGGAGCAAGAATTTTCTGGCAAAGTGAAATGTGTATTTATTGACCCACCCTACAACACGGGCAGCGCATTTACCCATTATGATGATGGTGTAGAGCACTCTATTTGGTTATCGCTCATGCGTGACCGTTTAGAGATTATTCGTCGCTTGTTGGCTGATGATGGTTCGCTTTGGATTACGATTGATGATAATGAAGCGCATTACTTGAAAGTGCTTTGTGATGAAATCTTTGGAAGGGTAAACTTTATTGCAAATATTCCATGGGAAAGTCGATACTCACGTTCAAATGATGCAATATTTTCTTTATCACACAACCACATCTTGGTTTATGCAATAAACCCTAATCGTTGGAAATCTATCAGAAACAGATTGCCACGTACTGAAGACCAAGCTAAACAATATAAGAACCCAGACAATGATTCACGGGGTCCATGGCGAGCCATTCCCTGGGACGCCCCCAATATACGAGAAAATCTCAGTTATCCCATAACTACACCAACAGGGAAAGTTCGTCTTCCACCATCTGGTAGATGCTGGTCACGCACTGAGGCACAGTGGCTTGAGATTGTTGATGCTGGGTTATCTTATTTTGGTAAATCAGGTGATGGTTCACCTTCATTTAAACAGTTCCTCAACGAATCATCTGCCATTGTTCCAAATACATGGTGGGAACATGAGGATGCTGGTCATACGGATGAAGCAAAGAAAGAGATCTCAACAATATTTGGTAAGAACAACGCATTTGATACCCCTAAGCCAGAACGTTTAATTCATCGTGTTTTGCATATTGCCACAAACCCAAACGATTTAGTTCTCGACTCCTTCGCTGGTTCCGGCACTACTGGCGCAGTCGCCCATAAAATGGGTCGCCGCTGGATTATGGTTGAACTGGGCGAGCATTGCCACACGCACATTATCCCCCGTTTGCAAAAAGTGATTGATGGTGAAGATCAAGGTGGGGTTAGCCAAACCGTCAATTGGCAAGGCGGTGGTGGCTTCCGCTATTACTCACTTGCGCCTAGCTTGTTGCAGCAAGACAAATGGGGGCAGTGGGTCATCAATAAAGATTACAACCCCGATATGTTGGCTGCGGCGATTTGTAAGCTAGAAGGCTTTAGCTTTGCGCCGAGTGCAGACCATTATTGGCAGCATGGGCATAGCACCGAAAGTGATTTTATTTATGTGACAACACAAACACTGACATCTGAACAGTTGCAGGCATTAAGCGATGAAGTTGGGCATGAGCGCACGTTGTTGGTGTGTTGTGCGGCTTTTAGGGGCGATGAATCGCGTTACCCTAACCTGACCATTAAAAAAATCCCCAAGATGGTGTTAAGCAAATGCGAGTGGGGGCATGACGATTACAGCTTAAATGTGGAGAACCTGCCGCAGGCTGCACCCAAACCTGGGCAAACCACATTGTTTGATGATAACGATAGGGGTGCAGCATGAGTTTAAATACTGCACGTAGCATTGCTGGCCGCTTAAGTTTGCGTGAGCCACAGTGGGAAAGCTTGCAAAAGCTGGTTGAAGCCATTGGCAATATACCTGCGCTGCGTGACCATCAGGCTCGATCCCATGAAGAGTTGGCTGCCATGATAGAGGCGCTTAAAGAGCAGTTTGCAACCTTAAGCGACTTTGAGCATGATTTTCCATCGTTCTGTTTTGCCTTGGCCACGGGCGTGGGTAAGACCCGTTTGATGGGTGCGTTTATTAGCTATCTGCATGCAGCTTATGGTTATAGACACTTTTTTGTATTAGCCCCAAATCTGACAATTTATAACAAGCTAATAGCTGACTTTACGCCCAATACGCCTAAGTATGTGTTTAAGGGTATTGCTGAATTTGCGGTGACACCGCCAGAAGTGATTACGGGTGATAACTACGAGCAACGTGGAACCAAGGGCTTGCTGGGCGGTATTGAGATCAATATTTTCAATATCTCAAAAATCAACTCAGAAGTGCGCGGTGGTAAATCGCCCAGAATCAAGCGCCTCTCAGAATACTTAGGCCAAAGTTATTTTGAATATTTGGCTAGCCTGCCAGATTTAATTTTGCTCATGGATGAGTCACACCGCTATCGTGCCAGTGCTGGTGTAAAAGCTTTGAATGATCTAAAGCCTTTGATGGGCTTGGAGCTGACAGCCACACCATTTGTTGAAAATAATACTGGCAAACCAACCCCATTTAAAAACGTGGTGATGGACTATCCTTTAGCACGGGCGATAGAAGATGGCTTTGTAAAAGAGCCTGCCGTGGTAACCCAGCAAAACTTTAACCCTGCGGACCACAGCGCAGAACAACTAGAGCGCATTAAGCTGATGGATGGCGTGCGTGTGCATGAAGAAACCAAGGTACATTTACTGACGTATTCGCAACAAAAAGGCGAAAAGTTGGTGAAGCCTTTTATGTTGGTCATTGCACGTGACACCTCACATGCCAGCCAGCTAATGGCATTAATGCAATCCAACGATTTTTTTTCAGCGCGTTATGCAGGCAAAGTGATTCAGGTGGATAGCGTCACAACTAGTGGCGCAGAAGGCGATGCGGTTATAGAAAAACTATTGGCCGTTGAAAGCTATGATGAGCCAACGGAAATTGTAATTCATGTCAATATGCTAAAAGAAGGGTGGGATGTCACCAACCTTTACACCATTGTGCCATTGCGTGCTGCAAATGCCCGCACATTGATTGAGCAATCTATTGGGCGTGGTTTACGTTTGCCGTATGGTCGCAAAACAGGTGATGAAGCGGTAGACCGCTTAAACATCATTGCGCATGACCGTTTTCAAGAAGTGATTGATGAGGCTGGCCGTGGTGATTCGCCTATCCGCATGAAAGTGCTAGAGCTTACGCCTGACGGTACAGTGATCGAAAAAGTGAAGACTGTGCTTGTGACCTCAATTGTTGATACTTTGCTGGGTATTAGCAATCAACAAATTTCACATCTTTCGACAACATCGGGCGTTTATCAACCAACTAATCCAACAACGCCTATCTTTAATACAGAGCAATCAAAAGTGGCTTACACCACAATGACTGTAATTCATGCCTTGAGTCGTCAGCAAAGCTTAGTGCCTAATAGTGCGGCACTGTGCCAAGAAGCTGTACAGGCAGAAATTGTTAAGCAAGTTGAAGCCATTGTGACGCCTCAGCAAATGGTATTAATTGCCAATGCTGGACCAAGTATTGCGGAAATTGTGAAACAAACTGTTGACTTGGTTACTAAGCATACTATTGATATTCCTCGAATTTTGGTGAAACCAAAAGGCGCAGTGAATACGGGTTTTAAGGCTTTTGATCTCGATGTATCTAAAATGAACTATCAGCCTTCAGATCAGCAATTGGTCAGCCGTGCATTGCAATCCGGCCTTGAAGTGACTTATGGGCAAGCCTCTAACGTCATTGAGCCTCGCCTTGAAAACTATATCGTCCGCGATCTGATTAACTACGATGATGTTTCTTATGACGACCATGCAGATTTGATTTACGGCTTGGCTACGCAAACAGTGAATCATTTTAGATCTTATCTAGGCACGGATGAGGATCTGCATAATGTACTAAGTAATTACGGTAAAGCAATTGCAGAAAATGTGCATGCACAAATGTTGGCACATTATTACGAAGATGTATCTGATGTTGAAGTGATTATCAGCCAAGGCTTTACCCCACTCAAGCCAAGTGCCATTACTGCAGCAGGTGATGTGTTGACGTTGGCACAACTGCCTGCTGAAAAAAGTAAAATTAATCAATCGGTTTATGGTGGCTTTAGCAAATGTGCTTATACCTATCAGAAATTCCATTCTGATACAGAGCGTATTTTTGCTTCCATCCTTGAGCGCGATGCTGAGGTTTGGTTAAGACCTGTTGCAGGCCAATTTAATATTTATTATCGTAATGGCGTGAACGAATCGGAATACATCCCAGATTTTGTGGCGACAACTGCTAAGCATAATTTGATTATTGAAACTAAAAAAGCAGCTGACATTACAACTTCAGAGGTCCAAGCAAAAGCATTTGCCGCAAAAGAATGGTGTAAAAACGCTTCGGAATACACTCAAAATCACGGTGGTAAACCATGGCAATACTTGTTAATTCCTCATGATACTGTGAGTATAAGCAATACACTTAAATTTTATATTTTGAATTACTAAACATTATTGACTTTTTTCAACAAAGTTTAATATATTGATTTCCCTATACAAAAGACAGTAACCCTTGAAAATCTAAATTTCTTTACCTTCCCTTAGAACCAAAAAACAATTTTGAAAGAAGGCACATTAAAATAAGTGAGACTACTTAAATTGAAAATCTAGTATTAAATGTCCTAACTAATTGAATTTAAATGAAAATATATAAAATTTTTCTTGATCTTCCTATGTTGTAACCTTATCATTCTCATTATCTTAAATAAAATTTTTGATAACGAAATCATGAAACACACATCTCTATATTTGAAACGAATTGGATCTACTGGACGACCGTGTTGGAGAGTTTTTGATTGTATTTTTTATTAATTAATAAAACATTAATATCCGATCAACGAGAATTCTCTGTTCAATATACACACCAACAAAATATTTTCTGTTCCAGTGCTCCCCAAAATAAATTCTTTATAAGCTTATAACTCTTTAATTCATTTGTACTGACGCCCTTGGGTATTGGCTTTCTTTAAAATCGCATATTGTTCCGCAAAAAAATCACGCTCAGTTTTAATAGAACTGAGCTCTTGCGTTAACTGCAACACTTTCTTTTCGGCATTTGCAAGTCTGCGCATATTTTCAATTATGTTTTTACCCCAACTATTTATTTCATCGCTATATTTCTTAGCCTTGTTAAACGCGATATCAATAATCGATTGTCCCTTTTTAACTAATTCTGTGGCTTCTGCTTGTGCATTTGCAATGATTAAGTTTTTTTCTTGCTCTGCAGCAGCAACTTTGTCGTCATATAATTTTTGCAAACTATCCGCAACTTGTACGTCACTTGTATTGATGTCAATAAGTCGACCTGCCATAGATTTTGCATCTTTTTCTCGGGCCACTTTTTCTGACCGAGTGAGTCGCAATTTGTGAGCCCCAGTTTTGGTCATGCCACTAGGCATACCTACTCCAATATAATAACGGTCTTGGAAATCACGCATGCCTTGCTTATAATAATGCATCGCCCCTTTGCTGGAAGTCGTTAAAGATAAGGCAATAGCTTTCTTTTCTTGAATGTGTCCCGCATGGATATCTTTTGCCCGTCCAGTGCTTGAAACAGCATAGAAGTGGATATGGGGGTGCGCTTCATCTTGATGCTCAGTGATGTTCTTTAAATTT
>JAYTSJ010000183.1:0-11739 GCA_043745725.1 Gammaproteobacteria bacterium | reverse complement strand
ATTTCACGCGCGGTTTCTTGCAACTCAAGGTTGTCGCGAATATAACGCTGTAAAAATGAAATAGAGCGCTGTGTATCCATCAAGCATAAGCGAATTTTTCCATTGCTGTCTTCCAACTTGGCCAGCTTATCAATCGCATCTTCCAGCTCCGAATCTTCATCTTCAAGTACCAGATGACTGACCTCTTCCAGAGTGCGGTGAATATCTTCCAAAGCATCTGCAAGGTTTTCAACCTTTTGTTCAAACATAGTAATGAGTAAGTCTTGCGGTGAAGCAACATGCACCTGGCCACGACGTGCGCGCATCCGTAGGAGACGGAAATCTGCCAGGTCGCCTTCACGCACAGTAATTAAGCGTTTGTCCTGCAAGAGAAAAGCAACCGTTACCGTATTATGGCGACCGGCCTCACCGGGCGATAAAAACAGTGAATGAACATGAATACCTTCATCATCTTGAAAATAACGTGCCGAGAACTCAATCTCTTCTACATCATCAGACTCGGGCAATTCTGCACGCAAAAAACTATTTAACGCATCTCGCTCTTCGTCGCTGGCTTCATGCGCATCAATCCATATTGCACTGGCCATAGACAACTTTAGCGATTCGCCAGTGTGATTCTCTTTATCCGAAACAGCATCTTCATGTAACGCGGCATCTTCACGCGCCTCTCCACGTAAAACAGTATCTTCACGCAAGGCAGTATCTTCACGCAAGGTAGTACCTTGAACTTTAAACATTCTTAACATCAGTTTCTCCTCAAGATTGCGCAAGTGAATAAGCGCGTCTTGTATCACATTCTAGTGGGGCTTTTCCCATTATATGTAAAGAAATTAAGGGTCGCACAAAGAAATTCAAATTCGTGTAAACAACATCGCTAACGAATTGGAATTAATCGCGATGATTTTTTTTGGGGTACAAACTCGCTTCACCCACAGGCCGAGTTTTAAAGCGACGATGTACCCACAAATATTGATCTGGCTGCTTCGCAATGGCCGTTTCAATAACCTGATTAATCCGCGTGGCATCGATCAAATCATCGCCAACAGGATAGTTTTGTAACGCAGGTTCTATGACAAGATGATAGCAATTATGCTCATCACGATAATGCGCAAAGGGAATGACGACAGCTTTACCTAGTTGTGCAATTCTCGCAGTGCCTACCACCGTCGCCGCTTGCACACCGAAAAATGGCGCGAACACGCTATGTTTTGCACCAAAGTCTTGATCAGGCGCATACCAAACCACATGCCCCTGACGCAAATTCTTAATTAATTGACGGGTATCACTTCGCACAATAGCATTGCCAGCAAAACTCTCGCGCGCTTGAATTAATTTATACGCCAGCAAAGGATTAGGATCCTTGCGGTAGAGCATATCGTACTTAACATGAAATGCTAAAATTCGTGCGGCGGCGTCCAGTGTAGTGAAGTGGCAGCCCACCAATAACACGCCTAAACCTTGTGCTTGTGCGGCCTCTATGTGCTCCAAACCGCTGATGGTATAACGTTTCCGTAGTTGTTTAGCGGGCCCCCAAAGCGCCACCGATGTTTCAATAATACTTTTGCCGGTTGAATGCATTATTTTATGAACCAGGGCTTTTTGTTCAGTGGCGGATAATTGCGGAAAACACAGCGAAATATTAACTTCAGTAATCCGCCGCCGAGAACTTGCAAAATAAAAAAACAAATCGCCCAACAATCGCCCAAATGGCAAAGTAATGAACATAGGTAAGGCGCCCAGCACATAGAAAAAGCCCAGAGCTAGCCATGTAAACCAATAGCGCGGCTGGTAAAAAGAGGAATGAAATTCGGGAGGGCTATGTTTATCCACTAACTAGGAGTCCTGCTATTTACATGAAATGATATGTGAAGTGAGTAAAGTGAGCGCATTATGGTAGTTGTTTTAAGATGGCATTCTCGCACATAGATTTCATTCATTAAATTCTGATACCGCAACAAAGAAAAAACTTAAAGCATCTGCTAATGTAAACTACACTCATAACCAAATCTTTTTCGTAGTGACCTTGCATGAATATTAATCAGCTGTCGGCCAATATTGACGCAAAGCTCTTACAACTTGAGCAGCAGCTCAACCATTTACAGCGGCAATTAAAACAAAATACTGGCGATAATGCACAGTTAACTCAAGATATAGCAGCACTCGAAAAGCTCAAATTTAAACTCAATAAATCGCGTGATCTCGCATGGCGTGCTCACGAATTACAAAGCAATAACAACAAACATCAACTCCAACAAAAACGTATGATTGGAATTGGTTTATGTGTATTTTGCGGCCTTGGTTTACTAACAATCATTGTACTTGTGTTGCTGCGTTAAACGGCTACTTTAAGCTGGATCTTTGAGTCGTTTCGTTTGGCCAGCAACAGTTGCTGGTCTTATCGATAACAGCTCCAAGTCTTATCTATAACAGCTGCCTAGTGTCATCAATAAAATGCTACCTGGCTTGAACGATAATAAAAATGTGCCGAGCCAATTTTTCACTTTAAAATTAAAAAAGCCAGTCGCGCTGGCTTTTTTAATTTCTATTTACCGCATTACCGCAAATTATTAATTAGCAGTCACTACCGCAGCATCAATTAATGCCTTCAGTTCGCCTTTCTCATGCATTTCAGTGACTATGTCACAACCACCAATTAACTCACCATTAACCCACAATTGAGGAAAAGTTGGCCAATTCGCATATTTGGGTAATTCAGCACGGATTTCAGGGTTGCTAAGAACATCCACGTAAGCAAAACGTTGACCGCAGGCCATAAGTGCCTGCACTGTGCGGGCGGAAAACCCGCACTGAGGTGCATTTGGCGAGCCTTTCATAAACAGAATCACGTGATTCTCGGTAATTTGTTGCTTGATAGAGTCTAAAACGTCCATAACTAACCTCCAAAACGGTTAACAGTAAAATTAGGCGAGGCCGCGTTGAGATTAAGTTGCCATTGAAGACGACGACTTAAAGACCCAGTGCATGCACAAGTATCGATATTCTACCCCATTCTCATCCAGAACCGCACCCTCTCTCAAAGGATGGAATTGCTCCGGGAAATGAATGAACTGCGAAATTTGAGCCGAACCGATTTCAGTATTAAAAATCAATATACAAACGCAACCCCAAAGCCAGTGCATTATCCAAGTCAGGCCTCATACCAGGGTTTTCAACATAGTAAAGGCTGGCTTGAGCATTAACGTGGTCAATTAAGGGGGCAAAATAGGTTAACTCCCAAATAGTTTCCGATGGCTCAAGAATAGGATTCTCTCGCAAAAAAGGTGCACCGTTGTGTGCTTTTGCGCAGCCCAAACCTAACGCATCTTCTTCTTGCCAATAATTGTTCAGCCTTAATCCGCCTCCCCAATATTCATCCAATTGATTTTTTGCATCATCTGCACGCCCATATTGAAAGAACATTAATAAATCCTCACTAATATTTTTTTCACCAATAATATAATAACCCTGGTTATGATTTACCGGTTGGCCATCTACAATACTGGTTTCTTGGGTTGTTTTCTGCCATCCGCCCACCGCAAATTTATATTGCTTTTTTTCCGTTACACCAAATTCAGCCGCTTTAAATAAACCGTCACCTTTATTAAATTGAACATGTGTTCCATGCGGGTTATTAGGGTCACCGGGAACACCGTCATAGGCAGCAAGTAATAAATAAAATTTATCTTGCTGCAAGGTAAGATGTATCGCTGCCGAGGTCGTTGAAAAAATGGAGGGCGTTGCTTGAGAGGTATCAGGCCCAATACCAAATGATGCCAGGGAAAATAATCCAGCGGAATCTAATGAATAAAAAGTGGAATTGTAATCATGCAAACCAATCAAAAGCTTGATGGAGTCATTCAAAAAATGCTGTTGATACCAGAACTCATAAACTTTTAATGCATTATCGGTGGCAATGTTAGAGAGAGTTTGTAAATCACCGCTCATATCCGAGGGGTTTTTGCCATAATTACCCAGCACATACACATGCCAAGTACCACTATTCCACCAACCAGCAGCTTCGGTATCCACAGTCAAGATGACGTCTAAATTTGCTAGACTTTTAGTACCTTGCGCTATACCACCTTGTAAATTATCGACGGTTTCCAGAGTTAAAGCATTTGCCCATTCATATGCCTGAGGAACAGATGCATCATTTGCCAGAGCAAAAGAAACACAACCACAAAGTACGAAACCGATAAATAACTTACGCATAACCTTCTCTCCATTTACAAGTTTCCAAAGTATAGGCAGAATTCAAAAAAATGCCGACGACGCTTAAAAACAAAAAGATAAATTGGGGAACAGGAATAAAGTGAGGTAGTATCTGTGCCGAGGTAAATACCAGATTTTTACAAAGGCTAAAATTTGATAAGCTGCAGAGTCACGCACCCTCTAAAGGGGCGCTTCTGATAAATTTTTATATCGTATAAGAACATGAGATTAAATTATTTTTTACGGTGCATATGAACAAACCAACGAACATCGAAACAGTAAAAAAACCTACAGGACTCTGGCTAAAAAAACTCGGCCCAGGACTCATTACAGGTGCAGCCGATGATGACCCAAGTGGTATAGCAACCTACTCCCAAGCTGGTGCGCAGTTTGGGTTTAATATGCTATGGACTTTATTCTTTACCTACCCATTAATGGTCAGCATTCAAATCATCAGCGCGAAAATAGGCCGAGTGAGTGGCCATGGTCTCGCCACCAATATTCGTCAACATTATCCGGCGCCGCTATTATATTTTATTGTTAGTTTATTATTGATTGCCAACACTATTAATATTGCCGCTGATGTAGCTGCGATGGGCGATGCATTAAAAATACTGATTGGTGGCTCTGCTCATTGGTACGCACTCGGCTTTGGAATATTTTCACTTTTGTTGCAAATTTTCATTCCTTACCATCGCTATGTCAGTCTTTTAAAATGGCTAACACTCGCGCTTTTAGCTTATGTTGGTACTATATTTGTTGTGCAAATACCCTGGCCTCAGATATTCACAAAAACCTTATGGCCAACAATGTCCTGGAAACCAGAATACATTACCACAGTGGTTGCCGTATTGGGCACGACTATCAGCCCTTATTTATTTTTCTGGCAAGCATCACAAGAAGTGGAAGAACAATTATCCGATCCGCACGCGAAACCATTAATAGAAGCACCTTATCAAGCACGCGCTAATTTTCTGCGTATAAAAATAGATACTTTCGTCGGCATGGGATTTTCTAATTTAGTTGCTTTTTTTATTATGCTCACCACTGCAGTCACTTTAAATAATCACGGTATTACTGACATTCAAACGTCGGCGCAGGCAGCAACAGCATTACGCCCCATTGCGGGTGAATTTGCGTTCTGGTTATTTAGCGCAGGAATTATTGGCACAGGTTTGTTAGCCGTACCAGTATTGGCAGGCTCTGCAGCTTATGCAATGGCAGGCGCATTTCATTGGAAAAATAGTTTGGAATTAAAATTTTCTGCTGCAAAAAAATTCTACGGTATCATTATCATATCAACATTAATTGGCATCGCACTCTGCTTTACACCCATTGACCCCATGAAAGCACTTTATTGGAGTGCGGTTATTAATGGTGTTATTTCAGTACCAATTATGGGCGTGATGATGCTTATGTCCGCGCACCCGAAAATCATGGGGAAATTTGTTATTCATAGCGCATTAAAAATGGTGGGCTGGATTTGCACTGCCGTTATGGCCATTGCAGTAGCTATTATGTTTTGGACAATGGGTAAATAAAAAATATTTGTTGCTGACTAAATTATTTTTCACGACTGATAATAAATTCCAAATGGGGGCTTGGCAAACAGCACCATTGCCTTTGCAATTTCTTCAGGTGGGATCATACTTGCTGCTGCTTGATGATGCGCAATAGAAAGCCATTCCTCAATCACGACTAGTTGCAAAATATTTTCAGCCCCTTTTAATAAACGACAACTAATGCAGCCATCTGCTTTTTGCACGACATCAACCACATGTTGCATAAAAGAAAACAGATCATCACCACAATTTTCTTTGGCTTCAAAATGATTAAGACGGGTAATACTCATAAATAAACCTCAGAGGTAAAAACCAATAATTTTGTATAAGAATAATTACTATATTGCATTAACGCTTAATAGCTAGCATAAGTACACCAATAGCTACCAAGCTAATAGCGAACCAGTATTGATGACGACTAAATGCAAGCCCTGTATTTATAGTTTTACAAAGCGCGGCGCAATCATCAGCACTAAAGAAGCAATCACCAATGCAAGATTATTAGTAATTACATAAGGTAAACCCATCAATAATAACCCAACCAAAAATGCGATTAAATGACTTTGCTTTTTTCCATAGATACAATAACCAACGCCAATAGAGCCAAAAATCAAACCGATAATCATTCCACTGGTATCATTCATTACTAGCACCACCTGCCATTAAAAGTATTACGACAATTCAGAAAAAGACAACAATACTGCCCCATAGCGTTGCTTTCGCTCTTCGGTATAGCCCCACCATACACGAGCTGGTTCGCCCTGCATAAAGCGTGTGATGGAAATTAATACATCTAGCAGACAAGGATCGTGGCGAGCTTGAGTTATAGCACAGAGCTGACAGTAAAGTTCAAATGGATCGCAGCCAATCAGATCATCAGGAGTTTGAATACCTAGCAAGCGCAAATCGGCAGCCCCTGCCTTACCAATATTGGGTAAATCCGTTAATTGTAATAATTTATTTCTATCAACTTTGGCGGGATTCATGATGACTATCCTATTTTCTAAAATCGGTAGCTTTAACGTTAAATGCAAGATATGAGAGTAAGTAAAGGCAGTTGACTAAGGTACATAAATTGTGACAATAAATATACATAAGTCGCCTTTAAAACACTTAAAAAAAAGCCCAGCATAGCTGGGCTTTTTTTATTTGTTAACACTTTAAATTACGTGCATTCCTATAAAAGATGCCGCTGTTTATTAAGGTTTCACTATCGTTTTTCTTCCGTTAATTAATATTAACATTATCAACGACAGCAAAATAAACCAATCAATTGCTCCACCGCCACTACTTTTTTTGCTTGAAGAAACTGAAACTACCGGACTTCCCGCCGCTGAACTGGTAGAAATTGAACTTACCGAGCTTGCAGCTGAACTTGATGCGGCTTTCAGTTGGAAGTTTATCCAATTAAAGCTGACAGGCTTAGTGAATACCAAACGAACTTTGTGTGCACCAGCCGGCATGGCGATTGTGGAATTAATCGTTTGCCATGTTAGTAGTTCACCCGTGCCTTTTACTTCCAGGCTGACGGTTTGGGTGCCGTCCACTAGTAAATTAATAACTGCATCAACTTTACTAGCGATGCGTAGTGCTATGTCATAAGTGGTAATTTCACTAATAAGGTTATATTCAACCCACTCTTCATCCACATCATCTGCATCAATAATATTTAAAAAACCTGAACTATCTACTGTCGGTTCTACGTAAGTGCCAACACTGGTGGCGTAATCTTCAGCTTGAACCAATTTTGGCAACGTGTGAACGCTGGCATCACCATGTACGGGCATATTGATATAAGTATTGCCCAACTCGGTAAGCGCGCCCGATTGATGGTAATCCAATAATCCATTGTAAGGAGCACCATCGAGACGACCTATAAACCACGCATAACGTTCAACATCTTTGTCATTCTCAAGGTAATCAACAGTCTGAATCAGCATACGTCTTTGTGATTCCGGGCTGGTGTTGTTTTCCCATGCAGAGAACTCAGTTAGCCAGATTGGTTTGCCATATTTTTTGAATTTACCTACATACCATTTAATAGCCCACACGTTGGGCATATAGGCGTGAATAGCAAGCGCATCAACTCGACAGGTTGGGCAAAGTTTAAAAAAATCATCAAAATAATCGAAGGGACTGTTATACGTAGTGCCGTTTTCCGTAACACAATCACCACAGTAGTTCATTGCGACGCTGACGATTTTTAAATTGTAATCGGTGGCTATAGCTTCCAGGCGTGGCCATAGCGCTACAACTTCTGAAGGAGTCATATTCGCTTGTGCAAGAAAGTTTGGCTCATTGAAAGCGAGGATGTATTTTACGTCTGAATGCGCAGCAATATAGGCACGTAACTTCACCTCATCAAAGTTTTTGTCCCACGCCATAGGTACGTATTCCATTCCGTAATTTTGGTAGATCGATGCCACTGCCGCTTCCGGCGTAGTGCCCCAGTTATACCACCAACTCAAACCTTTGGACATGAGCGCCATATCTTCAACAGAGTGTTCGCCATAACTTACTCCGCGCTTGGTACTTTTGATTGTCTGAAAGTTCTTATCGATAAACATAGTCGCACTGACACTATTGGTACGATTGCCATCATTTGCAGTCAAGGTGACAGGATATGAGCCTTCGGCCGCATAAGTGTGGCTGACCATTGCGCCTACGCCAGTTGCACCATCGCCAAAATTCCAGCTATAAGTAAGCGTATCGCCTTCTGGATCGCGTGACTTACTCGCATCAAAACTAATCGCCGCAGGCCCAGTTGCGCCCATTGCCGACGTAATCATAACGGCGGTAGGTGCAGCGTTTTGCGCCTTTACCGTGGTACCACCAGAGAAATAAATATCATCAATACTCAGGCTTGCAACTGAAGAACCTAAAATCTGAAACACTTGCGTAACATCCGCCAGAGTTACTTTATTTTTAATATCCGCAATAGGAATTTCTATATCGTGCCATTGACCATCGCGCGCAAAACCATAAGGGTCACTACCATTTTTAAAGACAATCCATAATTGACCATCTTCACCACTGCTGGTACCACTTTTTAGCCCAATACTGATATCAGTAAGGTCTTTTGATTTCATGGAAAAGTGTAACTTGCCATTCACATTATCAAATGCAGAAAGATTGACATGAAATGTATCTTTTACAGTCAAACCCATTCCATACCAACCCACACCGGTCGATGCAAGAATAAGCGCAGCACTACCATCACGTACATCGCCAGTGCCTAGCGTGAGAGTTTTTTCCCACACAAAAATATCACCATTGACACCCGGAATGAATTCTCCAGCATTTTTATGCGCGCTGGTTTCGGTGTAGATACCATAGTTGCCATTTTCAGGTGCAATCTGTGCTGTTGCTGTTAAAGCGATAACACAAGCGCTCACCACAGTGAGTGCTCGCATTAAAAAAATGCCAGGGATTTTCATGGTCTTAGTTTCCATTAGTTTTGTTTATTTGGATGTTTAAGGCTATTTTGCTGCTGTTGTTGATGCATGCCGCGAGGAGATACTAACGAAGAAAAAATCATCAAGCGTTCTATTGAAGGGAAAGACGGATAAATTTAAGGTACGAACAATTTTTTTAAATCAAACGCAGGGGAGATTTCGTGTAACAACGATTATTTTTGTTCTTGTTGCGCTAATTTTCTTTTCGTAAGTGCAGTAGCTTCGTGGTCTAAAGGATTTTCTGGCCACGGGTGGCGAGGGAATGTTCCGCGTACATGTTTCCGCACATCAGGATAACCTTGCTGCCAAAAGGTTTGCAAATTGGCCGTTATCGCCAGGGGGCTGCCATTGGGTGCGAGCAAATGTATCTTTAAGGGTAACTTACCATTAGCGAGTTCTAATTTTTCACAGCCAAAAAATTCTTGTAACTTAGCTGAAACTTGCGGCATACCTTCAGCGGAAAATTCTACAGTGATACTACGCCCACTAGGCAACTGGATTTTTTCTGGCAATAATTGATTCATTCTTTGGCAGTTATCGTAACCCAAATAAAACTCTAATGCGTTATGCCATGGCAATTGTTCAAGTCGCGTTTGTGCCGTTAAAAAGGGTTGCAGCCATTTATCCAATGAAGTTATTAATGCAGCTTCGCTTAAATCGGGAAAAGCGGCTAATTCTGGTATAGTATTGTCGTTAAACATTAACAAACACCGTGCTCGCTGCAACAAACGCGCTGCGTTGTCGCTCCATTGCAAAGCTGAGAAACCTTTCTCAGCGATAAGCTCGCGGATGTGTACTAACAGCGCAGTTGCTATTTTTTCTGGCAGTATTGGGGCAAGCTGTTCATCAATAATCACACCGCCCATCCGCCAAATAGTTTGTGTATGCCAACCGCTACTTTTGCATACAAGCTGTATTTGTGCCTGGCTCAACAAACGCTGTTGCTCTTTCGATAATTCCAATGCTACGCCTATGCCCGAGTGCCCTTTAGGCTTTGGATTGATAATGGGAAACACAGCCCATGCAGAATTTAATTTTTCCTGGGCTACCACACTAATTCCAGAATTTAAACGATAACGACCTGACTCTTGTTTAAATCCAATACGATCACTAAAAGCTTTTGCAACTGACAATGAATTTATATTTTTGTTTTGCCCAACTTGCAACTGTAATTTTCCCAACCAACGCTTTTGTTGCTGCTGCCACTGTCGATTACGTTTTAATTCTTGCGCAGCATTGTCTAACCAGTCATCAAAACTATCTTCACTATTAAGTTCAAAGTGCAATGCTAAGGCTAACAGCAAAGCATGTTCAGAAATTTTATTTTGGTGAATTTGTTGTTGATGAAAGAGAAGCAATGCAGCAATCCGTGGATGTGTACCCAGTGCACTGACCAGTTCACCTGCAGCAGTAATTTTTAATTGCTCATCCAACAAATTCATTTGCTGTAATTGTTGTCGCGCAAAATTAAGCGCTAACGAGTTGGGCACTTCTAACCACGACAAGCTTTCTACTGGGCTACCCCAATGTGCAAGCCGCAATGCAAGTGGTAAATAATCCGTTGCGCGAATTTCTGGCAAATTAGCAGCGGCCAAAGGTTGGTCTTGCGACCAAAGACGAATACAGCGTCCCGCTTGCACCCGCCCCGCTCTACCGCGACGCTGATCTGCGCTTGCCTGACTAATGCGTGAATTGCGCAAGCGTGTTATGCCAGTGCGCTGTTCATAATCAGGCCTGCGCACTAAACCTGAATCAATCACTAAGGTTACATCAGCAATCGTTAATGAAGTTTCTGCAATATTGGTAGAGAGAATAATACGCGGACCTTGCGCTGGATTTAACGCACGTTTTTGTTCCGCAGAAGGAACCTGGCTGTGTAAACGGTAAACCGCTAATGCAGGATAAGCCTGTTGAATTGCTTGCGTACATTTTTCAATATCATACCAACCAGGTAAAAAAACCAGGGTGGTAGAATTTTGCCAAGCTGGGTAGGAGGCTAATGCGCGAAGCAAATGCTCCTCCAACTTTTCAGGATAAGGTGCATTCGTTTTCGCCGGTAAAAATGCAGTCGTCACCGGAAAACATTTTCCGGGTGTAAATAAACGCTGCGCAATTTTTTGTTGCAATGCCGGGTCTGGTGTTGCACTCATTAGCACTAGCTGTAAATCATCACGCAGAATTTGCACTTCTTGCAACCAGGCCCAGGCAACATCCTGATTAACTGAACGCTCGTGAATTTCATCGAGCATTACACAGGCAACATTATCCAGCGTAGGATTTTGCAATAAGTGTTGTAACAAAATTCCTGGTGTCATTAATAACAACCGCGTTTTGTCGCCGCTGCAATTATCGTAAGGTACCTGGTAGCCAACAGTTTGACCCACCTCTTCACCTACCAATTCTGCCAAACGTTGTGCCAAGGCTTGTGCAGCTAATACACGCGGTTGAATCAACCACACCACTTTATCGATAGGTGTTTTTTCTAACACCCACAAAGGTGCAAGTGTGGA